>JAYUKI010001026.1:0-2842 GCA_043764595.1 Myxococcales bacterium | reverse complement strand
TCGAACGTGCGAAGGCACGAAAAGGTGAGCCTCGGCACCGGTGAGTCCAACGAGCTTCTCGTCGCGGTCCGCGTCCACGCGAACAACGCCGAGTTCGTGCCACTCGCCATCGTCATCCTTCTCCTCGCCGAGCTGTGCGGTGGTGCGAGCCTTGGCCTCCACGTGGCCGGGGGGCTCCTCCTCGTTGCCCGTGTCTTGCACGCCATTGGACTGCCAAAGCGCTCACCGAATCCCTTTCGCATCGCAGGCACCGCCCTCACCTGGTTCGGCATCGTCGCCGTCTCCGCGTGGATCCTCTGGCTCCGCCGCGGAGCCTGACGCGCAACCGCAGGGTCTGCTCACTTGGACGTTCCGACTCTCTCGCATCCCATGGCCCGAAGGGCAAAGTCGAGCGTGACCTCCGCCGCGGCGAGCTCGTCCTTCGGTGCGGCGAGTCGAACCGAGTGTCCATACACGGTGTCGTACGTCAGCTTCCACGCGCCCGCCGAGGCCAGGAAGTGCACTTGGCGCCGTTCGGTGTCGTCCTCGCCATACGCGCCACGCGAAACCACCGGTCCAAAGGCTTCTCGAAGACGCGCGAGCCTTTGCCCGAAGGGGGTGCCACTGCGATCCACGAGTGGAATCGTCATGTGCATTCGCTCGCACCACGGATCGAACCAGCGCGAATCCGAACCCTCGATCCAAGACAAAATCCAAGCCACTGCGCCCTCGTGCAGGGAAGGCTCCCTCCCCGAGCGCGGATTCCATACGGCGACGAGCCACTTGTCCGGAGTGCCACGTTCACGCTTCGCTCCCTCCAAGTCGCTCGCCATGGACAAGCCAGTCACCTTCGGATCATTTGCATGTTCGGTAAGCCAATAGGCGACGTCTCCGTCGTCCGTATTGGCCCACGGCAGGGCGCCTTCGGTTTCCGGGAACAGGGCAAATGGAACCGCCTTCGGGTGCATCCGCGCAAGTGCCCGATCGGCCTCGAGAGCCCCCCGCGAGTGGTCCATCATCGTGCAGGGCAGGAAGAACGGAGACCACAAATGCACATGGTCTCCGAACGTGCCATATCCGTAGCGTGAAACGAGTGCGGCCCAGTCGGACGGGAGCGTGACTCCGAGCTCGGCGAACACCGACGCAAAATCGCCCTTCGTGCCGACGGGGCTCTCGGGTGGCGGGACAAGTGCGGCGAGACGGTCAAGATCGGCCTCGAGGCTCATCCCCCGATGAGACCAACAAAACGGGGAATGGGCACCCTTTGCCGAGGGGACCCGCGAAACGCCGCGTACGTTCATGTAGCACATTTCACCCCATGGACTACGATGCCTCGCATGAGCCTCTTTCGACCCCTAGCCATTGGCGCGACGCTCGCTCTTTCCTGCGCTTTTGCGTTCGGCTGCAGCAGCGACACCGGTGCGGGCGACGAGGTCGACACCGACGAGTCGGAGCTCTCCACGGTGCTTTCGGCGAACACGATCACGTCCGCGACGCGCTTTCGGTCGTTTTCGACCGCGGGTGGTGGTTTTGGCCAGGCAGGCCGCTCGATGAAATTCCTCGTCGACGCCCGAGTGCCCACGCGACGCACGGTCCACTTCATCAATTCGAGCTTCACGGTCTCGGGCTCGACTCCGGACTACGCAAAGTACCACTATCTTTTCGCTCGGCGTCAGCTCTCGATTCCCGATTCGAATGAATCGTTCAACCAGAACACGTATTTTTCGAACGAAAAGCGATTCTACGCCGGAACGATCCAAACCTACTTCCAGGGCGACTCGAAAGATCCAATCTACGCCATTCAGCTCTATCCGGACGACGTCGCGAACGAAGACGCCATCCTGATCCTCATGGAAACCTTGAAGTCTGCCTTCAAGATCCGCGGAGCGAAGGTGGCCTTCGTCGCCACGGGGCAACAACAGACCACTGCGCGGGTCGACGCAAAGCTCCGCGCACTCGGCTACGAGCTCTCCAGCGTCGACAAAATGCTCGGCTCGGTGAAGATTCTCCCGATGAATCCCGGCGAAGGTTGGGGCTATCTCCGCATCTTCCCGAAAGACTTCGGTGACCTTCGTCCCACGGACATTCCCGTCTTCGACGAGCTTCCGCTCGACCTCGCCGTGGTCGCCGGAACCATCACGAAGACCGTGCAAGATGCAACTTCGCATGTGAACCTGAAGTCCAAAGAACGGGGCACTCCGAACCTCGTCATGCGCGACGCAAGCGCTCAAAATCCGGCACTGGCACCTTTTGCCGACAAGCCCATCCATTTCGTCGTACGCAAAGACGGTTTCACGATCGAGCCCAGCACCGACGCCGAGGTCAAAAAGAAGCTCGCCGACCGCCTCGGAAAGCCTTGGATCCCCCTACCCGTCGTCAGCGAAACGCGGGTCGTCTCGTACGACACCATGTGTCCTGGCGCCGTAAAAGCGTGCCTCGACTTGGTCCCTCGCTACGGTGGCAAAGCCGTGGGACTTGGCTTCCTCGCTCACAAGACCGTGCTCGGGCGCGCGTCCCAAGCGGGCACGAAGAGCGCGCTTGCCGGCTACGATCTTACCCCGAAAGGCGTGGCGGTTCCGGTCCAAATGTACCGTGACTTCGTCGACGATCCCGCAAACGCTGCCCTCAAAGCGAAGATTCGCGAGCTCTGGGCGCTGGAGCGCGGTGGCGCCCCGAGCCCCAACGAACGGCGGACCCTCGTCACCAGCGTGCAAGCGCTCTTCATGAAGGCGCGCCTCGCTCCCGAACGCCTGGCCCAGGTGCGCGACGCCATCGCCGCAGCGGCACCGAACGACAAGAAGCTCAAAGTGCGCTCGAGCTCGAATGCCGAAGACGTTCCGAACTTCGACGGTGCAGGCCTCTA
>JAYUKI010001025.1:0-9735 GCA_043764595.1 Myxococcales bacterium | reverse complement strand
ACGACGACGGATACTCTCGTATCCGAGGAGGAGCGACGACGCGAGGCGACGCTAAACCGGCGAAAGCCGACGGGATTCAACCTGTTCGGTGCTCTAGGGGCTAGCTCTCGACGAGGGGAGGCTCCACGACCAAGCCGCCTGGCTTTCCGGGGCACGCCTCGACGAGCACGACGCGGGCCTGGGCTCCCGCGCTCGCATGGACGAAACGAGCTCGTTTTGGCTCGAGGCCCGCATTGCGGAACGTCGTGAGGAGCCGCATCGTTTCGTGTGCAGGATACACGAGACACACGCGTCCGCGTCGCGCAAGAAGCGCTCGCGCGCACACGACGAACGGTTCGACCTCGCCCGAGCGCGCGGCACGAACGGGGGAGCTCGGAGGACGTCCGCGTCCAGGTGGGACGTAGGGAGGGTTCGCGACCACGAGGTCTGCTCGAGCGCCGAGATCGCCCACGAGCGCGGCATGACGGACCACGTCGGCGTGCCGCGTGAGGGCACGCGCGCCGAAGTCGTTCTCCTCGATGTTCTGCGCGCACAGAGCTAGCAGCGCCGCGTCTTTGTCGACGAAGGTCACGTGGGTTGCGGCGTCTCGGTAGAGAAGCGTGAGACCGACGGCTCCCACGCCCGACCCGAGATCGACCGCCCGTCGCACGAGACGTCCGTCCCGCGCGGCGAAGCGGGCAAGGTGGAGCGCGTCGACGTTTACCCGGTAGCCTTCGCCACGCGCAGGTTGCCACAGACGAACTCGCCCCTCGTGGAGCGTGTCGAGAACCTCTTTTTTTGCCACGCTTCGGTCGACGAACGTCTGCTTGGCCTATTTTTGGGTGGGCCTGCGACCGCGGAGACTGAGGGCGGTCACTGCGCCGGGGAACGTCTGCACGACGTGCGTTCCCACGAGGATCGTTTGACCGTTCAGCTTCCCGACGCCCGTCACGCGGATAGGGACGTTCGTGGGGAAGTTCAGCGCGCCGAACAGGCTGAGGCGGCTCGTTCCGCTGCGGGTCTGCTGCTGGTCCGGGAGGGGATCGGCTTCGTTTTCCCCGAAATAGAACAGGTCGGCTTCGTGCGGAACGTCGGTGTCGACGGTCGCTCCCGAGAGGCGGACATCTTCGCAATCGTGGACCTCTCCGGCGAGCACGCCCTTGTCGGGTTTCGGAATGAAACCTCCTGCGGCGGCGGCCACCGTGTTGACGTCGGTCGCGGCCACCGCGGCCGGATCATGCGCCACGACGCCCGCTTGGACCTGCGTGTTGCGGAAGAGGATGTTGTAGTCGTAGAGCTCTTTCCAGCGGCTCCCGCCTTGATTCACGTCGCTCGTTTTGATGATGAGCGGCGTCTCGGTCGGAACGCCCGCGTAGGTGTACGCGCGGAAAGAGCAGCCGCCCTCGGGGCATTTCTTGAGCCAAGTCGGCTTCGGCTCGAGCAACGCGTCGGTGTCTTTCGTTTCGACCGCCGTGCCGACCTTCTCGCCGAGCGCCCCGTTCGGGCCTTCTTTGAAAATCTCGATGCGCACGCCAGCCGAGTCGTTTCCGCTCGAAAAGAGGCGCACGAAGCCTTTGAGCGTCACCGTCTGCGGAGCTTCGAGGGCGCCCGGATCGTCGAGGCAGCCGAGCTTCATCGCCGGATCGGTCGACGAGTATCGGTTCAGCCCCGTGCCGCGCGCGAGATCTTTCGTGGGCGGCGCAATGTACGTGCAGCATGCATTGAGCGTGCGCGGTGCCTTGCACGTGGTGGGGCTCGCGTTCGACGGGGCGGTGCACGAGGAACAAAACTCGTCCTTCGCGACGTCGCCACCGCACGCACCCGCGCCACCATCGCCTTGCGGAACGACAGGCGTGCTGCTCGAGCAACCTTGCGAAGCGACGAGCGTCGCGCCGAGAACGAGGGCGAGGAGGGCGGGGAGTTTCATTTCACCTCACCGAATAGCAACGTGCACACGCTCGGGCTAGCCTCCGTTGCGTCCCTTGAGCCTCTTCATCGAGCCACGCGCCAGACTAACGCAAAGCGTAAAAGACGAAGCCGGACGTCTTGGGTTCGAGATCGTGGGAATTGCGCGCGCGGATGTCCCGCTCGCCGACGACTTTGCGCGTTACGAAGCGTTCCTCGACGCGGGGTACCACGGCGACATGGCCTACCTCGAGGCCGACCGCGAGGTTCGCCGTGGGCTTGGTGGGTCCGGAATGCTCGAGGGGGCGAGGTCCGTCGTGTGCGTCGCACGGAGCTACAAACGCTCCGAGGCCGAGCTGGCTTCGGACCGTGGGCTTGCCCCCTCCGTGGCCCGGTACGCGCGCGGGCAGGACTACCACAACGGCCTTCGCAAGAAGCTCCGCAAGCTTGCGGCCTACGTGCGAGGTCTTGGCGACGGGGTCGCGGCGCGTCCGCTCATCGACGACGCTCCCATCCTCGAGCGCGCGTGGGCTGCCCGCGCCGGGCTCGGATTCGTCGGGAAAAATGGGCTCCTCATCGTTCCTGGCCAGGGCTCGTTCGTGCTCCTCGGCGAGGTCGTCACGACCCTCGAGCTCGTTCCGGACGATCCGCTCCCGGGGCGCTGCGGCGCGTGCACGCTGTGCCTCGACGCTTGCCCCACGGCGGCCTTTCCATCGCCTTTCGTGCTCGATGCTCGAAAGTGCATCGCGTACCTCACCATCGAGGCGAAGGCCGTTGCTCCACCTGCGCTGCGCGAGCCGATTGGCCCCCACTTCTTTGGGTGCGACGTCTGTCAGGACGTGTGCCCGTTCAATCAAGGGCGGTCGGAAGGCCGTGATCTTCGCCCGTTTCGGCCTCAGGCGGACCTCGAGGCGTTGACCCTCGAGGACGCCCTCGCTCTCGACGAAGAGCGCTTCGCGAGGCTCAAAGAGGGAAGCCCGCTCGGTCGGCCGGGACGGGACGGCCTCCGCCGGAATGCGGCCATTGCGCTGGGAAACCGTGGTCGAGCCACCGACCGCGCGACGTTGGAGCGGCACCGTGACGATGGTTCCGCCGACGTGCGCGAGGCCGTCCGCTGGGCTCTCGCCAAGCTCGCCGAGCGCGAGGCCTAGCCCGATCCGTACAGGCTTGCGCCATAGTTGCGTTCGTCGTTGGCGTTCGCGAAGATTCGGTTCGAAGGAGCAAGCGTGTCGCGAACACGGCGCTTGCGGGCACCATGAAGCTTCGTCTTGGCGTGTCTCTGGGCGTCCTTTGGGCGTCGGTTTCTCCGGGAGTCGCTTTTGGCGCGCCGACACTCCGGAGCACGGCCGATCAGCGCGGCGACTTCGCGCTCGTCGGAAGCACCTTCGGCCACGACTGCGGGAACGGCACCCCCGCACCCGTGGTCGGGGTGCTCGGCGCCTGCGGTACGCAAGTCGGAGACTCGGCCCCAGACGTGTTCTTTCGCTCCGATTCTCCGACCGATGGCGCGGCCGAGGCGAGCACTGCCATCGCGCCGGGCATGGCGCGCAGCACGGCCGTGCTCGGCCGCGGCACGACCAAGGGCGTGAGTGTGCCCGTCGGCGCGTTCGTCACGTACGCACGGCTCTATTGGTCCGCCTCACTGCCTGCCGCCATGAGCCCAGGCGCTACCGTGACGGTCGATCGCATCGGGGGAGGTGCCTTCACGAGCCTCGTGACGGCGGACGCAACCTCGGTGCGGGACGTCAACGGGAAGGTTTGGTACCAAGCCACGGCGGACGTCACGTCCCTCGTCCGGGAGCGCGGCACGGGCGCCTATCGAGTGTCGGGAGCATCGCTCCAAGACGTCCGCAGCGTGAACGACAATGAGCGTTTCGGCGGATGGGCCCTCGTCGTTTTTTATTACCTCGACACGGCCCCCGTTCGAAAGTTGAGCCTTTTCGATGGGTTCGACATTGTCGAAAACGGCGCCAGCGATACCGATTTCGGTGGATTCGTCGTGCCGGCCGTCGGCGCGGACGCAACCCTCGGGGTCGTCTCGTTCGAGGGGGACGCGCCCCATGTCGGGGACAGCTTCGCGTTCGGACCGGACGTGGGCGGGCTACAGCTCCTGTCGAACCCGACCAACCCGGTCGACAACTTCTTCAACGGCTCGCGAACGAGCCTTGGCGCGCCAGTGAGCGTCATCGGGGACCTCCCGCAGCTCACGGGTGGCCCCGGCTCCTATTCGGGCATCGACCTCGACGTCGTCGACGTGAGCGCCCGCGTGTCGGCGAACCAGACGAAGGCCGTCGCCCGAGCGGCGTCCACCGCCGATACGTTCGGGCTCGCCACGCTCGGCGCGTCGGTTGCGACCTTGATGCCCGATCTCACGAAGTCACCGAAGACGGTGCGCAACGTGACCCGCTCGGTTGGCGGTACCATCGCCGGGGACGTGCTCGAGTATACGATCGCCGTGAAAAACACGGGCTCGGATGCCTCCGTGCGCACCGTGCTCGAGGATGCCATCCCCGCCGGAACGACCTACGTCGCGGGCTCCATGTCCGTCGCGCCGGCTCCCGCTCCCGCGGTGGGCGTGACGAAGACGGATGCCGCGGGCGACGACGAAGCGGACCTCGACGTGGCCGGTTCGAAGGTGATCTTCAGGCTCGGTACGGGAGCAAACGCGACGCTCGGGGGAAGCCTCGCCGTCGACGCCGAGGTCTTCGTGCGTTTTCGAGTGAAGGTCGCCGCCGGGGCGACGTCGGTCGCGAACAAGGGCGTCCTGCGCGCAGGCGGGCTAACCGCGACGGCGCAGGGCATCACCACGGACTCTGGATGGGGAACGATGGGCGCTGGCAACGAGCCGGACGCCCCCGTCGTCACGCTCGTCGGGCTCGACACCGACGGCGACACGCTGCCGGACGTCTTCGAGACGTCGATTGGGACCGACCCGACGAAGCCGGACTCGGACGACGATGGTGTGCCCGACGGCGTCGAGGTGGGCCCCGATCTCACACGTGTTCGCGACAACGACTTCGATGGCAAGATCGACGCCCTCGACGACGACGACGACAACGACGGTCTCCCGACGCGCGCGGAGCTCGGAGCTTCGCCCGCGAGCCCGGTGGACACGGACAAAGACGGCCGGCCGGACTACCGCGACGAGGACGACGACGAGGACTCCATCCTCACCAAGACCGAGCGCCCGAACGGCGCCAACGTGGACACCGACAAGGACGGAGCTCCGAACCACCTCGATGCCGACGACGATGGCGACGGGCTGGTCACGAAAGAAGAGCGTGCCGACGCGTTCAACGCGCTTCAACCGGACGACGTCGATCGCGACGGGCTGGTCAACTGGCTCGATCCCGACGCCGACAACGACGGCATCACGGACCTCGCAGACGGTCGTGGAGACGACGACCGCGATGGCATCCCGAACTTCCTCGATGCGGCGAGCGCGAAGCCGCCCGTGCCTCCTCCCTCCCCGACGGGCACGGGGACGGCGGCGCCCCCGCAAGGGCCGGGCGCGACCGGGGAGCGGCCTCCTCCGCCCAACGACGATGGGTCCCTCGAAGGCGGCGGCATCTCCTGTGCCGTGCCCGGCCGCGGGCTGCCCTCGGGAGGGTGGGTTCTAGGGACTTTCGTAGGGCTCGCGGTCCTCGCTGCGCGACGCCGTCGCCGCGGCTGAGCACGCCACGCAGCACGCGCGTTTGGAGAGCGTGCCGATGGCTCTTGCACCAAGGCCCCGATCTTGGGTAGCGAAACGCCCATGGCCGAGCGCTCGATGGTCGAAGGTGTGCTCCAGAACGACATGCGAGCCGTCGCGCGGACGCTGCGCGCCGTCGACGATCGCCTCCCAGGGTACGAAGCCACGCTGAAGGCTCTGTTTCCGCACACGGGCAAAGCCTATGTGGTCGGAATTACTGGGAATCCTGGCGCAGGAAAGAGCACGCTCACCGACCGCTTGGTGACGGCCTATCGAGCGCGGCAGAAACGCGTGGCCGTGATTTGTGTCGATCCATCGAGCCCTTATTCGGGCGGCGCCATTCTCGGGGATCGCATTCGAATGAACCGTCACGCGACCGATCCCGGGGTCTTCATTCGGTCGGTCGCGACACGAGGGCACCTCGGCGGGCTCTCGCGCTCGGCCCGCGACATGGTTCGGGTGCTCGACGCCTCGGGCGCCGACGTGGTCCTGGTCGAGACCGTAGGCGTCGGGCAAGACGAGCTCGAGATCACGCGCACCGCCCACACGACGCTCGTCGTGATGGCTCCGGGAATGGGCGACGAGGTGCAAGCCATCAAGGCCGGCATCATGGAGTCGGCCGACGTCTTCGCCGTGAACAAGGCCGATCGGGATGGCGCGGACTCCACCATTCGGGACATCGAGCTCATGATCGCGCTCGGCTCCGAGACCATGGTCGCCGCCTCGAAGTCCCGCGGCCATGTCGTCCACGGCAAGGGGCTAGGATTCGCGTCCGGCGGGGCCACCGCCGACGGCCTCTCGGGGTGGACGCCTCCGATCGCACGGTGCGTTGCGGTCCGCGGGGAAGGCATCGAAGCTCTCGTGGGCCACCTCGACGCGCACCGCGTGTGGGTCGAGACCTCCGAAGCCGGACAAACTCGAAAGGCCGCGCGGCTCCGCGAGGAGGTGCGTGAAGCTCTCCGCGAGGCGCTGATCGAAGCGGCGACGAAGACGTTGAACGACGAAATCGAAGAGGCGACCCACCGCGTGTCCTCGCGCGAGTCGGATCCGTACACCGAGACCGAGGCGCTTCTCCTAGCGTTCCGAAACGGTCAGACGCGGCCCTGAGGCCGTCGCGGTTGGCGTGGAAGCTTCGCCGGCCCACTCGATCCCGTGAAGAGGCTCGACCTCAATTTGCTTCGGCTTCGGGCCGTGATGGCCGAAGATGCCGGACGATGGGCTTTCACGGTCACGCCACGCGCGTCTTGGTTTCTCTCGCGGTTGCCTCACTCTTCGTTCCGACGCTCTCGGGGTGCCCGGACGCCGACAGCCCGTCGGGGCTCCAAAACGAGCCGCAACTTCGCGTGACGCTCGATCTCTCGAAGGGCGAAGAAAACCCGTCGTTCACGATGAGCCACGGTGAGTCGCGCACCTTTCGCTCCCGCGTCGAGGACCTCGAGGAGCAGAAGAACCGCGTCCTCCCGCAGCCCGGAAAGGGCGGCTATCAGGGCCTCGTCCTCCGTGAGCTCGGCCGAGGCGACGGTCGCCCCGAGTACAGGGTCAAGAACGGCTGGGTCGTGATGAAGAGCGGCGCCACCACGAAGGGCTACGCCGATCCGAAGCGAGCGCTCGAGTCGTGGGTCATGAAAGCCGGGCAGCGGGTCGTGCCTCAGGCGGCCTACGACGAAGTGCAGCACGATCTCGAGAGCAAATAGGTCCGGCGGCTCATTTCCAAAGGTAGAGCCAGCCCCACGTGCAGGCCGCGAAGACGCCTCCCGCGAGCGTGAGGGCGGCGTAGATAGCGAGCGACACGCGCATTCCGCGACGTCCGCCCGAGCCGTCGAGAGCCCACGGCAAGGCCGCGGCGTGCGCGAGCAAAAAGAGCGAAATGGAAGGCGCGGCCAGCCGGATCACGACACGGCGTGCGGCACCTTCGGGCGTCTCGGCGGCCAAAACGCTTGGGCCAAAGCTGTAGAGCGTCGGAACGATGGCTCCTACGGCCCACGCGAACGTCACGGGGTAGGCCAGCATGTGTCCTGCGACGAACGCCGCGAACAGTCGCTTTCGCGTTGCTTTCGCGTCGCCCGACTCGGTGATGGGTGGGTTGGGACGGTTCACGTTCGTCCCATTCCCCTCCGAACCGCCCTCGTGCGACACCACGGACTACCGGCTCTTCGCGGTCTTCTTGGGGGCCTTTTTGGCGGCCGCTTTTTTCGCAGGTGCCGCCTTCGGGGCCTTTTTGGCGGCCGGCGCGCTGGCGTGGGCCGTCTTGTGCGGGGCTTTCTCGGCTGGCGGGCGCAGGCGTTTCGGCTTTCGCCCCACTTCTTCGGCTGCGAACGCGCTTGGGCAATGCTCGCGAACCGTGCACGTCGCGCACGCAGGCTTCTTCGCGAAGCAGACGCGCCGACCGTGGAAGATGAGGGTGTGGCTCGCGATGTCCCACACGTCGCGAGGAAGCTTCTTGCAGAGCTCCGCTTCGATCTTTTCGGGCTCGGTTTCTTTCGTAAAACCGAGCCTTTGCGAGAGCCTTTGCACGTGGGTGTCCACGACGACTCCCTCGGGCACACCAAAGGCGACCCCAAGGACCACATTGGCGGTCTTGCGGCCGACTCCGGGCAGCGCGACGAGGGCCTCGAGGGTGCGCGGAACCTCACCACCGTGGCGCTCGCACAAAAGCTTGGCGAGCTTCGTCACGTTCTTCGACTTCTGTCGGAACATGCCGATGGTGCTGATCTTTTCCTCGACGGCCTCGGGGGAGGCGGCGGCGAGGTGCGTGGCGTCCGGATAGGCTGCGAACAACGCTGGCGTTGCCTTGTTGACGGCGACGTCGGTCGTTTGGGCCGAAAGGACCGTGGCGACGAGGAGCTGGAACGGCGACGCGTGATCGAGCTCGCAGTGGGCATCCGGGTGAGCCTTGCGGAGCTCGGCGAGCATCTCGGGAGGGGAGATGCTCGCCTTTCCGACGGCCTTCGACGAAGCGCGCGTCGCTTTTGCGGCAGCCATGGAGTGGCCTAGTTGAGGTCGGCCGGGGGTTCTCCGTCGTCGGCCGGAGCCTCGGAGCCCTCGACGCCGTTGGTTTCGGCTTCGACGGTCGCCTCGGCCCCTTCGACGATGGCTTCGGCCTCCACACCTTCGGCGCCCTCGGCTTCCTCGACCACCGGGGATTCGGCGAGGCGCTCGACACCGACGATGCGCTCGCCTTCGTCGAGGGCCATGAGCTTCACGCCTTGGGCGTTGCGGCCCGTCTCGCGGATTTCGCCGACGCGGGTGCGAAGCATTTGGCCGCGGTCCGTGATGAACATCACCTCGTCCTCGTCGCAGACGAGCTTCACGTCCACCACTGGGCCGTTTCGCTCGCTCGCGTCGATCAAGATGATGCCCTTGCCGCCGCGGTTTTGTGTTCGGAACTCTTCGATGTCGGTGCGCTTGCCGAAGCCGCGTTCGCACACCGCGAGCACGTGCTTGCGCGCTTCGTCGGTGACGGTGAAGCCCACGACCTGATCGTCCTCGCCGACGTCGATGGCCTTCACGCCCATCGTGCTTCGGCCCATCGGGCGAACTTGCTCCTCGGGGAAACGAATCGACTGACCGAGCTTGGTCGCGATGAGAATCTCGCGCGAGCCGTCGGTGAGGACCGCCGAGAGGAGCTGATCGTCGCCCTCGATCTTGACGCCGATGATGCCTTTTTCGCGGAAATTTTGATAATCCGTGAGCTCGGTCTTCTTGATCTGACCGCGCTTGGTCAGCGTCATCACGAAGCGCCCCTCTTCGATCTTCGGGACCTCGACGACGGCGGCTACTTTTTCGCCGGGCTCCATCCCGACGAAGTTCACGATGGCGCGGCCCTTCGAGGTGCGTGCGGCGAGCGGGATCTCGTAGACCTTCTTGACGTAGACCTTGCCCTTGTCGCTGAAGATGAAGACGTACGAGTGGGTCGACGACACGAAGAGCTGGCTTACCCAGTCTTCGTCGCGGGCTTCCATGCCCACTTTTCCGCGTCCGCCGCGCTTCTGCGCGCGGTACGCCGAGGGGCTCGTTCGCTTGATGTAGCCGGCGTGGGAAATGGTGACGACCATCTCCTCTTCCTGGATCAGATCCTCGTCGCTGATGTCGGCTTCGCTCTCGACGACTTCGGTGCGTCGCTTGTCGGCGTACTTCGAGCGGATCTCTTCGAGCTCCAT
>JAYUKI010001024.1:0-9741 GCA_043764595.1 Myxococcales bacterium | reverse complement strand
GCCTTCGGGCGGGGGACAAGGTCGTATCCGAGGGAGCGTCGCTGCTCGTAGACGGCACCAAAGCGGAGATCGTTCACTGAAATGGCGAGCTCTCGTTCCGTCGCACCTCCCCCAGGGCCGTCGAGCCGTGTCGCCCGCTATTTCGTAATGCACCCGCAAGTCGGCTGGCCGCTCTTGCTGCTTACATTGGTTCTCGGCATTGGGTCCTACCGAATGCTTCCGCAACGCAAGGATCCTTTCGTGCCTCCACGAGTCGCCGTGGCAACCTGCACGTGGCCCGGCGCGTCGGCCCTAGAGACGGAAGCGTCTGTCACGCGACCGATCGAAGAGGCGATCGGCAGCTCATCGGCCGTGGACCACATGGATTCGTCGTCCCGCACGAACGGCGTGAGCGTTGCGGTGACACTTCGCGAAGGGCTCTCGGAGAGAGAGGTCGGCCAAGCGCTTGCATCAATCGACCGACGCCTACGCTCGCTCTCTACGCTTCCGAAGGGGGCTGGGCCCGTCAGGCTGCACGACGATGTGGGCGACACTGCGACGGTCCTTCTAGCGCTCTCGAGTGGCCCGGTGTCCGAAGCCGAGCTCGAGATCCGTGCTCTCTCTCTCGAGCGGGTGCTTGCCGAGTCGCGAGCGGGCAAGAACTCGTCTGGTCGCGTCGCGCTCGTCGCGAGCTTCCCGACCGCAACGGACCCAGAGCCATTCCTCGAGCTGGCGGGCGTGCTGGTTCGACTAGTGGAGCTCCGTGGAGCGAAAGACGCCGTCATCGTGTCGGGTAGTGGCTTTGTCGCCGTGGACGCAACACTGTCGAATGGCGCTTCGACCTGGCACGAGATCGTGACGGAGGCCTCCGATGGAGGGCTCGGCATCGAGGCGTTGCCTCGGGGGCTCTGGCCGTTTGCGATCGTCGACGAGCCTGAGTCGCTGCGTAAAGCTCTCCGAAAGTCGAGCGGAGATCGTTACGACGACGCCGCGCTCGCGACGTACAGCGCGCAGCTCGCATCGAGGCTTCGCAGCGTTCCGCTCGTTGCAAGTGTGTCCATCGCCGCCAGCCCGGCCCACACGATTACCGTGGATTACTCGAATGCGCGGTTGACGGCCTTCGGTACTACGAAAGAGCAACTGGAGGCTGCCATTCTCGCCTTCGACATTCCTGCAGCCGGAGGGTCGCTTACCGAAGGTGCGCGGACGGTAGCGCTCTCCGCGTCGTCGGCGGTTCGTTCGGCAGAGGCACTTCGCCAGGTTCCGATCGGCATCGATGGTGCTGGGATGACGAGACGTCTCGGCGATGTGGCGAAGGTCGACCTCCGCCTATCGACATTGAGTCCGTACCTTGCGTACCGAACGCCCCAAGCTCCCGAGGCAGGCCGCCGTCGCGCAAAAGCCGTGGTCCTCGCGGTGCAAATGAAGGTCGACGAGCGCATCGATAGCTTCTCCAAAGAGCTCACGACCGCGCTCGACGAGGCACACGCTTCGCTGCCCGAAGGTGTATTGTTGGAACGCGTCTCTGACCAGCCAGCGCAAGTGCGCGAGAAGGTAGACCTGCTGGGGGCGTCGCTCTTCGAGGCAATCGCGCTCATCGTGGTGATTGGGCTCATCGGCTACCGCGGCTGGCGTACGGCACTCGTTCTCGCGCTCAGCATCCCCGTAACGCTGGCGATGACCGTCACGATCATGGCCATACTTCGTGTCGATATCCAGCAGGTTTCCCTAGCCTCTCTGATTCTTGCTCTGGGTCTCCTGGTCGACGATCCGGTCGTCGCCGCGGATTCGATTTCGACTGAGCTCGAAAGAGGTGAACGACCTGAGACCGCCGCATGGCTCGGCCCGAGCAGGCTGGCGCGAGCAATTTTCTACGCGACGGCAACCAACCTCGTCGCGTATCTGCCATTCCTTCTGTTGACGGGCGACGTCGGTCGTTTCGTGTACGCCTTGCCAATCGTCGTTGGCGCATCGCTTTTTGCCTCACGGATCGTGTCCATGACGTTTGTCCCACTTCTTGGCCACGCTTTCCTTCGCGCGCCAGTAACGCGCCTTCGATCGGTTGGAGTGCCGACTGACGAACGACCTCTTGCGTCGACGGCTGCCTACCGGGCCGTGCTCAATTGGTGTTTGGTGCGTCGGGGCGCCATTCTCTGCGGAGCATCTATGGGCCTCGTGCTGAGTCTCCTTGTTGGGACGGGACTCAAGACTAGCTTGTTCCCGCGTGACGAAGGGCGACTGTTCGTCGTCGACGTGAGCTTGCCAGAGGACGCGTCTCTCTCGGCGACGGAGAACATTGTCGCACGTGCCGAATCAATGGTAGCCGAGGCTGCAGCGTCCACTTCCGGCGGGAAACCGTCTTCGCTGCGGGCGATCACGAGCTTCGTCGGCGGCGGAGCGCCGCGATTTTGGTACTCGTTCGCGCCGAGGCCTCGTGGGTCGAACGTTGGCCAGATCATGGTCGAGGTAGAGCATGAAGCCGCCTTGGCTCCGCTCGCCACGGCTACCGCAGGACTTCTTGACCGCAGGATCGCTGGCGCACGTTTCGACATCCGACATCTGGAAAATGGCAAGAGCGGCGTCATGCCCGTGGAGCTTCGCGTGGTCGGCGACGACGTGAGGGAGCTTCGTCGAATCGGAGATTCCCTCAAGCGCCGACTTGCAGCGAGTCCGTTTGCTCGAAATGCTCGGGACGATTGGGAGACCGACAGGCTGCGGATATCGTTCGAGGCAAACGGGAAAGCCGCCGCGAACGGGATCACGAAGATGGATATTGCACGCGCTGTCGTCGAAGCCTCCCAAGGGCTCCCTCTCGGCGAGCTTCGCACTCCACTAGAGTCCATCCCCATTCTCGGACGTTCAGGAGCTACCAGGGTCGAAGAAATCACCGTTCTTTCGCGTACTTTGCGATCACCCATCCCTCTCAGCCAAGTGGCCGATCGAACCTTGCAACTCGAGCCTGAGGTCATCGTGCACCGTGATCATGTCCGCGCATTGACGGTGTCAGCGTTGGTTTTGGAGGGCTCTCTCGCTTCGGACGTGATGACCGATATGCGTCAGTCCATCGCGGAGGAGCGTTCGAATCTCCCCCCTGGATACTCCATTCAGGTCGGCGGCACCGAGGCTGACTTCCTCCGAGTACGTTCGGAAGCGACTCTTGTTGCGGTCGTCTCGTTTGCAGGCATTGCGCTCATGCTGCTCTTGTCCTTTCGCAGAATCGTCAAGGTGGCCCTCGTCCTCGCGGCGATTCCCTTCGGCATCGGCGGTGGATTCGTGGCACTTCGCCTGGCGGGCGTGCCCCTTGGGTTCATGGCGATCGTCGGGCTCATCAGTTTGGCGGGCGTTATCGTGAGTCATATCCTGGTTCTATTTGACTACCTGGAAGAGGCAGAAGCACGGGGTGAATCATTCGAGGTGGCGATCGTCAGTGCCGGGCTCCAACGCATGCGACCCGTTCTCGTCACCATTGCGGCTACAGTGTTTGGCCTCGTGCCGCTAGCGCTGCACGGAGGGGCACTGTGGCAACCTCTATGTTACGCCCAAATGGGTGGTCTGATCGTCGCTACTGTGGTCACGCTGTTCGTCGTGCCCCTCATGTACACGGTGTGCGTTCGAGACCTGGGTTGGGTTTCGTGGCACATCGGCGCGAATCAAGGCGGAGCCGTGGTGCCACTGCGCCCGCCGCCGCGGCGCTCGGGAAGCATCGCGGAAGTGCTGGCGCGCTTCGATCCGGAAGTTCTGGCGAGAAAGCTCCCACATCTCCAGGAACCCGACGTGTATCGAGACGCGAGTACGCTCGTCCTTCCTTCGACGCGCCAAGCGGGGGGTCTCGACCATGAGGCGCCCGCGCCGATGCAAATCGTCGCTGCGAGCCCCCGACGACTACGCTCGCGGTAGGAAGAGCCGCATCGCCGAGCGCGTGGCGGGCCCCGGGAGGTGCACGAAAGGGCAGAACGAACGCCGCATGGCTTCCTCCCGTCCTTGGTGTGCGCGTTGGTTGCCGTGGTTGACTGGGGGTGTCCAGCTGGATGCTGGCCGACGTAGCCCGCTGAATTCGGCTGCGTATCCTTGCCTCGGTCTCGTCGGAGGGTGGCCCGCGCACTCGGCGTTTCGTGGAACGCATGTGGCACTCGCAACGCCGGAACATAGGGCAGTCGACCTGGCCCAGTGAGACCTTTGCGGTCTCCACGTCGGGCGGCCTCGCAAGCTCCAAAAGGAGCGAAAACGGCCAGAATGGCCCTGGCCCTCTGGTTGCATAAAGCAATGACCGGAGGTTCCAAGATGAAAAGCACGCTTTCTAAACTGGCCGTCTCGCTCTTCCCCCTCACGGTCGTCCTGTTCGGATGCTCGGGCGCCGAAGACCCAACCGTCCCTTCGGGCACCAGCCCGCCAAAGCCGTCGGCGTCGCCGAGCTCCACTGGAAGTGGGACGCGTCCGACGAATGGGCCGTGTGCCCCCGTGGGCTCGAAAGCGAATGAGAAGGGGGTTGGAGCCTATTGCGACTCCAAGATACCTTGCTCTGGCGATACGTTTTGCACGGCCGACTTCGGAGCCGGGGCTGGGGCCCAGTTCTGCAGCAAGCAGTGCGGCAACGACGCCGAATGCGGTGAAGGCGCCCTCTGTTACAAAGAGGCGCGCGGCGCGGGTTGTGTGACCTTGGCGTGTGCCCCGGGGAAATGAAGTGAAGACTCCCATTGCGCTGGCACTGGCCATTCCTCTCATTCTTGCGGCGGGCTGCTCGACGTCGAGTCCGAGCCCGAACGCAGGCCTCGTCGCAGGATTCTCCCCGCCTGCTCCGGCGGAAGGCGAGATTCGCCTGTTGGCTCCGCTCGTGGCCAATATCGCGCCCGGAGCAGATGTTACGTGGTGTGAGTACATCGCAAGCCCCTTCGATCGAGAGGTCGATGTCATCGCCTCGAGGGGGTTTCAGAGCCACTCCGGTCACCACACGATACTCATGGAGGTCGTCGGCGCCGAAAAACGACTCGGTCAGAGTCACGAATGCACTGACGCGGACATGACGAATGCTCGCTTTCTCGCGGGTGGAAGCGACGGGATCGCGAAGTTCTCCATTCCCGAGGGAATCGCCTTTCGCATCGCCAAAGGAAGCGTTCTTATGGTGCAAACCCACTGGATCAATACCGGTAGCGAACCGATCGACGGCCAAACTGTTTTCAATATCAAAGCTGTCGCGCCCGATCCGAGTCGGAAGCAAGCACAGCTTTTTGCAGCGTACACGGCGAACGTGGACCTCCCACCGCGTGGTGAAGCAAGTGCCTCGACGGATTGCACGTTTGGCAGAGACCTCGATTTCTTTGCTCTCGGGGGGCACGCACACGAATGGGGCTCGCACCTGAAGATGTCCGTTCGGCGTGGAGGACTCTGGGAGACATTTTACGATCAGGCCTGGGAGCCTCAGTTCCAGTCCGACCCCCCACTCAACTACTACGACCCGAAAAGGGCGTTTCACTTTGCGAAGGGCGATGTTCTCCGGGTCGAATGCAAGTATAAAAATACGACCAACGATCGGATTCGATTCCCGCGCGAGATGTGTGTCGGTGAGGGCTTCTTCTTTCCGGGTACCAGCGATATCCAGTGCGCGGACGGGCGCTGGATCGACAAGGAGACCAAATGAAAAGGTACGCTCTGCAACGTATGGTTGCTCTTGCGCTCGTTTCCATTGCAGCGTTTGCGTGCAACGCTCAAATCGACGAGCTGCCGCCGTTGGATTTCGACGGAATAAGTGTCCCAGCGGCGTCCGGGCGGCCGCCCGTACCAGGGACTTCGCCCGACGCTGGAAGCGCCGTGCCGCCTAGTCCCGAAACGTGTCCGTATTCGGGAAAGCCTATCGACGTGTCTGGCATGAAGCCATGCATGGATGGTGGCCGCTGTGTGCCCGGCGCAGCCATTCCGGTGAACGAACGCGGGCGGCTCGCGGAGTGCCCCGGCGGCTACTGCGTTGCAGAAAAAATCATCGTAAACAAGGGCAACTACTTGCCGAAGGCGTGCAAAAGCTTGGTCGAGGGGGAGGGGCGGTGCACGAGTCTCGTGTTTCCGGACTTAGCCAAACAAAAGGACTCGCTGCCACAAGACGTCTGCGATGCAAACGAACGATGCGCTCCGTGTTTCGACCCTGTTACTGGCAAAGAAACGGGAGCCTGTCGCTCGGTTTCCTGTGATGCGCCGACGACGACAGCAAAGGTCTTTCCCTCCTGCTGTTCGAAGAACGGCGTTTCGCGAGGGCGCTGCGTCGACAAAGTGACCATGCCGCCCGAGGCTGCGAAGGGGCTGGCGCAGCGTGAGTGCACAGACACGGCGATGTGTGTTCCCGACGAGTTTCTTGCGAAGACCCAGGCCGCTTCTTGCCGGGCCTCGGCGCTTACCGGCATTCTTTTCGGTGCGTACGATGGCGTTTGCTTGAGTGACTGCATCCCTCGGGATTTTTTGGGGCAAGTCGCGACTGCGCGAGGAAGCTGCCAAGACGGCTTCTTTTGTGCGCCATGCAAAAACCCGCTGAATGGCAAGCCCACTGGGGCCCCTGGGTGCGCGCCATGAGTCATCACCCAGTGTCCGCGAAAATGCGCAGTGGAATCCCGGGATCGCTGTTGTCCGAAGGAGCTCAGTCGAACGATGCCAGCGAGGGAGTTGTGTTTTCCGATATTGAAGTTACCGAAGAGGTTTCGGTGGACGAGATGCTTAGAGTCCATTCGAGACTTTGCGCAGATGTCACGTAGGTTCGATGGTTTGGACACTTTCGCTGCGCCGAGCACGCATCCCTCGTGCACTCGGACGGGCGCGGGAGCTCGAGCGTAGTGCGCTTTGCGCGGACATCGGCCTGTCTCGACGACGTGCACGGCGTTCGGTTCGGCTGGGTACCCACTCGTACTCGATGGAGCGATCGCCGCCCCCGAATGGCTTGATTGGTTCGCCACAGCTCGAGCACTGTCGCTCCGATTCGGGAATGGCATGAGCGACGATGCACGGCGGCAGCGCCGCTCGAGCTTTCGCGTTCTTCTTGCGAAGCTCTGGATTCGGGTGGCCGCCGCGCACTGGCGGCTCGCCTTCACGTGCCTTGGCCTCTTGCTCGACGTTGGCATGCGCTCCGACTTCGGGCCTATCGCCTGTTTCTTCGAGGGCGAGAGCTAGTGCTCTATCTCGTTCACCCGCGACATCAACGCAGCAAACTGCGAATCACGTTCGGCTAGCCTCGGTTCGAGCTCGGTCGCGCGCTTATTCCATTCGCATTCGTCCTTTTCGACGCCAACAATGATCTTTGATTATGGTCCGAGCGTCGTGTCGAGCCGCCTCTTGGAAAATTGTGGGCCTAGCGACTTGCCGCTCTCACCAACGGCCTCGAGGCCTCGGGGCGTGCCACGAGTCTCACGGCGATTCCGTCGAGCAACCTGCCGAGCGCAGTGCCGTCGATCGCGACGCGCGTTGCTGCTGCTGCAACGTTCGGCAGCCGGAATCGGCCTTGCAAGAGTCGCTTGCACGAAGCCGTTTCGGTCCCAGAAGAGGACCTTCACCCGGTCGCTTTGCCTTCCAAGAAACACGAAGATGTGGCCCTCATACCGGTCCAGGTTCCACGAGTTTCGGACCAGCCCATCATGACCACGTCGAAGGTCGATCGGATCGGCGGCCAAGTGGACGCGAACATTCGCCGGAAGGCCTAACATCGTCCGTCGGTGACGAGGGACGCAACGTATCCAGTCGAAGTTCCAACCTCGACACGCAGTACGACGTCGACGAGGATTTCGATCGGCGCTGACGAGGACAACGGTGTGCCGGCCGGTCCACTCATCTCAGAGATGGACGAAACGGACGGGCGTCGCCGGCGCATGGCCAGCCTCGCTCGCTCGCTTCCACCGCCGCCACGCGACGGTCGTCTGCCGGAGGTTACGCCGCCTGCAAAATGCGGCTGTCGTCTTGCCCGACGCTGCGAGCTCGGCCACGCGTCTCGCCCACATTGCCTTGCTCGATCGGTCCGCCATGCGCACGCGAGTATCGAACCGTTGCCAGTGCGCCGGAAGGGGCCAATGGGCTCGCTATCCCGGACGGATGATTTGCGGGGGCGATTGAATGCGGATCATGACGTCCGCGAGATAGACCTTCGGATTCACGCCGTGTAGTTCGTTGGTTCGTTAGGCGCTGCGCGATTTGATGCGTGTCAGGTATCGCCGCGCGATGCCGTATGTGTTCGCCGCCCGGGTGACGTTTCCGCCGCAGCGCTCGAGCGCCCACGCGACGAACCTTCGCTCGAACTCGTCAATCACGCGTCGTCGACCGACTACATAGGGTGGATTCTCGGCCAAGACGTTGCCCATGAAGTCGCTCTGGCCGTCGGCCGAAAGTTGGGGGGCGCGTTCTTGCCAGGTGTCACCCGCCCCGAGTGCGAAACGTCGCTGAACGACGTTTACGAGCTCGCGGACGTTGCCGGGCCATTTGTAGCTCGAGTACCGCGGCAGGAGGTCGGGTGGGAGCTGCTCTCCCGGCGCGAGCTTTTGCCATATGTTGGTGGCGATGAGCTCGACGTCGAGCTCCCTCGCCCGTAGCGGCGGAAGCATCACGCGGGCTACCGCGATGCGGTAGTAGAGGTCGTCTCGAAAGCGGCCAGCAGCGATCTCTGCCTCGAGGTCTCGGCGTGTCGCCGAGATGAGTCGGACGTCGACGCGCTTCCATTTTGTCCCGCCGACGCGCTGCACCTCCTGACGCTCGGCTGCTCGAAGGAGCTTTGCCTGAAGGGCAATGTCGAGGTCGCCTATCTCGTCGATCATCAAGGTTCCACCGTCGGCCTCCTCGAAGATGCCGGGTCGCGCTTCGATCGCTCCCGTGAATGCGCCGCGCTCATGTCCGAAGATGCTGGCTTCGAGGAGTTGGGAGGACACCGTCGTACAGTCGAATACGACGAAGGGCTGAGAGGCTCTCGGGCTTGCTTCGTGGATCGCCTCGGCAAGCAGCTCTTTGCCCGTCCCAGTCTCGCCTTCGATGAGTAGCGGAAGTGTCGTCGATGCTATCTGCTCGGCCTTGGCGTAAAGAGCGCGCATCGGGAGACTGGCTCCGACGATTCTGCCGAAGCGCGTGCGCATCGGAAGCGTCTCGATCATCGCTTCCCCCACCCGAATGCCAAGGATGGAGCCACCGATTTCGATTTGTGCGCCCGCGTCAACGATGCCTTCGAATGTACGCGCGCCGTTGACGTAGACCCCGTTGGTCGACGAGAGGTCGACGAGACGTAGGCCGCCCGTGGCAACGGGACTGAGCTCCAAGTGGCGGCGGGAGACGGACTCGTCCGTGAGACGAAGCTCGCAAGCTGAGCTTTTGCCGATAGACGTTGCACTGACGATTGCGCTGCTCAACCCGAGGTCAGGACCCCGCAGTACCTCGACATGAAGAACCCGTCCGACGTTCGGACGGTCGCGTTGTTGGTGAAGGGTTCCTGCTGTGGTTTCGTCGAACGGAGTGGATTCCACCATACCGTGCCTTTAGCACGGAGCATGCCAGTGGACCTGCGCCTCGGGGCGGACCAGGTGCCTTCCGCTCGTACGGAAGCCGATCCACTCCGCCCAAAGGCTCGTGATTTGCTACCCTTGGCGTGTGGCCTCGAACGACGAGCAGACACCGCGCCGGGTCGGCAACTACCACCTCCGTGGGGTTGTGGGTCGCGGCGGGATGGGCAAGGTTCACGTCGCATCCGTCGACGAGCAGCCCGGCGTCTTTTTTGCGATTAAGGAAATCCATACGTTCGCCGACGACGCTGCGAGT
>JAYUKI010001023.1:0-9750 GCA_043764595.1 Myxococcales bacterium | reverse complement strand
CTCTTTCTCTTGGAGAGCGCCGGGCTCTTCTTTCGGAAGTCGCTGAAGACCACGCTCATCACGATGGCCGAT
Source organism: Myxococcales bacterium (assembly GCA_043764595.1). Classification (GTDB taxonomy): domain Bacteria; phylum Myxococcota_A; class Polyangia; order Polyangiales; family Polyangiaceae; genus JAAFHV01. Next base: position 9,678 of record JAYUKI010001023.1, on the reverse strand, counting down.
GCCAAGTCGAGCCCTGGTTTGCATCGTGTCCTGGGGGCCGTCACGCAGTTCGTGAATCGGGCACTGGGCGGAGACCTTCGCTGGCAGACGTTGCCCACTCCGTTCGAGGTCTATGCCGACGGAATCGATCTCGTCGTGTTCGAGGAGTTCGGGGCCGGGGAAGCCGCGCTCCACCTCGCCGACGAGGTCTCCCGAAACGCGCTCATGAAGGACTCGGAATACCGGAGATCGTTCCGTCGCGACTACGAAAAGAAATGGTCCCCCCGGGTTTGGCAGCGTGACTTCTACGACGCGCACATCGTGGAATGTCCGGACTCTGCGGTGGTCGGAAAGACGTTTGGCGAGGTCGCCGATGCGCGGAAAATTCACCCCGTCGATGCCTTCTTGGACCTCGTCGTCGAACATGGCAAAAAGCTTCGGTGGCGTACGTTGATTGCCAATCATAGGCCCCGTGAAATCGAGCGCATGGTGAGCGAGCCCGCCGCGCTCGTCGGCTTTGCCGACTCCGGTGCCCACATTCGAAATATGGCCTTCTACAGCTTCCCACTCCGCCTTCTCAAGCTCGTGCGCGACGCTTCGCTCGAGGGGCGCACCGTCATGCCCATCGAGCGCGCCGTGCACCGAGTGACGGGCGAAATCGGCGATTGGCTCGGCGTCGATGCGGGCCACTTGCGCGAGGGGGATCGGGCCGACTTGGTCGTGGTCGATCCGAAGGCGCTCGATGCGCGCCTCGACGCCTACCACGAGGCCGATATGGAGGGCTTCGGGGATCTTCGCCGGATGGTCAATCGTAGCGATGGTGCCGTGGAGTGCGTCCTCGTGAACGGTCGTGTCGCCTTCGAGTGGAAAGAGGGGTTGGCCGCGTTCGAGCCAGCGTTCGGCCGGGAGACCGGATTCGGGCGTTTCCTGCCCGCCCTGAACAGTCCCGAAGCCAAGGTCCAAAGTGCGTCCGAGGGCCCGCGTGGAAACTTCGCTCCGAGTGCCGAAATCGAGAGCGCCGCATGACGAATCCTTTGGGCGAAAAACGATTGGCGGTAGCTTCGAAACGCAGGCGCTCCTTGCCTGTCGCAAAACGCGAAAAGGGCCCGGAAAGCAAGATTCCTCGGACTCAGGAAGAACGCCGAACGGGCACCATTCGCAAGCTTCTCGACGCGGCGTGCGACGAGCTCGTCGAGGTCGGTTATTCCGGAGCGACCACGGCCAAAATTTGCGCTCGTGCCGGAACCTCGCAAGGCGCACTCTTTCGTCACTTTCCGACGCGCGAGTCTCTCATGGTCGCCGTGGGGGAGGACATAGGCTCCGGCATGCTCGAGAGCTATGCTGCTGCCTTTCGGGATGCCACCGCACCCGGGAGGGCGAACGTCTCCGACCCGCTCGTCGGGGCCCTCGGGCTCGTGCGACAGCACTGCCGAAGTCGCAAAAACCAAGCCTTCTACGAGCTCATGGTCGCGGCCCGTACGGACGACCGCTTGAAAGAAGCCCTCGGGCCCCCGACGGCGGCCTACTACGTCGCGATCGAAGGTCTCGCGCGCGCTTTGCTTCCCGAGCTCGCCGAGGCGCTCGGGACGCGGTTCCCGCTCCTCGTGGACACGCTCCTTGCCGTGTTCGATGGCGAAGCGCTTCACGGGTTCGTCTTGCCGGACACCGAACGGCGCGATGCTCCGCGGGTGGAGCTCTTGGCAAGCATCGTTCGGCTCTTGTCGGTTTCCTGACGAACGCGCGACGGTTCGTGGACCTTTTGATGTAGTGTGCATTGATGTCGACGACCGTTCGGGCCGCAGCGCTGTCGTGCCTGCTCATGGGGTGTGCCGTCGCACGAGCCGCGCCCGTCTCCGGGGACCCAGTGAGAACCTCGACGAAATCCAAAGACGACGCGTCGGCCCATGCCGCGGGCCTCGCGAAGCTCTCGGGATACGATCGCCAAATCGAAGAGACGCTGCTTCACCCGCAGGACGTCGAGATCGTCGTGCTCGATACGAATCCAAGCGCGGCGGACAAGCTGCACGGTCACGCCGTTCGGGCGCGAAAACGACTCGTGTCGCCCAACTCGTTCGGCCCCGTCGCACGGAGCCTCGTCTCCGCTTTGGCCACGTCGAAGGGGGAGACTTCCTCCCGTTCGGAGTGCAGATCGAAGTCCCATGGCTTCGTCGTTCGAGGAGCCCTCGTGCTGGACATCGTCGTCTGCGAGGAGCCGGCCCAGGTCGACTTTTTCCGTTCGCGCGACTTCGACGGCACGCTCGATCCGGAGCGCGCAAAGCTTCTGTTCGACGCCATCGCGGACCTTGCCAAAAAGGAGGGGCTTTGACGCGCCGAGCTTGCTCGTGCCACTATTTTGCGGCTTCGGCCGATACGCTCATATCGAACATTCGGTAGGGAGCCATGTCGAGGTGGAAGTGGTCGTCGTGACCGACGTACCCGGGGCCGAGCACCACGCGGAAGATGTTTTTTAGCTTGAGCGCGAGTCGGTGCAAAAATCTCCGGTGCACGACGCCAATCTCGCCCTTTGCGCCGAAATGGCTCGCCACACTGACGCCGAATCCTCTTTGGAACGCCGCAGGGAGGCCCTTGGGGAGGGGCGCGCCTTTGGGAAGGGGACCGAAGGTGAACGCGTCGACGTCGATGCCGTTGCCGAGCCCATGCTCGCTCACGAGATTCGGATAGCCCGGAATTCGCCGGCAGTTGTAGGAGCCGAGATTGTGCATGCTCGTGGGGGCGCGCCCGTAGACCTCGATGGCGACGGCGCGTGTCGCAGCCTCGAGCTCCCGGAGCTTCGCGACGAAGGCCGGATGCACGGTGACTTGTCCGTTGTAGGGAACGACCGAGCCTCCGTAGAGCGTGAGCGGCATCGTGGGACATCGCACGGCGCCGCGGGTCGGCACTTCACGCGAGACCTCGTCCAGAAGGTAGGGCGTTTCGGCGCGGGCCTGACGTGGAAGAACTGCGCAGGCGAGGGCGAGTGCGAGGAGCACGACACGTCGGACCGCGCGTAGATTGGGAGAGGATGCCATGGTGCTTCTCCGTACGTCGCCGCCGAGCAGCGGAGTGTGACCGGCTGTGACCGGCTGTGACCGGCTCATTCCGAAAGTCTTCAGAAGGAAAGCGTAGCGTCGAACCCGAGGCCGCGCCCTGCGATGCGAACCGTCTCGGTTCGTGAGCCGAACACGAACGCGGCGCCGAGGCCTACCGTCGCTGCGCCCAGCACGAGCGGAATGGAAAGGGTCGCGTAAGCTCCTGTTTTTGCTCCAGAATACTCGCTCGCAAGACGCTCCCGCTCGAGGGCGTCGCCCGAGGCGTCGTGCTCGCTCGCGATCGACACCGCCCGCGAGTACTGAAGCGCCGGGATCAAGACGGAGAGCGCCGTGGCTCCTGCGCCCACGAAGATCCACACCGGCGAAAACGGGCGCGTCGTACGTGTCTCGACGAGAAGAGGTGTGCGTGAACGAGGCTCTGGCGCTCTGGGCTCGGGATTCGCGGGAGGAGGCTCCACGGTTTGCTCTTGGCCCTCCGCCAGGACGATCTCGCGCCGCAGCTCGGAGTCGCCCGTGCCGAAGACGAGCACGTGCTTGCCAGGCGCGAGCAACACCAAAAAGCCTGCGAGCCGCGGCGCTCCGCCATCGATACGCACTTCGACGGGCGTCTTCCCTTGTGGGACCCGGAGGCGCCCTCGGGTTCGAACGAGCTCCGCGAGCCGCTCGTTCGCGTCGCTGGCTTGTTTCTCGACGATGGGAGGCAAGGACTCGCCACGGCCTCTGCGGGTGGCCACTTCGTCGAGGTACGTGCCATAGAGCTCGGCCGCGCGCGAGGCATCGCCGTAAGCGTCGTAAGCACGACCAAGGTTGAACGCGAGGCGGTATCCCCGCTCTTTTCCGAGCTCGGAGTAGATGGCCTGCCACGTGACGATGGCTCCCGCAAAGTCGCCGGCAGCGTAGGCGTCCATGCCTTTTCGGAAGCGCACGCGCGAAGCCTCGAGCTCGGGATCGTCGGCTTTCGGTGGACTATCGGAGGTGTCCGCGTGGGCGCTACGCAAGGGAAAGAGGCAACCCCCCACGAGCGCGGCGGCCGCCAAGAACGTTCTAGAAAGGGGTCGGATCGACATTGAGAGGAGCGACGGGGGGCTTGGCGTTCGACGCGCTCGCCGATGGGAGGGCGCGTAGGGCCGAGGGCGCAGGCGTGACTTGAGGCTTCGCGGCGGAACGCGTCGATGGGGGATGGGGAGCGGACGTCGATGGGGGAGGCGAAGCCGAAGCGAGTGTGGCCGAGACCACGGGCGCGACCTCGGGCTCGGGGCTCGAGGGTAGGGCCGTGGCGATGCCCACCGAGTTTTTCGGGAGCTCGGCGCGTGGCTCGAGTGAAGCGGTGGGACTTTTGTGGGAGGCCACGAACACCAATGTGGCTCCGATTGCGCCCGCGATGGCGAGGAAAACGACGGCTCCCCGTCTCGCGCCCGGTGTGGAAGGCGACCGTGAAACGGCGCGCTCCATGGCCGGCGCGTCGCCGAGCGGGGGCTCTTTGGGAGAAAGTCCGGCCTCCGCCGCCGCACCCGGCAGGCTGGCGCGAACCGGAGCTATCGCTTCGGCCAGAACTTTTTCCCGGTCCGAGAGCTCGCGTTCCGCCGTTCGCTCGACCCAGCCGGCGAGCTCGACGCGTGCGCGCGCGAGGAGTGTGTCCTCGTCCTCGCCATCACGCTTCGCATACGCCGTCAGGATCTCCGAGACCTCGCAAGCCGTGGCTGGGCGGCCCTCGGGAGCGCGCGCGACGAGTCTCGCGTGGAGCCTCGAAACGGCGTCGTCCCCGTCGAGGGCCGGCGGTGTTTCGAGTGCGAGCTTTCGCAAGACGTCGAGCTCGGTGCCGTCGCCCCACATGCGTGTGCCTTGCACGCATTCGTAGAGGATGGCGCCGAGCGAAAAGAGATCCGAGCGGCGGTCGAGCGGGTCACCCAGGCCTTGCTCGGGCGACATGTACGAGGTCTTTCCACGCACCTCGCCGGTCTTCGTGAGCCCACGTGTCGTGTCGATCTTGGCCACTCCGAAGTCGAGCAACACGACCTCGCCCGTGCGAGAGACCATCACGTTGTGAGGGGAAATGTCCCGGTGAACGAGGTTCAGCGGGGTTCCGTCTTGCCGAGAGAGCTCGTGGGCGGCATGAAGGCCCGCGGCCAGCCGGGCAACGAGGTGAGCCGCGAGCCCACGCGGCAACGTCGCTCCGCTTTCGCGAGCGAGGGCGAGCAGCCGGTCGAGAGGCATGCCGTCGACGAAGTCCATCACCAAGAACGGTTCGCCGTCGTCGTCTCCCGTTCGGTACGTGCGCACGACATTCGGGTGGACCAGACCGAGCGTGACGTCGGCTTCGCGAAGAAAAAGCTCTCGTTTTTCGGGATCGCGTGCGAGCTCTGGCAGAAGCTTCTTCCGGGCGAAGGTGTGCCCGTCATCGTCCAGAACGAGCGACACGATGCCCATGCCCCCTCGTCCGAGCTCCATCACCTCGCGAAGCGGCTCGCCACGCTGCTCGGGCTCGTGCCCGGACTCGGGCGTGTGCGCCACCTCACGAAGTCCGGACCTCGTGAAGTCCCCCTCGTTGTCCAGCGTGCTCGGCTCGGGCGGTGGCATGGAGTCCTCGAAAGCGTAGCAAGCGCCCGGCTCCGGCGGGCACTCTGTGGAGCGGAATCGAGGGTGCTCGGTCGCCGTGGACGGACGCCGTCGTGTACCCTTCGATCGTGCGGAGTCCTCTTTCCCGTCCTCGGAGTGGTCGTGCGGCTCTCGCCGCGTGGCTGCTCGTGGGCTCCGGGGTCCTTGGGTGCTTGCCGGAGCTTCGTGTTTTTCCTGCGGAAACGACCGGTTCGAGGTGCGGCGACGGCTTCGTGTCCCTCGTGTCCACCGCGGGCCCGGCCGAGACCTGCGATCCCGGAGAAACCGGAGCGATTGGTTGCAGCGCCACCTGCACTGTGGTGTGCGAAGGGGCGGTCTCGGTGGCTACGCGTCACTGCTATTTCGTGGCGGGGAAGGCCACTAGCTTCGGTGAAGCGTCGGAGCTCTGCCGCGCGGCGTCCGCCCACGTCGTCACGTTTGCAGGGGACGACGAGGTTCGCTCGGTCGAGTCCGCGGCCCCGTCGGGCGACTATTGGGTTGGCCTTACGAGGGACGGCACCCTCGTGTACTCGCCCGAGGGGCGTGACGAGCCCGGCCACCCCGAACCGCCCGAAACGGGGCCATGCACGGGATGCTTCGCCCGCACGGCCGATGGAGGAACGTTTCCCGACGTGGCTGGGACCACCACGACGGGTTGCCTTGTCGCCGTGCCCGGTCTTCGCGAACCATGGCGACGTGTGTCGTGTACGAAAGCCGCGAAGGCTTACGACGTGCTCTGCGAGCGCGAGCCCCCAGGTTCACGTGGGGAGCCTTGCACAGGAGGCGTGTGCATTCGGCTCCCGTTCACGCCAAAGCGGTACATCTACGTGCCGAGCGCGGCCTCCTCCGCCGACGCCCGCGAGGGCTGCCGCGCACTCGGTGGATCTCTCGTCGTTCTGGAGAGCCCGGAAGAACGTGAAGAGCTTGCCCGTGAGCTTGCTCGGTTCTCTCCCGAGGCGGGGGTGTGGGTCGGGCTCGCGCGACTCGAGGTCGATGGGCCGTTCATCTGGGAGAACGGAAAGCCTGAAAGCCTGAAATTCTGGGCCGATCGTGAGCCGGATCGCGACTCGAAGCCCAAGGTGCCCACGCGGGCGTTTTTCGACTTCCCACGCGGACGCTACGACACGCGCCTTCTACGGGCCGCGGAAGGCGACCGATCGAGACCCTACCTCTGCCAATATTGAAGGCGCTTGGACCGTGCGTCGGTGGTCCCTTCGAAACGACGAAGGGCCACACCATTCTCCCGCGAGCACGAGGCTCTACGCGGCGGTGCAGCCCTTTCGTTCGACGCGCGAGATCAGCGCCCTGCGATGCGGTCGTTGAGCCGCTTCACCACGTGCGGGTACCCTTGGCCCGGCGTGGTGAGCATCTTGTGGAACTGCTCGAAGTAGTTCTTGGTGAGGCTCGAGCCCTCGGTGACGATGTCGACCACCTTGAAGCTGCCAGGCTGCCCTGCCACCACGTAGTCGACGGTAACGGGGGCTTCGTGCGGCTTCGCGCGCGACTTCGCTTCGGTGCGGATCTTGGTGTCCCCGCTCGCGAGAGGACGCGCTCCTTTGAACGACACGTCGTAGTCGAGCGTCTTCTTGAGGTTGTTCTTGTAGTTTCGCTCGACGAGCCGCTTGAGCAGACCCGTGACCTCGCGTTTTTGGTCGTCGGTCAGTGCATCCCAATGGTTTTGGCACTGCGCGATCGCGGCAGGGCAGGGCTTGCCGAACGTGCGACGTGCGAGCTCGTCGTAGTCGACCATTCGGTCCAGCTCTTGGGAGATCGAAGCGTCGCGGCCGGGCGCGGTGGAGGCGCGCATCAACGTGGAGAGGCGACCGTGCTCTTGTTCGACGAAAGCTTGCGCGTTGTTTTGAGCGGCGGCCGGAACGGCCAGGGCCACCGTGAACGCAAACGCCGACGCGGCAAAGGCGTGACGCGCGACGCGAGCAAAATCAGAAAGCGAGAGCAAACCGAGCTTCATGCGGATCTCCTTCGGGCCACCGATGCGGGGGCCCAGGTCCTTCGGGTCCATGGCCTGTTAGCAAACTGCGCGCCAAGTTGAGAAACCTTTGGCGAACGGGTCGAGCAGGCGACGAAAAGCGACCCTCGATCGAGGGCAAAAGGGTAGACGTCCGGAGACCTCCCACCATTCACGTCCTCACGGAAAGAGACGCAATGTCAAAGGCTTAGGGGGCGATTCGGGGGGCGCGAAGGTGCACGGAAAAGACCGCGCCCCCACCCTCCGGGCACCGGACCTCGATGCGGGCGCCGAGGGCGGCGTGGTCGTCCATGATGCGCTTGACGACCGCCAGACCGATGCCAGCCCCTGACGCCCTTGTCGTGTAGAAGGCGTCGAATATTCTCTGTCGGTCTTTCTCGGGGATGCCCGGGCCAGCGTCCTCGACCTCGACCAGCGTCTCGTCGGGCTTGGGAACGACCCGGATCGTGACCGCCTTCCCGGCTCGTGTGACCTGGACGCCGTTGCGTACCAGGTTCCATAGGACCTGCTTCATTTGGGCGGCGTCGCACTCGGCGTACGCGGCCACCTCGGGGCCCTCGTAGCGAACGGTCACGTCGCCTGCGGCGCTTCGCTCCGAGTGCGACGCGAGGGAACGAACCTCTCGAGCGATCCGCGCCAGGTCCACCGTTTCTTTCTTCGGTTCGCGAGGCTTCGTGAGGTCCATCATGTCGGTCACGAGGTCGTTCAGACGCAGCGACTCGCGGTGAATGATGGCGCAGAGTTGTTTGTCCTCGTCGCCGAGCGCCGGCGATTCCCGAAGCATCTCGACGGAGCCGGAGATCGATCCGAGTGGGTTTCGAATTTCGTGGGCGAGCCCGGCGGCGATCCGTCCGAGCACGGCGAGACGCTCGGCTTGCTCCGCACGTGCCGATGCGAGCTCGAGCTGGCCTCCCGTACGTTTCAGACGCTCGGCGAGGTAGCCCGAGAGCGCTCCGACGAGACCAATCCCCAGTGAGTTCATGACGAGGGGGTATGCGACGGCGTCGAGTGCGGTCGCGTACACCGCCGGAAGTTGATCTGCCGGAGGCAAGAGGACCTTCGTACCGAGAGCGAGACAGAGCAGCGCGTACACGAAGATGCCGGATACCGCCGCGACCACTGCGCCTCGCAGGCCGATGAGCACCGCGCCGACGAGGCACGTCAGTCCATAGAGCGAGGCGGCACCGCTGCCCGCTCCTCCCGACACGTAGACGATGGCGGTCCACGTGATTTGATCGAGGAGAATCTGGGCGTAGGCGAGCTCTTCGACGCGCTTGCCGGTGCGGAGCACGAGTGCGTAGACGAGAGCGAGGAGAAGCCCGGAGCCGAGCGTGACGAACACCACACGCTCGCTCGTCGGGTAGCGCGCCAGCTCGCGGTTCAAATAGAAGAACGAGGTGGCCGTCAGGAGGACGACCAAGAACCCGAGACGCAAGCCCGACACCCACGCGAGGCGCGTCCCGAGCTCTTGCTCGCGGGCCGTGACGGGGACGCCGATCTTCACGCGGTGGGCCTCGGTCGCGGGCCCGCCGTGGCTATCCCCACGGACGCGGAATCCACGGCGCGATCCACGGGGATCGAGCGGCGCAATTCGGTGCGCGACGCGCGGCGGTCTTGGCGGCCTCGTCCCACTGCGCGCGATGCGCAGCGTACGCGGCGCGCCTTCGGAGGCGCGCCGAGCACGAGCCTGGGCCGGCGGCTCAGGTGGTCTTGATCTTTCCGGCGATGCTGAAGATGGGGAGGTACATGGAGACGAGCACCACGCCGACGGTCCCGCCGATGCCGACCATCATGACGGGCTCGATGAGGCTCGTCAGGGCGGCGACGGCCACGTCGACTTCGTCTTCGTAGAAGTCGGCGATCTTCGTGAGCATTTGGTCCAGTGCGCCGGTCTGCTCGCCGACGCCGACCATCTGGACGACCATGGCCGGAAAGATCTTCGTTTCGGCGAGAGGAACCGAGATGTTTTTGCCCTCGCTGACCTTCTGGCGCGTGTAGAAAATGGCGTCCTGCACGATGAGATTGCCCGAGGTCTTGGCCACGATGTCCATGGCGTCGAGGATGGGC
>JAYUKI010001022.1:0-2848 GCA_043764595.1 Myxococcales bacterium | reverse complement strand
AAGCTGAACTTGGCCGCGGTGGTCATCATCGCGAGCATGAAGGCTTCTCTCGTCCTCCTGTTCTTCATGCATCTCAGGCACGATGCGAAGTTCAATGGGCTCATGATCGTGGCCTGCATCGGTTTCATCGGCATCTTCTTCGTCTACACCTTCAACGACGTCGGTCACCGCGGCGAGTTCGACGGCGACTCGAGCGTTTGGGTCAATGCTCGCAACGGCGAAGCGGCACCGGGCTCGATGGAACCGCGCAAGCACGAGTCGGAGACTCCTGCGGCGGCACCAGGTGCTTCGGCCGCTCCGGCTCCTGCCCACGGTGGAGCCGAGCACCACTGACGGCCCCAAGGTTCATACGGTGCGCTACGAGTCCCTCGTTCCCCCGTAGAGCACTAGTGCGCGCGGGAGAAGCCTGCGCCGTCGACCCGAAAAGGTCTCGGAGATGTCGTCCGAGACCTTTTTCTTTGGGGAACCGTCTTTCACCAACACGCCAAAGGACGCACGAGCCAGGGCTCGGCGTCCTTTCCTAGTCGCGACGCGAACAGATTTAGCGGCCGCCTCGAAGCACGATGGCTACCAGAGCGCCAATCGAGGCCTTGGGAGCGTCGATGGTCACGAGCGCAGCACCCGCGGGTGCGGCGACGCTCGGAATCTCGTTCGACAAAGTGAGTCGCATTGGGACCTTCGATTCCGCGGTGGCAGCGCCGAGGTTTCCGCGTCGACCGCGCTCGAGCGCCATGGCCCACGCCGCCGCGCGAGGCGTCAAGAATGCACCGCGGTGCCCGTGAGCCTGGAGCACGTCGTTGGAGAGCGCAGGGGTCTTGACTGCGTTCGACAGGGACACCGCGAGTCGTGTGGCGAGCACCTTCTCGTCGCAGCCGATCCCGATCGCCGCACCCTCGCCGTCTTTCGCAACGAACGCATGGCACGCGGCCTTTCGCTTCGGCTCTTTCGAGTCCTTGAGCGGCGTGTACTCGCGCGTGACCACGTAGTGGAGCGTTCCGGCAGGGAGCCCACGTGCCGCACCGCCTGGTTTCACCGTCGTCTTCCAGCCGCCCTGCCACTTCGCTTGCTGCTTGGTGACGAGCGCATCCAAGAGCGCCCCCGCCTCCTTCGTGGCTTGCGAAGCCTGCGCGAAGGGGCGCGTGACGTGGACGAGGTGGAAACCGATTCGCGACAGCTCGACTGCGGTTTCCTTTTCGCGACGCGACTTCTCGTCGGCACTGCGGGCGGCGTCTTCGGCCTTGCTCAAGCTCTCCGTGTCGACGCCGAATCCGTACGACCACGCGCCATCGAAGAGCGGTGCGACCCGTTCGAACAGAATCTTGGGAATGTCGTTCTTCTGCTTGTCGGACAGGTCCGATTCGTCCGCCAAAACGTCACCCATCGCGCGCCGCGCGACGTTCTGAACGTGCTCGAGCATTCCGGGGGGCGTCCCGGTCGACCACATTCCGCCCAGCGTGTCGGCGGGAAGGCGGCCGACGCTCGCGGGCGGTGACGACGGAAAGCCTTGTCCGAGCGCGACCTTGGTGGCCGTTGCGTTCACCGACTTGAAGAGCACCCGGACCTTGGCTTGGGCGCCTTCCGGCTTGGTCTCGATGTCGACGACGATCTTCTCGGAGTCCGTGACGAAGTCGGTGGCGTCTCCGACGACTGTTTCGAGGAGCTCGCCGACCGCAGGCTTCTTGCGCATGCTTCCGTTCATCGAAGCGGCCGCCATGCGCGGCAGCATGCGACGCACCGACTCCAGCGCGTCACGGCTCGCGCCGGTGCGAATCTCGACGTGCACGTCGTTGGTGACCGTCTCGCGCGAGTACGTGCGCGTGAGGTAGGGCGCGAGGGCTTCGACACCTGCGACCTCGCCGCAGACGAGCCGAGCGCCCGCCGGGCCCGCCGCCGGCGCGAGCAAACACGTGTGTGGAGCATCTCCCGAGTCCTCGGGGGGAAGGAGCCCTTCCACGCGCGATGCGCCGTTGGCCATTGGAATGAACTTGAATTTGCCTAGCTTTTCGCGTGCGTCATCGAGCGACTTGAGCGGAATCGAGATTGCGAAGCTTGGCCGCGGCATGCGTCCTCCGCCAACCAACGCGACGGCGAAGTCGACCGGATTATCCATGTCGACGGCACGTCCGAGCTCTTCCCCGGTGGCAAAGCCCACGAGCTCCGCCGCGCTGGGGATTGGCATGCCCGAGAGAGACGCGGCGTGCTTGGCCGTGTTCTCGGGCTTCGTGATTCTGCCCACCACGAGGAGACCGGGTGGCTCGGCCACCGCGCTCGTGTCGATGGGCGCGGGCTTCGCTATGTCGACGGGGGGCTTGGGCGCGACCGTTGGCGGAGCGACGACGGGCGGCGAGCCGCACGCAGCAAGAAGGAGCGGAGCAAGGGCGAGGGCACGAAGAGATCGCATGGCCGGGGAGCGTAGCCGATTGTTCGCTGCCTCGCGGGGACCGAAAGGGCCTTCAAGCTCGACACGGAATTCCTTATTGGAAACGATAGGTTATGGGCGTCAGAACTCGCCGCCGATGAAAATGCGCGGGCGATAGTCGACGGCGGCGCCCACGCCACCTCCGGCGTCACTATTGAGTGCGCCGGCGGCCGCCCAGCGAAGGTCGAATCCGAGTGGGCTGAGCCCCAGGAAGAACTTCCCGAACACGAGATTCACACGCACGTCCGCGCCCGTGGATACGGCGGCGAAGCCACCGTCGTTCCCCCGCGAACCGCTGATGCCGAGCACGTTGAAATTCAAGAGGGCAAACGTGGGTTCGATCTCCACGCGGAAGCCTTCTTTGCGGTGCACCGGAATACCGATACCGAACGTGACTGGCTCGATGCGTGCGCCTTGCAGCGAACCGTT
>JAYUKI010001021.1:0-35970 GCA_043764595.1 Myxococcales bacterium | reverse complement strand
AACTCGGTTCGGAACATTACGACCAGTGCGGATGCGGGCGTCGCAAAGGACGAGGTCTTCGACGTCGTGCCCTATGCCGAAGCGTTCACTCGGCACTTTTTGCGGCATCCGCTGTCGGCTTCGCTCCCGCGCAAGTTCAAAGTGGCTTTCGCCGGAGGCGGCAAAGATCACGCCTTTGCGCTGGTGAACGATATCGGCTTTTTCGCCCGAAAGGACGAACAGGGCCGGCGTGGGTTTCGGATCACGGTGGCTGGCGGAACGGCCACGTATTGCACGAGTGGCCACGAGCTCTTCGGGTTTCTCCCCGTGGCGGACACGCTGAACGTCGCCGAGGCCCTTCTCGCCGTCTTCGATGCCCGAGGAGACAGGAAAAATCGCAAAAAGAATCGAATGAAGTTTCTCGTCAAATCGATGGGATATCCGGCATTCCAGGCTGAGGTTCTCGCCGAGCTCGAAAAGGCCAGATCCGACGGCCGGGCGCCTCTGCCTTTCGATCCCGGGCTCGAGCCGATCCGCACCCGACAGCCCAACCTACGAATCCCGGTTACGCTCGAGGAGCTCGAGGGTCTCGTGGCCGAAGGAAGGCCGCGTGGGCCTGGAATTCACCCTAGAACGCTTCCCATCCTGCCGTCCTCCGCGGCTCGCGTTCGGTTCTTTTCGAGCAATGTCGAGCCTCAAAAACAGCATGGCTTTTACAGGGTTACCGTCACTTTGCCTCTGGGCGACGCGAGCTCCGGGCAAGTGCGCGCGCTGGCTCGACTGTCATTGGCGTACTCGGACGGAACGGCGCGCACGACCCACGCACAGAACGTCGTTTTTCATTGGGTACAAGAGGCCGATCTCGACGCCGTATACGTGGCACTCGCGAGGATTGGCCTCGCCAAGCCGAGCGCGGACACTTTGGCCGACCCGTCGAGCTGCCCGGGCGCCGAATCGTGCAAGCTCGCCGTGACCCAATCGCGAGGTCTTGCCCGTGCGCTCACCGAGCTCACCGAAGAAAAACCCGATCTTGTGACCCGAACGAATGGGCTCGTCGTGAAGATGAGTGGCTGTCCGAACGGGTGTGGGCTCCATCACGCCGCAGGACTAGGGTTCCAGGGCGGACTGCGCAAAATCGGAGGCAAGGCGGCACCCCACTACTTCCTCTACGTTGGCGGAGATCCGCGCGGCGACAAGGCGGCTTTCGGTCGATTCGTCGCCAAGTTCCCTGCGAAACGCGTCCCGCGTGTCGTGGAGCGCGTGGTCGGCATCTACGAAGCCGAGCGGCACCCGGACGAGGCGATCGTGGACTATCTCAAACGTGCTGACGTAAAAGTGCTCGCCAAAGCGCTGTCGGATCTTTCGCACTTGGACGAGTCTACGGCGACCGCTGACGACTTCGTCGACTATGCCGAGACCGAGGCCTTTTCGTCGGTGGAAGACGAAGAGTAAAAGACCGCGCCGCTCGGATCGGATCGGTGCTCGACAGGCATGGCTGCCACACTCAGGCGAGGAGCTCCTCGCGAGTCTTCGTGCCTTGCGGCGCCTCGACGGCGTGCGAGAGCGCAAGTATCTCGAGGAGCACGGCGCGGTAGACGAGGTGCACGTCGTCGACGTCCACGTCTTTCCCATCGGCCGACGCGTCCAGCGCGGCATCGACGTGCTCGTGCAGGAAGGCCACGACGGCGGGCTGCTCGATGGCCATCACGTCGTCGAGCTCCAAGGGCTCGTCGGTGTGCTTCGCGCGCAGCTCTTCTTCGAGCGTCAGGGCCGCATCCGAGGCTGCGAGGGCGTCCTCCGAGACCGCCGTCAGACGACCTCGAAACGCTCGGTCGAACGCGATCCACACGGCTACCGACAAGAAATACCCGAGCGCCAGCGCCGTCTCGTCGAGAGGCCGTGAGAGCACTTGGTTTATGTGTGCCGCGACGGCCGGTTGCGTCTTCTCGAACCGCTCGAACCACTGCTCGAGCTCACGGTCGGCCGCGTCGCCCTCCTGGCCCAGCGCCCGCTCCACCTGTTCGACCACGGGCCGGCTGACCACCGCATATGGCGGAACCGGACGGATCGCTGCACCGCGAACCCACATTCCGCGAGCCTACCACGGGCGCTCGCATCCTTTGCTCAATCCCGCGCTTCCTTGCAGCAACGGGTTCCCGTCTCGCGGCCGCCGTACTCCGGACCGTGGCCTATCTGGAACTGACGGCACGCGTGGCGGCTCGGAATCCAATACGAGCCCTTTAGGACTTGCTTCCAGCCCGATTTGCCCTTGCCGTCGGCCGCGACCCATTCCTCTACGTTTCCAGACAGATCCTGCACTCCGAATGGGCTCGCGCAGCGAGGATCTTGAGCCACGTCGCGTCTGTGGTCTGCGAGATGGCCGTGGTCCATGAGGTGGTCGAACTTGTCGACGTTGCACACGGTCGAGTCGCGCTCGAACCCGTACGGATAGGGCCGCATCTCCTCGCCTTCGCACGCGAACTGCCACTCGCTCTCGGTGCATACGCGCCCGCCCGACTCCTTGCAGAGCCCGCGGGCTTGGTCGAACGAGACGAAGTTCTTGGGGCGCGCCGACGCCTCTTCGCGTCGCTCGGTGCGGTCGATGCAGTAGCGCACCCGAACACGGCTCGCTTTGCAGGTCGAGGGCTTCTTGTATTTTGCGCAACGAAACTGTGCGTATTTCGTCCCCGGTGGGTCCATCCACTTTTCGCACGTCTGCTCCACCTCGGGACAATAGTCGCCAAAGACGAGCACCATTTCGGCCGGGCAAGCGGGCGTCGGGGTTGGTTTGGCCTCGGGAGTCGAAACGCCCGCTTGTGTCAGCGTGGTGACGGCATTCGCGATCGCCGCGACGGGGCGTTCGTTGTGAGGTTCGGCCCTCGCGCACGACGCGAGCAGCGATATGGCTACGGCAAGGCCTCCAACGAAGCGTGTGGCGGAGCGAACGGCCCAGGAAGAGTACTGCGGTCCCATGGCAGGGCCGCCTTAAACACGGTTCTGGCCGGACGGAAAGAGATCCCTTCGGCCCCACGGGCTCGGACGAGCGCGAGAGTGCCTATCGGGATTGCAGGATCACGGGCTGGAAACGCCACAGCAGCGGTAGCCGACTTGCTTTCCCGAGTACT
Organism: Myxococcales bacterium; assembly: GCA_043764595.1. GTDB lineage: Bacteria > Myxococcota_A > Polyangia > Polyangiales > Polyangiaceae > JAAFHV01. Next base: position 32,866 of record JAYUKI010001021.1, on the reverse strand, counting down.
CCGGACCGTGCTCGGCGGTCGTTGCTCGGCAGCGGTTCCGGCCCGGAAGCCACCAGCCGCCGTGCAACACCGAATGCTGACTTCCTGCCTCCCGCTCCGCCCATTCGTCGACGTTTCCCGTCATGTGATGCACTCCGAACGGGCTCATGCAGCGAGGGTACTCCGACACCTTCGCGCGGAGGTCACGGAGCTTTCCGTCTTTTCCGCCCAAGTGGATCTTGTCGATGTTGCAGGCGGAGCTATCGCGCGAATAGCCGTAGGGGTAAGGGAGCATGTCGTCTCCCTCGCACGCGAATACCCACTCTTCTTCTTTGCAGAGATGAAGACCGCGTTCGACGCACTTGGCCTTTGCGTCCACGAACGAGATGTCCACCGTGGGAAGCTCGGTCGTCGGGTCGTGGGCCTCTTCGCGATCGATGCAAAAATCCACCGGCTTCCGCGCGCCGACACATCGCGACGGCTTCGTGTACTCGGCGCACCGCAGGTACTGGTAGGGCGGCGGATCGAGGAACTTCTTGCAGACTTGCTCTGCCTCATCGCAAGCCTCGCCCCGCACTCTCACCATATTCACAGGACACGGCGCGCGTGGCATCGCGGCATTCGACGTGCTCGTGGGAGGGGCTGTGGCGTTCGGCGTCGCCGATGGTGTGGAGAACGCCGCGGTCGGCGCGCGTGCTCCACCGGCAAGCGGAAAGACGGATAGGAAAACCAGGCCCGCGAGTGCTCTCGACTTTTGGAGGACCACGAAAGCTCCCTCCTTTCGATCTCCTTTGATCATGCGGCATGTACGCCACTTGCGCCACTCCATCGGAACGATGGTCTGTCCCATCGGAATCGTCTCGGAACGAACGTTCAGCGCGCCGCGGCGGATGGCCACTCGGTCGTCGCGGGAATGGCAGAATTCGGGACAGGACCACGTCGCTCGCCAAAGCGCAGGAAAAACCAGGAGGGACCGGCACTTGCAACCGTGCGGACATGGCCGAATTCGTTCGTTGGTTCCGCGATATCTCGATCGAAGACGTTCCTCTTTGCGGAGGGAAGAACGCCTCGCTTGGCGAAATGGTGCGAGAGCTCTCCGCGCAAGGCGTGCGCGTCCCCGACGGATTTGCCGTCACGGCCATGGGCTACCATCACGTCTTGGACTCGGCCGGTATTCGCGAGAAGGTACGAAAGCTCCTGGTCGGGCTCGACAAGAAAGATGTCGACGACCTGGCAAGGCGTGGCGCTGCATGCCGGGCTCTCATTCACGATGCCGGAATTCCGGACGCCATGTGGGCCGAAATCCAGAAGGCCTATGCAACCTTGGTCGGAAAGGACGGGGACAGCGGCGTCGCGGTGCGATCGAGCGCGACCGCCGAGGACTTGCCCGGCGCGTCCTTCGCTGGGCAACAAGAGTCGTTTCTCAACGTTCGTGGGGACGCCGCCTTGCGAGAAGCCTGCTCGCGCTGCTTTGCTAGCCTCTACACGGACCGGGCGATCTCCTATCGAATCGACCAAGGCTTCGACCACGAAAAGGTCGCCCTTTCGATTGGCATCCAGAAGATGGTGCGAAGCGATAGCGGTGCGGCGGGAGTGATCTTCACGATCGATACCGAGACGGGCTTTCGGGACGTCGTCTTCGTGACCTCTGCGTATGGCCTCGGGGAGAACGTGGTCAATGGGAGCGTCGACCCGGACGAGATCTACGTGTTCAAGCCGACACTTCGCCAGGGCAAACGCGCCATCGTCAAGAAGACGCTTGGCTCGAAACAAATGCGCCTCGAATACGCGGAAGAGAGCGGTGCGCGGACCAAAAATCGAGAAACCTCCCACGACGACCGAAGGCGTTTTTCGATCAGCGACGAAGATGCACTCACTCTGGCACGGTATGCCCTCGTGATAGAGGACCACTACACGCGAAAAGCGGGAGTGGACCGCCCCATGGACATCGAGTGGGCGAAAGACGGGATGTCCGGCGAGCTTTTCATCGTTCAAGCTCGGCCAGAGACGGTCCAGTCCCAGCACAAAAAGGGCGCGGCGATCGAGACCCACGTGCTCGACGAAAAGGGCGACGTGCTGGCCGAAGGGCATGCGGTCGGCCAGAAGATTGGGTCGGGAACTGGACGCGTTCTAGTCGATTTGGCGCACCATTCCAAGTTCGAGAGCGGCGACGTCCTGGTGGCCGAGACGACCACTCCGGATTGGGAGCCCGTGATGAAACGCGCGTCCGCCATCGTGACGAGCCGGGGCGGGCGGACGTGCCACGCGGCCATCATCGCGCGAGAGCTCGGTATTCCCGCGGTCATCGGGGCCGAGGGGGCCACGAGCCTCGTCAAGGACGGCGAGCCCGTGACCGTGAGCTGCGCGGAGGGCGACGTCGGACACGTGTATCGAGGCCTGCTTCGTCACCACGTGGAGCACGTAGACGTGGGAGTTCTGGGCCGTCCGAAGACCCACGTTCAAATGAACGTCGGCGATCCGGACAAGGCTTTCGGACTTGCCATGTTGCCGAACGACGGTGTCGGTTTGGCGCGCCTCGAGTTCATCATCAACAATAAACTGCGCGTGCATCCGATGGCCTTGGTCCATCCCGAACGCGTGGAGAGTGAAGCGGATCGCAAGGCCATCGACGATCTTACGTTCGGCTATCCCGACAAACCGTCGTATTTCGTGGACGGTCTCGCCCTGGGCGTCGGTACCATCGCCGCGGCATTCTATCCGAAACCGGTGGTCGTGCGCCTCAGCGACTTCAAAACGAACGAGTACGCGAGCCTTTTGGGCGGCGCCGCATTCGAGGCCAAAGAAGAGAACCCGATGATTGGCTTTCGTGGAGCTTCGCGCTACGCCCATCCGGCGTATGCCGAGGCTTTCGCGCTCGAGTGCCGAGCCATGAAGCGCGTGCGCGACGAAATGGGTCTGACGAACGTCGTTCTGATGATTCCCTTTTGCCGGCGCGTCGACGAAGGCGAACGGGTCCTCGCCGAGATGGCCAAACACGGGCTCGTACGGGGCGAAAATGGCCTCGAGGTCTATGTGATGTGCGAAATCCCGAACAACGTCATGTGCATCGATGCGTTTTGCGCCATCTTCGACGGAATATCGATTGGCTCGAACGATCTCACTCAGCTCACTCTCGGAGTCGACCGCGACTCGGCCATCGTCGCGTTCGACTTCGACGAGCGTGACCCCGGTGTGAAGCTCATGATGAAGCTCGCGATCGAGGGGGCTCACAGGAACGGCCGCCATGCCGGCATTTGCGGACAAGCCCCGAGCGACTATCCAGCCATGGCCGAATTCCTGGTGAGGCTCGGAATCGACGCCATGTCTCTCAGCCCCGACACCGTCCTCCGAACGACGGTTCTGGTGCACTCCGTGGAGAAGCAACTCGGCGAGCGTCCGCCCCGCGCCTCCTGAGGCTGGCTTTCGATCGGCCGGCGGACCTCCGGCGGCAGGGCGCAATCCAGGCTTAGCCGAGACCGAGTCGCCTCCAAGCGACGAACGGTCGGGTCTATGTCCGCTCTTCGACTTTGGCTCTTACGTCGGCCATGGCCTTCGCGAACCAACGCTCGAGGCTCCCTCGGAAGGGCCACATGAAGCCGTAGTCCGGTCCCATGAACCGTGCCAATATGAAGTCCTTCAACGCCTCGGCGGCGTCCAGCCCATGGACTTCGGCCGTGGCGAGCAAGGTCTCCTCGTACGCCTCTTGCTCGATGCGCGCCCGGCCATAGGCGAGGCCCAGAGGAAAGAAGGGCACGAGGTACACGAAGGCCATGGCGAGGTCGCCCATGCGCTTTCGCTGGCGAAGGTGCACGCGCTCGTGCCGAAGGAGCACGTACCGATCGAGATCGGTCATGGACTCCCACGTATCGGGGACCCAGAGCACTCCGAACAGCACCGTATGGTACTTGGTGAGGTAAGTTCCCATTCCACCGAGGGTCACGACCCTCAAGAAGACGTCGATGGCGCCCTGGAGTCGGCTCGTGCGTTTTGAAACGATCCTGAATGAGGGAAATTCCAGGCAAATCTCGATCACGAACGCGTCGCTTTTGGGATGCGCGCTCATGGCGTGCGGCCTCCGAACGGCGCGCGTCCGGGGAACGAAGGTCCATTATTGGAGGTCGGCCGCGTCAGGGTGAGCGTGTCTCCACGGGCCAAAAATCCGTGACGCTCGAACGCGGCGCGCTCGGGGTGGGTCTTGGCGGGGAGCCCATCCAACGTCCGCACTTCGAGGGCGCGCGGCCCTTCGGGCGGGGCTGCCGCCAGTACCCTCGCAAGGACCTTGGCCGCCACGTCCGCTGCGATGCGCGCGTCGCTCCCGTGCGCCCCCGGGAAGGTGACGACGCTGTCGTTCCCGCGGGACACCCAAGCGGCGAGCGCTCCGTCGAGCATGGCGACGTGGGCCCCCGCGCTGCGCTGCCGCGTGCCGTGCGAGGAAGGAATGGAATCGGGCCAAGGAAGCGCCGCACCATAAGGGCCCGCGGGGTCCACGGCGGAGAGCCAATGAATCTCGTCTTTGCCCGACTCGCGCGCCGCGCGGAGGCGGTCGTCGGCGCCCGGAATGGCAAATTGGGTCGTGCCGCGTCCTTCCACGAAATACCCACGTCGGGCGAGCCCCCGGTCTTCGAGGGCCGCCAAAACGTCGTAGAGGGCCGAGAATCCGCCCGTCACGCCTTCGTAACCTACGGCTTCTCGCAAAAGCACTCCGTGCCTCTCCAAGATTCGCCTGGTTTGCGCCATACGTCGTTCGGTCGCCGTGGCTTCGTCGCCTTCCGGTCGTGCAGAGAACCGACCTTCCGTTCCAGGCATGAGCGCCCTTCGCGCCGAACGCGCGGGACGGCGCGTGGGCCTTTGGGAGCGTTTGTCCGATTGACCGGCCGCAAACGCACTGCGCAAGGGCTCCAGCGTGTCATTGGTCAAATGGCCGGACCAAATGAGCTCGTGCATGGCCATCGCGAGGTCGTTCGGGAATCCCCCCAATGCGCGCACGCAGTCTGCAAAAAAGAGCGCTCCGCGATCGCGAAAGAATGCCAGAACGCGCACGGCCAGAGGAGAAAGCTCGGTCGTGCTCGGTGGCCTCGACAGGAGGTGGGCCGTATTCCCGACGAGAAGCGAAATGCGGCCGTCGTTCGGGCCCAGGGCTTCGATCCCCTCCCAAACGACTTCCCCCGAGGCGAGTAGGGCGTCGAGGTCCCACGGCCGAAAGCCCGGGACTCGCGCCGGCAAGATATCCCGCTCCAAAACGGAAAGTGGCAATGGGTATCCTTCGAGCCTCTGAATCGCCTCGAGCAATCGATCCGGATCGGCGACCTGTGCCGTACGGGAGCGCTTTCGCCCGTCGTCCAGAGTCTCGTCGAGTGGACGGATTCCGTGCCATTGAAGCGAAAATCGGGCAAAAGCGGCGGCTTCGACGGGCTCGACTTCTTTGCGCAGGGCGAAGAGGGTTCGGCGGCGCAGCGCCCGAAGCACTTCGCGGTCGGCATACTCTTCCGAGCCGTCCGGAGTGGGAAGGAACGCGCCACGCACGAGGCGTCCTTCGCGCACGAGGGGCTCGAACGTTTCGACTACGGTAGAGACCGGAACGCCGAAGCGCGCGGCGAGTGTCTTTGCCGAGAACGGCGCATGGGTGCGCGCATACCGCGCGAAGAGTCCCCGCCGGGCGTCGATGGTGGGCTCGAGGAGCGCGACCGGAAGGCCCGGAGGAAGCACCACTCCGAGCGCGTCGCGGTAGCGAGCCGCGTCCTCCGCAGCGACAAGACGCGGCTCCTTGGCGATACGCACCTTGGCGATGCGTCGCTCCTCCACGAGGCGGACGATGGCCTTCTCGCCCACGGCCGGGTCCGCGAAACGCGACAGGGCCTCCCCGACCGTGAGATCTCCTAGAAAAAGCAGGAGATCATGAAGGGCGTCCGTCGTGGCCAGGGGATACTGACGCCTCTGCAGCTCGTCTTCGAGCGCCACGGCAAGCTCCGGATCGAGCAGCTTGCGAAGCTCGCCTTCCCCGAGCAACGCCCGCAGTTCTTCGGGGTCGACGAGGAGCGCTTGGGCGCGGCGTTCGGCGAGAGGGGCGTCCCCGTCGTAGAGGAAGTTCGCTACGAACGAGAAGAGGAGGCTTCGCGCGAAGGGCGAGGGAGACTTCGTGTCCACCACCCGAACCTGAATCTTTCGCGCCCGAATCTCTTCCAAGACTTCGACGAGGCCGGGCATGTCGAACGCATCGGACAGGCACTCCCGATGAACCTCGAGCATGAGTGGGAACTCCGGATACCTCGAGGCCACGGCCAGGAGGTCACTCGAGCGCTTGCGCAATGCCCAAAGGGGAGTTCGCTTTCCGGGAGTGCGTTTGGGCAAGAGCAACGCTCGGCCCGCGGCCTCGCGAAAGCGCGCTGCAAAAAGAGCCGTATGGCCAATCTCTTCGGTCACGCGGTCAGCAATGGTATCGGGCGACAGCACAATGGCCTCGAGGGGCGGTGGGCCGTCGCCTTCGGGCACGCGCAGCGTAATCCCGTCGTCCGAATGGACGGCCTCGATGTCTCCGTCGCGGAGCTCCGACAGGGCGGCTCGGATCGCGATGGCCCACGGCGCGTGAACGCGCGCTCCGAACGGCGATAGGATGCAAATGCGGTGATCCCCGAGCTCGTCCTGGAAGCGCTCGATGACGATCGCGCGGTCCGAAGGAACGTCGCCGGCCGCGCGAAGCTCTTCGTGGACGTATCCGGCAAGCACGCGTGCGCCCACCGGATCGAGACCGAGGTCCTTCTCGAGGTAGAGCCGCGCGCCCTCTTCGTCGCGAGCGGCGAGGTTTCGCGTGAGGGCTCCGATGCGCGTGCCGAACGACTTGGCCCGCCCGAGCCTGTCCCCGTGCCAAAAGGGTGGCCTTCCCTGGGCCCCTGGCGCTGGCAGCACGAGGACCCGATCGCGCGTGATTTCGGTCACTTTCCACGAAGAAGCGCCAAGAAAGAAGGTGTCTCCTTGGCGAAGCTCGAACACCATTTCTTCGTCGAGCTCCCCGACGCGGCGGCTTCCAGCGCGCCCTACGGTGCCCTCTCCGCCCGTGTCGAGGAATACTCCATAAAGTCCTCGCTCCGGGATGGTGCCCGCATTCAAGACGGCCAAGCGTCGCGCGAACGGACGTGCGGTAAGAAGGCCCGTGCGGCGATCCCACGAAATTCTCGGGCGCAGCTCGGAGAAATCGGCCGATGGATAGCGGCCGGAGAGCATGTCGAGCACGCCGTCGAAGGCGCTCCTTGGAAGGTGCGCGAAGCTCGTGGCCCTTCGTACGAGTGCGAAGAGCGCGTCGGCCGGAATGGGACCTACGGTATCGGAGTCGGCCACGGTCAGGCCGGTCGCCACGATGGCCACGATTTGTTGGGCGAGGACATCGAGCGGATTTCGCGGCGCGCGAGTGGGCTCGATGTCGCCCTCTTCGATAGCCTGTTTCGCGGCCGTGGCTGCCAGCAAGTCGGCCTTGTGCTTGGGGAGAATGAGCCCTTCCGAAACCGCCCCAACCGAGTGCCCAGCCCGCCCGATGCGCTGGATTCCGGACGCAATCGATGGCGGGGACTCCACTTGCACGACCTGATCGACGGCCCCCATGTCGATCCCGAGCTCGAGTGAGGACGTCGCGACGATGGCGCGAACCTCGCCACGCTTTAGTTTTTCCTCGATTTCTTCGCGAGCGGCGTGGGCAAGGGATCCGTGGTGGGCAAGCACGAGCGGGGGCCGCGCGGCGCGCTCGGCGAGGTCCTCTTCGTCTACGCCATCCCGCTCGGCATCGAGGTCGTTCAGCGCGGACGCCAGACGCTCGGCGAGCCTTCGACTGTTGACGAAGATCATCGTCGACCGCTTTGCGTGAATGGCATCGAGCAGGCGCTCGTGGAGCTTCGGCCAAGCGGACATCGCTCGTCGTGCTTCCGGATCGAGCTCTCCATCGCCGTCGAAGGCTCCTTCGGGCACGCCTACGTTCACGAGGAACGTCTTCTCGCGTGGCGCTTCGAGCACCGCCACCTTTCGTGGCACGCCATTCTCGTGGCCGCCCAGGAGCTCGGCCGACAGGGCGAGGGGCTTCTGGGTGGCCGAGAGCCCAATACGGAGGAGCGGCCGTGCAGAAGGCCGCTCGTGCGACCGGAGCGCTTCGAGGCGCTCGAGGCTCAGGAAAAAGTGAGCGCCGCGCTTCTCGCCGGCGAGCTGGTGAATCTCGTCGACGATGACCGTGTCGATCGAAGCAAGCGTCGCGCGCGCTTTGCCACTAAGCATCAAATAGAGCGATTCTGGAGTCGTCACGAGAATGTCGGGGGGGCGTCGCAGCAGGGCCGAGCGCTCCTTGGTGCTCGTGTCACCGGTCCGCACGCCGACTCTCACGTGATGTGCGGCGAGCCCTTCGGAGCTCGCGGCCGCAGCGATGCCGGCCAATGGCGCACGCAGATTCCGCTCCACGTCCACGGCGAGCGCTTTGAGCGGTGACACATAGAGGACGCGGCAAGCCTCTTTCGGGCTTTCGGCTTTTGGACCAAATGAGAGTCGGTCGATCGCCCACAAAAATGCGGCAAGGGTCTTTCCCGACCCGGTGGGCGCCGAGAGGAGCGAGGACTCTCCCCGAGCGATGCACGTCCACGCGAGCTCCTGTGCCGGAGTCGGCACTCCCAGTGTGCCGTCGAACCATTCGCGTGTGGCTCTCGAGAACGCCGCGAGCGCGCTCGGGCCCGCCTTGGCCTTCTTTTTCGGCAACCCCTTCGTCACGACGAGAGGATGGCGGATGTAGCCGAGGGGTGCTAGCGATTCGGCACGATGCGAACGAGAGACTTTGCCATGCTTTCGGTCCTGCCCCTTTTTGCAGCGATTTGTGCGTGCAGCGGCACACCGAGCACTGCAGTGGACGCCAGTTCCGTCCCCGAAGAAGACGCCGCGGCCTCGGGCGACACCTCGACACCCGTCGCACAAGATGGCTCGGCGCCTACGGATGCGAGTGACGCCAGCATCGACAAGTCGGCCCGCTGCGCCGCCACATTCGGCTCCGCGCTCACGGCGGGCTTCGGACGCCTCGACGGGACGGTGCTCGCCATCGTCCAACCAAAAGACAAGCAGTGCGCCCTTCCCAACAACGACCACGTCATCGTTCAGCTGAAGCTCCAGGGTGCCGTTTACCGAGTGGTCGTGAACGTGCAGTCGGATCGCCCGGGCGCGGACAATCGCGTGTCGTACCTCGAGAAAGCCACGAAGCTTCCAGCACCCGCATGGGCCGAGGGCTGGCACACGGGCGTCACGCTCGACTACGTCAAAGACCTCGGTGTCAAAGCGTCCGACTTCACGCCGTTCACTTTGCTCGAGCTCTCCGCGAAAATCGCGGACGCCATTCCTCTTGACGCAAAAGTAAGTGTCTATTCGGATACCTCGGGTGGCTCGTCGACCCACCTCGTGCACCGCAACAACGGCACGAAGGACGGCGCCATCGTGCTCGACCCCGAAGGTCCGAGCCCCAAGGCCATGCTCTTTCGCTTCGCGACGCAGGACTTCTGAGCCTGGATTCCGCTCTACCTTGTCGTTCGGTCGGCATTTCTCGCGTCTTCGAGCGCGTCTTCGGGTGCCTTCGTGCTCGAGAGAGCGGAGCTATCCCTGCGCGCGAAGCCCCGAATTCGGGCGCAGCTCATGGCGCGGCGATCCAGGCGTGAAAGATGCGTGTTTCGCCGTCGTTCGCCCGAAGAGCGATGCGGTCGTCGTCTCCCAAGGGGACCTCGCAATGCGCATGCGTGAAGGCGCCCGGACTCTCCTCGGCTGAGAGCTCGCAGCCTCCGCTGGGGGTTCGCACCTCGAGCCGGAAGCGTGCATCTCCGCGCACGACGAGCGTGCGCGCTCGAGCGGCTCCCACGCCACGGACCGTGAACGACAATTCGCGTCCTTTCCCGACGATTCGTCCGCCGTCGAAACGGACATCGGGGCCCGCGCCGACCCGCGCGATCTTCCCCACCGTGTACCCACCGTTCGGAGTCGGGAGCCGTGTCTCGTGGGCCATCTCGCTCTCGACGTCCGCGAAGTCGACCATGTCGATGGGCACGCCAATCGAAGGAGGTGGGAATCCCGAGTCCACGCCGTCCCCATCGCCGAGCGCCTCGAAGTGCGCTTCGTAGAGCACTTTCGTCGGGCCGCCACAGATGACGTTGTCCTCGATTGTGACGCGTCCGATTTCCTTCCCGAAGAGTGTCGTCGTGAGAGGAAACCAGTTCGGGTAGAGCGCGAGGTGCGTCGGACGGGCCGAGTGAGGCAGGTGCTCGAGGAGCTCGAGTGTCGCTGTCTCGCCGTGCACGGCTGCGCGCACGAACGGCCGCTCGAGGTAGCCCCCTAGCCCGAGCGCATCGACGCTGGTTCGTCTGGAAAAGAAGGGGATCGCGCCGGCGTCACCCACCATCACGATGGCTCCTCGGGGCAGCTCTCGAGCGATTTTCTTTCCCATCGTGACCTGTTGTCCGTGCACGTTCGCCGAGGCTCGTGCGAAGTACCTCCGCACCTCCGCCGCGCGGGGCATAGTCAGCGCGGCGAGGCCCACGAGAAGCAGGGGACCGACGGCGCGTGCTCTTACGGCGTGGCCTACCGCGCTTGCGCCGAGGGCACACGCGACCGTGAACAGTGCGAGGGCCGGCGCGTAGTAGCGAAATCCCTGGAAGCGCGCGGCACCGTTCGTGGACACGACGAGCGCGAAGGCCAGGGCTCCAAGGGCACACGCCATAGTGGCATGCCGTGTACGTCGCGCCAAAAAACCGAAGCCCGTGAGTGTCATCATCGTCGCGAGTCCAAATGGGCCAATTTCGGCCAAAAGAACCTTCCAGTAGAAGGAAAGTACGTTCAATACGAGCTCTTTGGCTCGGGTTACGTCGTCAAGAAACGGGTTCGAGCCCAAGAGCTTCAAGCGGGCTCCCGCCGAGGCATAATCGCCAGTCCAGATGCGATTGGCCACGAGCACAGCGGCCGTCGCCACGATGCCAGGCCCTGCGGCACGCACCAGCATCGGCCACACGCGCATGCTTCGGGCCCCGCGGCCGGCCAGAAGCGCAAAGAGCACGACGAGCACGATGCCCTCGGGGCGAAGGAGCACCATCGCTGCTCCCCATACCCCCGCATGCAGGGCTGCTCGCTTTCGGCCGACGATACGCACCCTTGCTTGCTCGGCGGCCGAGAGGCACGCGATCACGCAGCCAAAGAATACGGCCGCCTCCATCCCCGAAAAGAAAGCAAAATCAAGCGTTCCGACCGACATCCACACGAGCCCCGCGCTCGTGGCAAGTGCGAGCGCCAGCCCCCGATTCGCGCCCACCGAGGTCCGCACGAGCTCCGCGACCTTGCTCGCCGCGAGCGCAAGCGCGACGACGGCGAGCCCGAAAGCGAACGCCACGATGCGCTCGTCGTCGAGGCCCAGCCAAATTCCGGGTGCGAGCAAGAAGGCATAAAGCGGCGCCGTTTCGCCCGAGCTGTAGCCCTGGCCCGAAACCCACTCGAAGGGGTGCCCATGGGCCGTGGCTCGGGCGAAGTCTGCGTGGATGTAGACGTCGTCGAGGGGCGCCGGGAACGCACCGCATGCACGCCACGCCGGCCAGACGAACGCGAGCCCGAACGAAGTGAAGAACGCGACGCATGAAATCGCGGAAAGGAGCCCCCACCGGCGTCGGATCGAGCGCGCGCTCACGGCACGAGCCCGAAGCTCGCTCGGGCAAGCACTACGTCCGGCGTTCCTTCGATCATCAAGCGCGCGATCTAGCCCGGATCGGTCTTGGGTGGGCACGGCTCCCACTCCATGACCCGTTTTTCGACATGTTCCACGGCGACCAAAGGGCTCGCCGAAAGGCTGTCGGCGTGGCTTCCTTTCGAATACTCTGACCGATGGAGGGAACGCCTTTGAAACCGATTGTCATCGACGAGCTGCGTATCGAAGAACGTGACGAAATGCCCGGGAAGGTCGAGCTCTACTTTTGCGGGCGTAGCAACGCACGCCAACCCATCGATCTACTCGGTCCGTTCTTTGGCCAGTGGCTCGATCGTGCTGCTCAAAAATCGGCGAGGCTCGTGCTCCGATTCGAGGAGCTCGAATACATGAACTCGTCGACCATCAGCGCGATCATCCACCTCATCCAGGGCGCCAAGGTTCGCAAGCTCGCTCTCGAGCTCACCTATGCGCCCGCGAAAAAGTGGCAGAAGCTCAGCTTCGATGCGCTCCGCGTCTTCCAGAAGCAGGACGATAACCTGACCTTGACTCCCATCGTCGAAGGGACGCCCGCATGAGTGCCTTTTCCTTCGCGATCGACGTGCCCGTCCGCGGCGAGTGGAAGAACGTCAGCCTCCTCGTGACGAGCGTCCAGAATTGTTTTGCCGCCATGTTCTCCGAGCTCGACGGCGCGAACGCCCTCGCGATGATCGCGGGCGAGCTGATGGAGAACGCAATCAAGTACGGCCACTGGGGGCCGCAGCCCGGATTCCTTCGGCTCAGCGTTCACGGCTCGAGCGGCATGGCACGGGTGAGCGTACGCAATCCGGTCTCGGCGGAGAACCTCCAGAAGCTCGAGGAGACCTTGGTCTGGATCAAGGGCTTTCCGACCCCCGCTGAGGCTTTCACGGCCCGCATTCAAGAGGTCGTTGGCGCCCCCCGTGGGGACAGCCGCCTCGGCCTCGTCCGCATACTCTACGAAGCGGAGAGCACGCTCTCGTTTCGCGCGATCGACGGAGACGTCGAAGTGATTGCCGAGGTCACGATCCCTTGAGCGAGCTCCGGCCGAAAAACCTGAGCCTGCTGGACGTAATCGCTCAAAAAGACGAGGAAATCCAGAGGCTTAGAAACGAAATTGAGCAGCGCGACGCGATCTACCGGGAGCTCGCCGAGGCCGCCGCGGAGGATGCTCGTCGCGTCACCGGAGTGCTGCAGGATCTTGGCGACGACCTCGGCGACGCGTTCCGCTTCCAACGCGCCATCCTGCCCACGATCCCGACGCTCGCGGGCTTTCGGGTGGAAGCCGCCTACCTGCCCGCATCGATCGTGAGTGGGGACATCTACGACGTCGGAGTCATTCGCGTGGCAGATCGGCGCACCCTACGGGTGTTCGTGGCCGACGCGACGGGCCATGGGGTGGCTGCGGCGCTCGCCACGATGTTCTTGAAGAGCGAATACGAGTCCATCAAACGCACCGTCGAGACCCCCCTCGAGGCCCTCACGGTGATGAACGAAAAGCTCGCTCGAACCTACGACAACATGGAGCTTCGCTTCACGGCGGTGTGCATGGACGTCGACATCGCGACCCGCATCACGAGCTACGCCTGCGCCGCACACCCGGCGCCGATTCTCATCCGTGGCGAGCACTTCGAGGAGCTCGAGACGGGAGGCTCGTTCGTGGGAGTGTCGCGTGACGCCGAGTTTTTTTCGTCAAGCCGTCTGATGGAGCCCGGCGACCGCATGGTGCTCGCCAGCGACGGCGCCATCGACCCCATGAACGCGAAAGGCGAGGAGCTTGGCAGCGCTGGCCTGGTCGGTCTCCTCAATTCGCCCTCGGACGGCACCTCGCTCACGAAGGCTCTCGAACTGCTCGTGCGTGAGCGCACGGGGGGTCGGATCCCGGACGATCTTACCGTCGTCACGATCACGGCTCTCCGCGACAGCCGTCGGAAGTCCGTACGTCCCGCAACGTGAGCCGCTCTCCAAGAACCTCCACGACGGTGGTGCGGGAGCGTTCGATGCGCTGGCGATCGATGTATCGTGAGGTCAGCGGTTGGGCACGTCGGCGTAGAGGAGGCTTCCACCCTTGACCCGAGCGATGACAGCGTCCTTCTCGTCCATCGGGAGCGCGGGGCAGCCCCACGAACGCCCTTGCAGGCTCTTCCCGTCGACCACGTACGAAGCACCATGCATGACCACGGCGCGCTGGCGCACGTTCGAGTTGGTCGTCGACAAGCCATCGAGGCGAAGCGAATTGCCCCACTTGCCGGAGTACGTCTCGGCCGTCACGTAGTAGCCGATCGAAGACTGGAGCGAGCCCTCTCGGTTGCTGAACGTAGCCGGAATTCCGTCGTTTTGGGGATCGCTGCCCGTCCCGTGGGAGACCACGTGGCGCTCGACGGCGCCCGTGTTCATGTCGACGATGTAGAAGCGACGCTTGCTCGAGTGCTGCGAGAAGTCGATGATCGTCATGACGCCCTTCACCTTGAGGCGCGTCTTGTTGAAGTCGTAGTACTGGATCGCATTCTCGAGGAGGACGCGGGGAATTTCGCGGCGCGGGTCGAGCGAGGCGTAGCGGGCCAACACGGCGGCCTTCTCGTCGGCGCTGAACTGCGGCTCCTTGAACCCCTGCCTGTTGGCGTTGCCGAGGCGGAGGGCTTCCTCACTGACGGTCTCCTCGCCTTCTTGGCTCGTCTCTTCGTCGGAGCCGTCCGCGCCAACTTCGGCGCTGCAGCCAGTGGTGCCAAGGGCAAACGCAACCGCGAGGGCAAAGAAGGGGGCGAGTCGGCTCATGTCCTACCTTTAAGCAGGACCCGTGCCATCCTGAGGAGCCGACGATTCCTCGGGAGATGCAGGGGGTTGCGGCTCGATCATGGGGATCGCGAGGATCCAGTCCGAGTGGATCGAGAAAAGCCAAACGCCCCACCCGGCGTTGCGGGAAGGGCGGGAAGGGCGCTTGGAATTCAGCGGAATCTTCGAGGAATCACCCCACGTAGGCCTTCACTTGGGCGTCCGTGAGAACGCGGAAGGACTTGAAGTTCATGTGGAGGCTCACGAGTGCGTAGACGATGCCGAAGAGAAGGCCGAACGACCAATCTTGCAGGAACGCCTTGCCCAGACCAAAGACGCCGATCGAGCCAAGTCCGAGGCTGACCACGGACAGGACGAGGAGAATGACGCGGATGATCGAGCCCTTCGCCAGAAGGCGGCGGCCGATGAAGAAGGTGAGGAACAGCGAAAACAGCGTGGAAGCGAGCGCGCCGAGAGCCGAGAAGACGCCTATGCCGTTCTGCAAGAAGGTCACGAGGCCCGTGAAGAGGGCGAAGCCGTACCAGCTGTTCGTGAGGTTTTCGATTTTCTCGCGTGCGCTCATCGTGAGGTCCTCCAAGGATTGAACGTGTCTTACGGCTCGCTCGCGCGAAAGTTTCCCCCCGCGGGGAACGAAAGTCGAGCTGGCAGACGGACCTCGGCCCCAAGCATTCACTCTGCTGGACGGTCGGCGTCGTGGCGAATTCCATAAGTCCTCGAGACTCGGACGGTTTCAGCCAGGAGCCTTGGACAAGAAAAATTCGATTTTTTCGCGTCGAGCGGTCGCCGCGCGGCATCTTTTGTTCGTGGGTCTCGAGGTTCTCGCCTTCATCTTCATCCTATTGGCTCTGCCGTTCGTTACAGTGGGCTATGCCGTGCACTTCCGCGCCAAGGGCCAAAAGAAGGCGCGCTTCGAAGGGGTTTGGGAGTCTCTCGCTCGGGCGCGGGGCTACGGATTCGTTCCCGCGTCCGGCGAGTGGCCGAACCTGAGCTCGGCGCGCGTGGAGTGGGAGGAGGCCGACGGCGCCCGTTTCAAGCTCGAGGCCGTGCTGCGCGAAGGGGCGGTATGCACCCGTCTGTCGGCGCGCCCGCCCGCTCTTCTCCTCGGGCACGCCCTCGTCTCGACGAGCGACAAGAACCACTCCCTGCTCGCCGCGACTACGGGAGATCGCACCTTCGACGCGGTGTTTTTCGTGCGTGAACGGCCGAGTGGTTTTTCTTCGCGGGTGGTCACGCACGACGTACGCCGTGCACTCGCGGGTTTCCGCATGGGCCGCTACGTCGCCTTGCGCTACCGACGGGGACACCTCTCCGTCGTATGGGAAGAGGGGGAAGAGAACCCCGCTCGCATCGACGAGGCCCGGGCCCTTCTCGCGCTCGCTGCCTCGGAAGTGGACCGTGCGTTTCTCGAACCGGCCACGTCGCAGAAGCTCGCGGTCACGCCCGGGTGAGGCGTGTGACCACCTCTTCGTGCGCGGGGAAACGAGCGAGGAGCGCCTCCCGAGATGGCATCCGAAAGTCGGCGAAATCGAACCCTGGAGACACGGTGCAACCCACGAATGCATACGAGGCGTCGCCCTCGACGTACGACCCGAACACGCGACCACGCTTCACGCATGCGAACGGACGCTCTCCCTTCGCGTAGTCCTTTCCGAGCACGAAGTCCTCGCGTGTACCGTCGTCCGAGAGGGTGACCACACGGAGCGCACCGCCCTCGTAGTGGTGCCACAGCTCGTCGCTCTCGATGGTGTGGAGCGCCGAGAACGTGCCCCGAGTCACCAGGAAGTAGATGGCGGTCGCATAGGCGCGATCGCCTGAAAAACGCTGGGGAAGCGCCGTTCGAGGCACCTGCTCGTCGGCCCGGTAAAGCTCGCGGAAGAAGCCTCCTTCGGGGTGGGGAGCGAGGTCGAGGAAACGGACGAGGTCGTCGGGGCTCACACGGCCCAGCGTACACGTGGCCGAGTCGCGCAAAAGGCCTTTACTCGCGCCTCTGTTCCCCTGGACACTCGGCTTCGTGGAAATCCGTCGTACGTCCCCCGAGCGAAACGATCTCGGTACTCGCCCGCGCCTCTTGCCCGGCGCACCGTTTCTTGTCGACCTCGTCGATCGTCAATTCGCGTTCCTCTCCACTCGAGATGCGGATCGTCTGCTCATGACGGTGGCGCGGGTGCTCGACACGCTTCGGCGCGAGCCTACGCTCGCGGCCATCCTCGCGGACTTCGACGACGAGGTTCGCGCCGCGGTGGACGACTACCATGCGCACGAACGCTGGATGATGGCCGAGCTCCGCGAGATCTTCACGGCGCACCGCGACACTCTTTTGTCTCTTGCCGAGGCGAACGTCGAGGGCTTCGATTTGCCGGCCGTGGAAGGGTTTCCCGAAACCCTCGTGCCGCTCGAGTACATCGGCTACCCGGCGAACGAAGAACCAAAGTGGGATCGAGCGTCGTCGCGGCACCGGTTGTCGAAGCTGCGTTTCTGGACGAGTGCAGCCCGTGAGCGACTGGACACGGTCGAAAAGCGGGCTGTCCTGCAAAACGTGGAAGAGCGACTCGGCGTTCTTCGGGAAATCCACGAAGAGGCCTTTCGCGCATACCGCACCATGGGGGTCACGTTGCCAGGCGCGGCCCGCGCGCGCCTCGAGTGGGCGATCGGGTGCTTGAACCCCAGCCGCTCTCGCCGCGAAACCGACGCGGCCGCCCTCGTTCGAGAACGCGAGGACATTGCCTCGCTGCTCCACGAGCCGACCAAGCGAAGGCTACTGACGAACGCGCCGGGATCGGAGATCGTGGGCCAAACGCGCCGCGACGCGGAGCTCCTGCGCGAGGAGCTCGTCTTGGCCCTTGGGCGCACCTCGGCCCGGCAGGGTCGTCTGCGTCATTTTGCCGAAAAAATGAGGCGTTTCTACGACGAGTCCCTCACGAAGTCGTTCGCCGGCCGTGCGGTCAAGGCCGCCGAAGAGAGCCTCGCCCAGAAGCTCGCGGAGCACTATTTCGATGGTGGCGAAAGTGCGATTTGGAAGCCGGAGCACGCCCGATCCGGAGCCCTTTTCGTCCAAGCACGGCACATTTCCCGCCCCTCGGCCGCCGCCGTGCGCAAGGCGATCGACGAGGTGGCCAAAACGGCCGGCACCGTGGCCGCGCGGCACGGCACCAAGGTCGCGGTCGTCCTGCTCGTTCAGTCGAAGGCCCCCCGTCTCGTCGTCCCGCGGGAGACTCGCTGCGGCGAGCTCACACTCCTCGTCGAGACGCTTTCGCTCGGGCCATCCGAGGATAGCGCGCCTCTCGTCGTCGACCTTTGACCGACCCTCCCGTGTAGAAAGGAGCCGATGGCTTTGCGGACGAATGTCTCGGTCGTGCTGTTCTTCTTCGCGTCCTTCGGGTGTGCAAGAGCCCCCGAGGCTTCGGCGCCGCACGCGACGCACGCGACGCACGCGATGCATTCCGATCGCGGAATGCACGTCGCTCCCGACGGCGACACGGAGGCTCTCGAAGCGGTGGCTCGGACGCACGGGGGCGCAGGCCCTTGGGCCGTCGCTGGCTACCGCATGGGTGTTCACGCGATCGCGAAGCTCGGGCTCCCGCGGGGAAGCTTCGACCTCGAGGTGCGCCACGAGAGCCCTGCCGAAGTGCAGTTTTCGTGCGTCGCCGATGGCGCTCAAGCGGCGACTGGGGCGAGCATGGGCAAGCTCAACTTGACCCACGCGGTCGTCTCGCGTGGAGAGCTAAAGACGATTTACCGAAAGAAGAGCACCGGTGAAACGCTGGTCTTGCGGCCGTCGAAATCCTTCGTCGCCCGCTTCGAGAACGTGCCCCGCGAGCGCCTCGGGGAAGCCGGTCGCGTGGTGCTTCATCTCCCGGACACGGACGTTTTCGAGGAAGTGAAGTAGCGGCTCACTCGAGCGGAACGTGAGCCTCGCTCGTGGCGTGCGCTGCTTCGTCCGGGCGCTTCGGCGCGGTCTTCGGGAACATGAACCCGGCAACGGCCGCGACGAACCCGAGGCCGAGCACGATGAGGAACGCACGCGAGGTGCCAGAGGCGAGATCGTTCGAGAGCGTGAGCAAGACCTCTTTGGAGAGGTTTTTCCCATGCTCCGGACCGAGAAGGTCGTTCATGAGCTCGGGCGACGTGTGCGCCGCCACCGCGGTCGCGACGATGCTCCCCATGGCTCCCACCGACAGCGCGCCACCGATCGTTCGGAAGAACATCGTGCTTGCGGTGGCAACGCCACGTTCGTTCCAAGCGGCGCTCTCCTGGACGGCAATCACGGTTGCCACACTGGACAGCCCGCTGCCTATGCCAAGGATTCCCATCATTGCGCCAATCCACACGATATTGCCGCGTGTGGCGACCGCAACATAGAGGCCGATGGACGCCAGCAGCGTGACGAGGAGCCCACTCCGGACGAAAGGGCGGTAGCCGACGGTGGGCAGGAGGCGCCCAGCCACGGTGGAGGCGATGGGCCACCCGACCAGTAGAGGAGCAAGGAGAAGGCCGGCGTGGGTCGGGCTCTCTCCGAGGACGGCCTGCGCGTAGAGGGGCAGGTACGTGATGGTTCCGCTCATGAGGGCCCCGGTCGTCGCGCCGCAGATGCTCGATACGAGGATGACTCGGCGCATGAGCAGCTGCGGAGGGAGCACTGGATCTTTCGCGCGTCGCTCGACGAGCACGAACGCCGCCAACACCAGGACCGAAAGGGGCAGCGTGACCATGGGCCTCGTGCGGCTCGCTCCCGCGAGCAGAAGGACGACACCGACGGAGAGGAGAAAGCTACCAAGAGAGTCGAAGTGAACCACCTTCTTCTTCACGTCCTCTCGGAACGAGACCGCGAGGAGAACGAACGCAAGGAGGGCGAATGGCACGTTGACGAAGAACACCCAACGCCATGAAAGCGCACGAACGAGCACGCCTCCGAGGAGCGGTCCCGACGTCCCTGCGACGGCCCAAACGGCGCCGAAAAGCCCTTGGATCTTCGCGCGTTCGTGAGGTCGGTAGAGGTCGCCGACGATCGTGAGCGCGATCGGTTGGATCCCGCCGGCGCCGATGCCTTGCAGTGCTCGAAAAGCGACGAGCGCGAGCATCGAGTGCGCAAATCCGCTCGCCACGCTTCCTACGAGGAACACCACGAGCGCACCAAGCAAAACGGGCTTTCGACCGTAGAGATCCGCCACTTTGCCGTAGAGAGGCATCGTGAGCGTCGACGAAAGCATGTAGATCGCACCTACCCAGCCATAGAGCTCGAGGCCGTGAAGGTCCGCGATGACACTCGGCATGGCCGTGGCCACGACGGTGGCCTCCATCGCGGCAAGGAACATGGACAAGAGGATCGCGGCAAGCGTGAGACGGCGGCTCATCGAGGGTTCCGGCAGGGTTGGGTCGAGGAGCGCTTCCGGAAGGGAGCTCCTGAGGGCAGCAACCTAGGGCGATTTGGCGGAAAGCCCAGCGCAGCGCGAACGCCAAGGCTCAGGTCTTCAGGAAGAATGTCCACGTGGCCTCCGCCGCGCGGTCCCAAACCCAGTGCCCGAGCCCCTCGACGCGGCAGAAAAGTACAGCCTTGTCCTTCGGGCACTTTCTGTAGGCGTGGCACTCGTCGTAGGCCGTCGTTTCCATTTGCTCCGTGTCACAGCCGTTCACGTAGGCCCAGTATTGAGCGGAGAAGGCCCCACTGTCGATGCCCACGCCGAAATCCTGCGTCCCGTGGAGCGCCATCATGGGAATGGGAAGCTGCCCTTTGCACTTCGTGAATCCATTCGAGAACTTTTCGGCGCGTTGGTAGGGGGCGCCGCCAGCGTTCGAGGCGATGGCCCTGAAGAACCCGGGGCGTTCGCAGGCCATCAGATTGATGAGGAATCCACCGCTCGAATAGCCCGTTCCGAAGATGCGGCTTCGGTCGATCGGGAGCTTGTTTGCGAGCTCGTTCGCGATGGCTTCGACAAAGTGGATGTCTGGGTTTTCCTCGGCGCCCTTGTGGAGCTCCCAGGTGGCGAATCGCCCGTCCGGATAGACCACGATGGCGTCGTCCCGGGTTTGCATCTCGAACGGAAAGCCTTCGTGAAAGCTTCGGTCCGAGCCCCCGTCGCCATGGAACACCAGCACGAGCGGCAGTGGCCCGGGTTTTGGCGCGATAGGAACGAGCAGGACGTACGTTCGAGGCGTTCCATCGACCACGAGGGTTTCGTGGGTCTCGCGTGTGCTTCCGGGAACGTGCGTTCGTTTCACGACGAGGAGCACAGGCTCTCCCTCGTGGGGAACCAGTACCGGCTCTTTGTGACGGAGCGTGTAGAGGAGTGTCGGTCCAATCTTTCGCGCGGCCAGTGCGAGCACCGCCACGAGGGCGAGCAAAAGCAGCGCGAGGCGGGCACGCGACGGCTTTTCACCGTCGTCCGACGGCGTCGCCTCAGACGGCGGGGGCAGGGGGCTCTTCTTCGGCATCTTCCTTGGCGTTTTCGTCGCCGATGGCTTTGCGGAGCGGCACCATCAGCGCAATCATGAGCACACCCGTGGCGATAGAGAGCCCGGAAAGCATCGTAAAGAACGCGCCCTTCGACATCTTCTCCCACAAAGTCCCCAATAGACCGGACATGTAGTTGCCGAAGAAGCTCGAGATGAACCACATGCCCATCATCAAGGAAACCATCCGGGGCGGGCTTATCTTCGTCACGAGCGAGAGGCCTACGGGAGAGAGGTAGAGCTCTCCCAACGTGAGAATGGCGGTGCACCCCAAGAACCACCCCATGCTGGCCAGCTTGCCCGAGTCGACGACGCGCGCGCCGCCAATCATGATGAGGAACGAGATGCCGAGCAAGAAACAGCCAATGGCCATTTTCGTGACGCTCGTGGGCTCTTTCTTCTTCTTGGCCTGAGAGCGCCAAAGGGCATTGATGAACGGGGTGAACAGAAAGATGAAAACGGGGTTCACGGCCTGGAACCAAGAGGCAGGAACTTCCCAGCCAAAAAGATGACGTTCGGTGTTGTTGTCGGCCCACAAGGCGAGCGTATTGCCCTGTTGCTCGTAGACTCCCCAAAAGACCACGTTCAGCGCACACAAGACGAGCAGGGCGCCGATGCGGGACCCGTCGGAGGCTTTTGGCGTGCCTTCCTTGGAGGGCTGTGCCGGACGCTCGGCGGGCTCGCGATAGCCCTTTTCCGCCGGCTCTTTTTTTGCGGCTTCTGCGGCAGCCTTCTTCTTCATCACGCTGTCCGGGGCGAGTAGTCCCTGTCCCGCGATATAGATGGCCAATCCGAGAAGCATGCCTACGCCGGCGGAGCCGAAGCCCCACGCCCAGCCATAGTTCTTGCTCTCCCCCAAGGTTCCGCAGACGAACGGGGACAGCGCCGCGCCGAGGTTGATTCCGACGTAGAACACCATGAAGGCGCGGTCTCGGCGCTCGTCGCCCTTCGGGTAGAGGTTGCCGACCTGGGTCGAGATGTTCGGCTTGAAGAACCCATTGCCGACGATCAGCAAGAGGAGCGCCAGGTAAAACCACCGGGGGAACATCATCATGAACTCGCCCAAGGCCATGATGACCCCGCCGATGATGACGGTCTTTCGTTGGCCCAGGAACCGGTCGGCGAAGTAGCCCCCCATGATGGGGGTGAGATAAACGAGCCCGGTGTAGAGGCCGTAAATCTGCGACGCCAGGGCCTGTGCCGTCATGGGTCCGAAGACCTTCGTGAGGGCGCCCAAGACCGCCGCGTGGCCCGCCACGTTGCCCACGTTTTCGGGCAAGAACAGCATCTTCGTCATGTAGTAGACGAGGAGCGCGCGCATCCCGTAGAAGCAGAATCGCTCCCACATCTCGGTGAAGAAGAGAACGTAGAGCCCTGCGGGGTGCTCGCCGATTTTGAGGTCTCGTAGCGACTTCTGCGCCGTCATGCGCCGGCTCTAGCACGCTTCGTCGCCGCCCAATTGGCTCCTCGACAAGGCCGCCAAGCTTCTCCTTCGCCGGTCCGTCGGGGGCTCTACCGCCGTTCACCTACACGGATGCCCTCGGGCCGCGCGCTGGAGCCAGCAAGGCAAATCGGCATGAATCGACGCGTTCCGTCGCGTGGTCGGTTCCGCGCGCGTCGTGGCAGCCGCGGCTCGAGCGACCCTCGGTGCGGTGTCCGGACGCGCGTGCGCCTTGACCCGGTCGACCACCTACGAAATGCTCAAGGCACATGCGGCCCAAGCGCCATTCTCTCGCCATCGAGCTCACCGGGTACTGCAACCAAAAGTGCGGCTACTGCTACAACGATTGGCGAGGTGACAAGAAAGAGGCGCAAGCTCTCTCGACCGACAGACTCCTTTCGCTCGTCGAGCGCGCCGTCACGGAGGTCGAATGGGACCACGTGACCCTGACGGGGGGAGAGCCCTTCGCGCGTGCCGACTTCTTTACCGTGATCGAGCGGCTCCATTCCAAGGGGCTCCGGGCGATCATCATCTCGAACGGCGGCCTCGTGACCGACGCGTTGGCCGCACGGCTCGCCCCGTTCGCGCCGCACTTCGTGCAGGTTACACTGAACGGGCCCTCGGCCGAGCTCCACGAGGAGCACGTCGGAAAGGGGCACTTCGAGCCCACCCTCGCCGGCATTCGCGCGCTCGTCGCCAACGGCGTGAAGGTCACCGGCTGCATCGTCGTAACTCGTAAAAATGCGGCCAAAGTGGCCGAGATTCTCGAGCTCTTTCTCACTCTCGGCGTGCGGGACATCGCCCTCTCTCGGTACTCGCCGTCGGGGTACGCGGCAGAACAGGTGGCGGAGCTTCTACCCTCGCGTACGGAGCTCCTGGGGGCGCTTTCGGCCGCCGAGCCCTTCGCGCGGGACCGCGGCATGACCATGCAGGTGACCATGCCGGTTCCACCTTGCGTGGTGGACACGTCGCTCTTTCCGCACATTCGCTTCTCGTCGTGCCCAATCGGCACGGAGGCCCAAGAGTTCGCGCTCGGCACCGATGGCAAGCTCCGAAACTGCACGCTCCACACGGATGTGGTGGGCCACACCGACCAGGGCGATAGCTTCGGTGCCGCGGTGACGTCCGAGGTCGTGGCTCGGTACCGCGACGTGACCCCGGCGTTCTGTGCACCGTGCCCGATGCGTGCATCCTGCATTGGTGGGTGTGGCGCAGCTTCGCAAAGCATTTTCGAGGAACGCGGGCTCGACCCGTTCGTCGCCCAGCACGTCGACGACGGGTTCGCCGCTGGGCTCGCGTCGTCGCGTTCGGCGAAGGACTCGTTCGTTCCGGTGGGGCGCCTCACGCGACGAAAAGCGGTCTCGCCGTGAGGTTCGTGTGAACGCGATTCGACCACGCGCCGTCTCGGTGCTTCTCTTGTGGCCCGGCTCGGACGGTGCTGCCGGCGGCAACTTCGGCGTTCCACAGCTCGTGGGTCTCGCCGGTTACCTGAAACACCGCGCCGGAGCCGACGTGACCATCGTCGACCTCTCGTGCGAGCGAGGCTTCGGGCCCGTCGACTTGCCCAAGCTGTTCGAGGGACCGGACGGCCGTGGCTACGACGTCGTTGGCCTGTCCTGCTATTCGTCGTTCGACTACCTCGCGATGTGTGCGCTTGCTGCGATGGTGCGCGCGACCTTTCCGAACGTGGTGATCGTGGCCGGTGGTTACCACGTGAGCGCGCGCCCGGCGGATTTCGTCCACGACGGCTCGTCGTTCGACGTGGCGGTTGTGGGCGAAGGCGAGCGCCCAATGGCCACGGTCGTCGAGTCCGTTCGTGGAGGCGAGCCGTTGCGCGGCGTCGTCTTGGGACCCGAGCCGATCCTTTCGCTCGACGATCTGCCCGAGACCGACTGGACGTTCCTCGACCGCTACAAGACCGTCGCGCGCAAAGTCGCGAGCCAGGTCGACGTGTACCTCTCGCGCGGATGCCCGTTCGACTGTGCGTTCTGCATGGAGAAGGCCAAACGCGAGGTGAGCTGGAGAGGGTTCTCGGTCGATCGCGCCATCGCCGAGATTCGCTCTCTCCATGCGTTCCTCGGTCTCGAAGGCTTCACGATGTACTTCGCCGATGCGCTCTTCGGCATGCCGAAAGCCTGGAGGCGAGCCTTCCTCACGAAGCTTGCAGAATGCAGGTTTCCTACCCAGAAGAACTGGCTCCTCATTCGGGTCGACATGGTCGACGACGAAGACCTCCGTCTCTTCCAGGCAGCGAATTGCGCGCCGGGATTCGGTCTCGAGTCGGGGGATCCGCACATGCTCGCGACCATTCGCAAGGCGGGGCGTCTCCACGACTACCTCGACCGCATGCTCGAGGTTTCGAACCGGGCGTCCGAGCTGCAGGTTCCGTGGGGAGCCAACGTGATCGTCGGCCACCCTGGCGAGACCGAGGACACCTTGCGTGCCTCGGCGGCGTACATGCGAAAGCTCTTTCTGGAGCCCAAGAGCACGACGGGCTTTCTCTCGGTGGACCCATTCCGTTTCTATCCCGGGTCGCCGATCGACGACGAACGCGCGGACTACGCGTCGCGTTTCGGTACGGTCATTCACAGGCCCGAGTGGTGGAAAGACGGAGACCCCGCGTTCCTCTCGGAGTGGGTCGATCCGTCGCGCGAGCTGTCCTACGGGCGGCGCGATGCCCTCATGGTGGAGGAGCTAGCCCCGATCGTGCGCGAGCTGCCGTCCCGCTTCGCCTACCGAGGTCCCTCACGGCCCTACTTCATGCGCGCGCTCGATGGGCAAATCGAGCAATTTTCGCCAAGCAATCGCTTTGCCTACCGCGAGCGCTACTACGCCTGGCAGAAGTACACGGGGCACGGGAAAAAAGGGCAGCGCGAGCTCGTTCACGACGCACCCATGGCGGCACTCTGCCGCGACCGGCGCGAGCGTGCCGTCGAGCGCGCGAGCCTTACCCACGGACCTTTTTCGGAATCCATGCACCATGCATTGGTCGAGGTCCCTCGCGAGCGCCACGCTCCGCTCGATGCCCTCGTGGAGAGTCTGCGCGACGTGGCGATCCCTCTCGACCGCGACGGCCACGCGACCGTCAGCGCGTTTCACGCGTACGCCCGAACGTTCGAGGCGGCGGGAATCGGCCCAGGGGCGCGCGTGCTCGACCTCGGAGCGGGTACGGGCTACGGCACGGCGCTGCTCGCGCGGCTCGTCGGGCCCACCGGATTCGTTCGCGGAGTGGAGATCGATTCGGCGCTCGTGGCGCGTGGCCTCGTCGCCCTCGATGGCCTCGCCAACGCGGAGCTCGTCGTCGGCAGTGCGTTCGACGCATCGTCGTGGGAAGGTGGGCCTTGGGACGCCGTCGTGGTCGGCTTCTGCGTCGACGCCGTCCCCGAGCTCTTCCGAGCCGAGCTTGGCCGCGCCGTGCTCGTGCTTCCCAAGAAGCGAAAAGGCCTGCCGGCAAAGCAAGTTCTTGTCCGCGTCCGACTCGTGGACGGTGGCCTCGACGAAGAAGAGCTCGGTGAGGTCCGCTACGTGGAAGCTCGAACGTCG
Organism: Myxococcales bacterium; assembly: GCA_043764595.1. Lineage (GTDB taxonomy): Bacteria > Myxococcota_A > Polyangia > Polyangiales > Polyangiaceae > JAAFHV01. Next base: position 6,959 of record JAYUKI010001021.1, on the reverse strand, counting down.
GTGGCCACGATCGCCCCGGCCGCGGTCGCTTCAGCCCCTGCGCTCAAGAAGCGCGAGGGACGCGTTCGTCTGCCGCTCGCAAGATGAGCCTGCGATCCTACTTGGAGACGCGCGCTTGGTTCGGTCAGTCCCCGCCCGCGTCGCCGGCATCCGGAGGTAGCGGGCTGAGGCAAGGTTGGGGGGTGGCGTCGCTGCCGGTGTCCTTACCGGCGTCCGGAGGAAGGGGGCTCAGGCAAGGCTGGGGCGTCGCGCCGTCGCGGGAGGCGTCCGGTTCGAAGATGGGCGAGAGGCAAGGCTGCGGGCTCCCTGCGTCGTTCGGGGTCGAAACTTCGCCGCCGCACGCGGCCACGAGCGAAGCGCCGGCCAGACCCGCGAGCGCCGCCGAAACGAAGCGGTTCCGTCGGGCGAGGATCGCATCGCGGTCTTCGTCGTCGTGGACTTCGACGGGGGTGGGCGCAGGCGGCTTGGGGCTCTCGTCACTCATGGGACCTCAATGCACGATGAACCATTTCACCCCCGAGGTCACCTCGAGATGGAAATGGTTCCGATGTGGCCAATTGTAGTTTGGAGTGAGAATGACGTTGAAGAGGTGACCTGCCGCCGAGTCGCACGCAAGCGTTCGGAGGGCCAGGGCCTCGGGGGTAGACGGCGAAGGCCCCGTGCCAGGGCCGCATGTTTTGGCGCCAATTCGCCCGTGAAACTCTTTTTCGACGTCGAGCACCGAGCCGTCCTTTTTGACGAATTTGCCCGCATCGAGGGCGAGAGCACCGCCATGCCGCGAGCCGACTCGGCCAGGCACCCAACCTCGGGCGGACGGAGGCCGGTAGGCGGAATAGTGAATCACTTCGACCACGTCGAGCTTCGTGAGGAGCTTCGCGAAGTCGTCCAGCGCCAACACGAGTCGGCAGTCGAAAATCTCGTAGGGGGAAGTTGCGCGCGCGCGCTCTGGCACTTGCGAGCGGAAGGTGACGCCCGACACGGGGCCGCGCAGTCGAACCGGTGCAAGGACGCCGCGCGCTTCGGCGCGAACGAACGGGACCTTTCGTCGGCGAAGCTCGGCCTCGCAGGTGCCCTGGCCGAGGGATGCGTACTTCACGGCCGGGGTCGCCGCGGCGTTCGCGGGGACGTCCGGAACGGCTTGTGCCGCCGAGGGAATCTCGTGCTCGACGGGCTCCGTCGGCTCTTCGCCCGGCAGGCTTGCGTACGCGGGTGCGGCCATGGACCCGAGAAAAAGAGTGAGCCCCAAGGCGAGGCCGACGTGGGCTCGGTCGAAGGGGGGGCCCATTCGGGAGAGGCCCGAGGGAAGGGGCCGTGGCGTCGGGGTACCCATCAGCCGGAAGAGCTTAGCCCTCGAGGCGAGGTGGCGCCAGTCGAGGGCAAGGCGGGTTTACCTCGCGAAGTTTGCTACCATCGCAGAGCACCCGAACATGCCCGAGCTAAGCCTGCGCGCCCGCCAGATTCTCTACGCTGCCGTGACCGAGTTCGTTGCCACGGGCGAGCCCGTCGGCTCGCGCACATTGTCGAAGCGCGGGATCGAGCTCTCTCCGGCGAGCATTCGCAACGTGCTTTCGGACCTCGAAGAAGAGGGGTTTTTGCACCAGCCCCATACGAGCGCGGGCCGCGTTCCGACCGACAAGGCGTTTCGTTTCTTCATCGATGCCCTGATGGAGGTTCAGACGCTCTCCAAAGTGGACGACGAGCGCATTCGCGCGAAGTTCATGGACCTGCCGCCCAACCAGAACATGCTGCGCGAAACGGGCAAGCTCTTGTCCGATCTCACCGGCAACGTCGCCGTGATCGTCGCTCCTCGTGCCGACACGCTCACGCTCAAGCACCTTCGGTTCATTCGCACCCTCCCCGGCGAGCTGCTTGCGGTCCTTGTCATGTCGAATGGAGAGGTTCAAAACCGGTTCTTGAAGGCCCACGTCGACGAGGACACCCTCAACAAGATCCACAACCTCCTGGACGACGTCAGCGAGGGCCGAACCCTGGGCGAGCTCTCGGAGCTTTTTGCGCGTCGCCTCGCGACCGAGCGTGTCCAGCACGATGCCTTCCGCAAGCAGGCCTTCGAGCTCGGGGGTGCAGCCGTTTCGCATCTCGGGGAAGATCGTGTGGTCGAGGTCGTGATCGAAGGCCGCGCGAAGCTGCTCGAGCAAATCGACTTCGCCGACGCGTCGGACATGAAAGGCGTCGTGTCGGCCCTCGATCAAACCGAGCGCCTCGTTCACTTGCTCGACGAGACCCAAGCGGCAGAAGGCGCGACCGTCGTCGTCGGCCGTGAAGCAGGTGAGCTCGGCGGAGGCCATCTCGCCATCGTGCGCGCGGCCTACTCGAACGGAAAACGAAGCTCCGGCACCGTGGCGGTCATCGGCCCGACCCGGATGGACTACCCGAAGGTCCTCCCGCTGGTGGAAGCGACGGCCAGTGCCATGAGCGCGTTCATCGGACGCGGGGGCAACGCAACCCCGCCCCCCGACGACGACGACGACTGAGACATCGGCGCTCGCGGTCGGGCGTGAGCAGACGTAAAAAGATAAACGTTTTCATAGGTTGCGGTACTGCGGACCTCGCGGGCCGGGCTCCAGCCTCGAAACCGTTCTTCCGAAAACGTGAACGGCGTTCCTGTCGGCGGTTCGTGTAGGCTAGATGCGCACTATGCGAACTTCCCCTCCGGACCTTCCAGGCAGCGCCAACAGCGACTCGCCGCTGGATCGTGCGCTGGCTTTGCTCCTCGCAGGCGAGCGTGAAGCGGCGCTTCGTTGGAGCGCGGCCGTGGTGAAACAGGATGCCTCCGTACCGAGCGCGCTCATCCTCACGTGCCGACTGCTCGCTGACTCGGGCCGCACGGAAGCCGCGATCGAGGGCTTCGAGCTCGGCATCAAGAGGGCCATCGACGCCGGCAACTTGCCTCTCGCCGTCGCTGCGGTCGGCGACCTGCGAACCCTCGGCGCCGACGTCTCGAAGATGCTCGACGAGATTGCCCAAGCGTTCTGCCTCGGCTCGCCGCGCCTTGCCGAGGCCGTTGCTCCGCCCCCGCCGCCCTTGCCCAGCAACGAAGAGTTCCATCCGCTGAGCTCGTTTTTGACGGGCCCGGCTTTGCTCTCGAAAGCGACGGAGATCGTCCACGAGGCGAGCACCGAGTACGAGTCGGTCGCAGAGTCCGAGCCTACCCTCGTCTCGCCCCTTCCGCTCTTCAGCTCCCTCGAGCGCGAGGGCTTGCGTGCTCTCATCGAGTGCTTCGAAATGTTCACCGTGCCTGCGGGCAAAGAGGTGATTCGCGAAGGCGAAGAGGGCGCCGAAGCGTACATCGTGGCCCGCGGCGAGCTCGAGGTCCGAAGGGGCCAAACCACGGGCGAGGTCGCAGACGACGTGACTCTTGCACGGCTCACCAACGGCGCGCTCTTCGGCGAAATGGCCCTCCTTTCTCGCGCGCCACGCGCAGCAAGCGTCGTCGCGTGCCGTCCTTCGATCCTGCTCATGGCACGAAGGGATGCCCTCGAAGTCGTGGCCGAGAAGCGCCCGGAAATCGGCGTCGAGCTCGCGGCACATTGCCGTCGTCGCATGGTGGCAAACCTCGTCCGAACCTCCAACGTGCTCCTCGCCGTGGACCCCGCAGAGCGACCCGCCTTGGTCGAGCGGTTCGAGACGCGCGTGTTCGAGAAGGGCGACAAGCTCATCGAAGACGGCAAGCCCACGAGCGGTCTTCACCTGGTCGCCTCCGGCGAAGTGGCCGTCATCGGTCACGAAGAGGGCGGCGAGCCCTTCGTCATCAAGACCCTCGGTCCTGGCGACGTGGTCGGCGAAGTGGCCCTCGTCCTTCGGCGTGACGCCAACGCCGACGTCGTCGCCGTTCACCCGACGGTCACGCTGCACCTCCCCAGCGAAGAGTTCGTTAGCCTCATTCGGGCGCATCCCGCGATTTTGCATGGACTCTACATGCTCGCGATAGAGCGGGACGACGAGACCTCGAGCGCCCTCGCCACGTCGACGTGGAGCGTCGCAGACGAAGACGTCCTGCTCTGAGTTTGCGATTCTCCCTTCCGGACCATTTGCAACGGGGTCGCGGAAAGGATAGTGCCGTGCCGTGACCTCGCACGATCCGGAACCCTCGATCGGAAGCCACTCGGGCGAATCCGGGCACTCCCATGGCCACCCTCACCGGGGAGCCGAAAAGCACGAGCACGGGCCCTCGTGCTCGCACGAGCACGATCATGCGCACGACCATGCACACGAGCATGCCCACGACCATGCGAGCGTCGCGTCCCGGAAGGGGAGCTTCTCGGAGGCCGAAGCCAAGCAGGCCCGCCGCCTAAAGTGGGTCCTAGGCACGGTCTCGAGCTTCTTCGTGGTCGAGTTTGCGGGTGCCAGGCTCGCGAGGAGCGCCGTCCTCGAGGCGGACGCGCTCCACCTCCTCATGGACATCTTCGCGCTCGGCATGAGCCTCTGGGCCATGCGGCTTTCGGTGCGCCCGCCCTCGGGCAAGTACACGTTCGGTCTGCGTCGTGCCGAGCCCTTGGCCGCGTTGCTGAATGCCGTGCTCATCCTCGTGACGACCGCAGAAATCATTCACGAGAGCATTGGCCACCTGCGCGGCGAGGAAGATCCCAAGGGATCGATCATGCTCGCGGTCGCGATTCTAGCGCTTGGCGTGAACGGCGTGAGCGCTTGGTTGCTCCACGGTGTGATGGACCACAAACACCACGGTCATGGCCATGGCCATGGCCACGATCACGGGCATGATCACGCGCACGAACATGCGCACGGAGAGCCGGCTGACATCTCGGAAGACCATGCCGCGCGGGGGCACCAGCTCAATCTCCGCGGCGCGTGGCTTCACCTCATGGGAGACATTCTCGGGTCGCTCGCCGCGCTTCTGGCAGCGTTCGTCGTCAAGCTCGGTGGCCCGAGCTGGGCCGATCCGGTCGCCAGCTTTTTGGTCGTCCTCATTCTCGTCGTCGGCGCCCTTCGCCTCATCCGAGATGCCCTTGTCGTGCTTCTCGAGTCTGCTCCGGCGCATCTCCCCGTGGAGGAGGTGCGTGCCGCGCTGTTGTCCGTCGAGAACGTGGCGACGATCGAGACCCTGAACGTGTGGACCGTCGGAGCCGGGCAGGACGCCGTGATGGCACGCATCATCACGAAAGTGGCCGACGTCGGCGCGGGAGCGCGGGCTGCCGCTCACCTCAAAAAAACGTTCGAGCTCGACTGGGTCGCCGTCCAAGCCGACCCGCCCGTCTAAATCTGCGGTCGTCGACGGCAAGCCCGCTAACCGAGATCGACCGCGTCACGTCTTTGAGAGTCGTGAACGGTCTCTTGGGTCGAGGGATGAGCCCTCTACGCGACGAAGCGCGACAATGCCCGAAGCGCGAAGTTAGCGGCACTCCGAGGCGAGGCGCTCGGGAGAAACCGCGACGGCCTTCCGACCGTTGCAGCTCCCCCAAGATCGGAAGGGAGACGCCTTGTCGCCTATCCGCCTTCGCCAACTTCCTGAAATGTTTGGTCCTTCAGCGGCACTGGTTGTCGACGCAGATCTTGCCTTGGCCGCATTGCGCGCTCTCGCGGCACTCGGGTTTGGCTTCTTGGGCGGTGCGGCAGACTTGGTCTGCGGCGCAGTAGCCAATGCGCGAGTCGATGGTGCGGCAGGTTTGATCGTCGGTGCAACGGTATTTGCAGAAGCCGCCGAGGCAGACTCGGGGAGTGGCTCCGGCGCATTGGGCGTCGGTCGTGCAGTTGGGCTGGGGGCGAGTATCGACGACACATGCGCCCTGGTTGCAGAATTTGCCCTGACCGCACTGAGGATCCGTCGTGCACTGCGGTGCGCAACTTCCCGCGACGCAGAGCGAGCCCGACGCGCAAGGAGTCTCATTCGAGCATTCCGGGCCAGTCGCCTGGGGACGGCAGGCGCCGCGGTCGCAGGTGAAACCCGAGCCGCAAGGCTTCTGGGCGTCGCACCCGCTGAGGCACTGGCCGTCGGCGCAAATCTGGCTCGCGCCGCACTCGCTCGAGAACGCGCACGTGTTGGCTTTCGGGGTGCACGAGCCGGCCACGCAGACGTCGTTCGCGCTGCACTCGGCTTGGGTCGAACATGGGCAGGGACCATTCGTCCCGCCGCAAGCCTTGCAGAGACCGGACACGCACGCGGACCCGGACCCGCAGTCCGTCTTGTCCGTGCACTCCTGGGTTTTCGGAGGGGTGGTGACTGTGGGCGGGATGCAAACCCCGGCGCGGCAAACCTCGCCGCGTGGGCAAGCGTCGTCGGTGGTGCACTTCTGCGAGCATCCGATGCTCGTGCAGACGGCGTTGGGGCCGCACACGGCGTTGTTCCGGCACGTGGGCTTGGATGGAGTGGGCACCGTGGAACAGCCGAAGCCGTCGCACGTGTAGCAGCCTCCGTTGTCGCAGTAGTAGCTGGCCCCCACGTCCGTGCCGCAGCCGCTGGAAAACGCGAGAGCCGCGCCGAGCCCGAAAAGCGAGATGACCGCAACTTTGCCGAACGTCATGAGGAGCCTCCGAAAGGCCCCGGCGGCGCGATTCGCCCCGGGAAACGAAGAAACCTTATCAACTCTCGTGCCAGGGACAACTCCCGCCCGCCATCGAGGAATCGTGGGGTGTCCTCGCGTGTCCTGGTCAGGTGTGAGCCACCGAGGACGATCGACAGTGAACGTAGGTTAACGGCGACCGGTCGCGCGGATCGCGGCCGTGGCGTTCGCTTGACCTGCCTTCGGTGCCGGGCTAGTCCCGTCGGGCTTCCGTTGCGCAAAGGACTATTCTCCATGGCCGTTTCCTCTCGCTTTTCTCTGGTCGCGCGCGTGGTGTCCGCGCTCGCCGTCTCGTTCGCCCTGACCGCGTCCTCTCCGGCCCACGCCGAGGGCGCAGGGGTCCGTGTCGGCGTCGTCGACGTCCAGCGTGCGGTCGCCCAGACCGAGGACGGCCTTCGCGCCCAGGCCACGCTGAAGAAGCTC
>JAYUKI010001020.1:0-2858 GCA_043764595.1 Myxococcales bacterium | reverse complement strand
TTTGAAGGACGAAGCGACCGAGGGCGCGGACGACCGTGTCGAGAGCGTCGACCCGGGCAAGAACGACGTGTCGGCCGACGGCGACGAAGCGAAGGCTTCGGACGTGGTCTTGGCAGGCCCTTCGGGCTCTGCCGAGTCGGAGAAGCAAGGTGGGAGCGAGTCTTCGCCCCCGTCGAACCCGAGCTCGGCGCCGGAGGTCGCGCCCAAGGAAGCGGCGCCCGCGCCAACGCGAGACTCCGCAGACGGGAAAGGAAAACTGGCATCTTCGCTGGCCAAGTGGGCCTTCGTCGCGGTGCCCGTCGTGGCGCTGCTCGAGCTCTTTGCTCATGTTGCACAGACCCACGACGTGGTGTCCGAGTCCGACTGGAACGCCGCGCGGGACGTGGTCGAAAAGAAGCTCTCCCCTGAAGATCTGCTCCTTTTTGCCCCGAAGTGGGAAGACCCGGTCGGTCGGGCCGTCTTCGGCGACAAGCTCGCCTCCCTCGAGCGAACGGCCCGCCCGGACGAATCGCGGTTCCCTCGCGCCATCGAGGTGTCCGCTCGTGGCAAACACCGTCCGGAGCTCGCGGGCTGGAAGCTCCTCGAGGAGCAAAAGGTCGGCCGTCTTTTGATCGGAACGTACGAAAATCCGCACCCGGCCAAAATCCTGGACGATCTTCGCCTGCGGGTTTCTCCAGACAAAATGTCGGTATTTCGCGTCGAAGGCGGCAAAGAGACGCCGTGTCCATTCGTCAGCGGAAGGACCCAAGCGGGTGGCCTCGGCGCGGGCCCGGCGACTCCTGGAGATCGCTTCCAGTGCGACGGCGGAAGCTTCGTGGGAGCCAGCGTCATCCATGCCCTCGACCATGACCCGCGGGCGTGCCTCTTTGCCCCTCCGTTCGGTCCCACGACGGTGCTCCGTGTTCGATTCCGTGGCGTGCGGTTCGGAACGGCTCTTCACGGGCACCATGGGCTCCAGAACGAGGCCGAACGCGACAAAACGGGGGCGCCCGTCACCATCGTGTTTCGCACCGATCTCGGTCTAATCGGTCGTGCCGACCACAAGGACGGCATGGGCTGGAATGGCTTCGAGCTCCAGACGCAGGAGCTCTCTGGAAAGACGATGGATCTCCTGGCGGACATTACCGCCGGCAACGCCAATCGGCGTCACTACTGCTTCGAGGCCGATACCCGATGAGCGACGCACCCGAAAAAGACGAGCCCGCGGCGGTCGAGAAGGTCGCTGCAAAACCGCCGAAGGCTCCAAGAAAGCCCGGAGATCTCGAGAGCAAGGACCACGCCATAGGTCTTGGGATTGCCGCGGTCTACGTAGCCTGGCTCTTGGCCACCGCACGCACGCTGGGCTTCTCGCGCGACGAGGGATTCTACTTCAACGCCGGGGGGCGCTACGCCTCCTGGTTCCGTGTCCTCTTCGAACGACCGAGCGAAGCGCTCAAGAGGCCGTTCATCGATTCGGTATGGTCGGCGAACCACGAGCACCCGTCGCTCATGAAGAGCCTCTTCGGGATCTCGTGGATGTACCTCCACGAGAAGTGGAAAATCCTCGGAGACGCGAGCACTGCGTTCCGCCTGCCGGCGATGCTCATGATGGGGCTCGCCATCTACGTGACGTACCTCTTTGGGGCGCAGCTCTATTCGCGCCGCGCGGGGGCGATTGGCGCGGCACTTCTCGGCCTGATGCCGAACGTGTTCTACCACGCGCACATTGCCTGCTTCGACGTGCCCATCATGGCCATGTGGACGGCGTGCATCTACGTGTATTGGCGCTCGGCGCGGGACGGTGGCCTCGGCTGGGCCATCTTTGCCGGCATCATGTACGGGCTCACACTCGAGACGAAGCACAACGCCTGGATGCTGCCCGGCGTCTTCTTGCCGCATGCCTTCGTGATGGCGCGCGACGAGATGTCGAAAGACCTCAAGGCAGGCAAAATTGCCTTTCCGGCGTCGCTGGTTTGCATGGCTACGATAGGCCCCTTGGTCTTCGTGGGCCTGTGGCCGTGGATGTGGAACGACACTCTGCCACGATGGCAAGAGTACTTCGCTTTCCATATGAACCACGAGTATTACAATATGGAGTTCTTGGGGAAAAACTACTTCGGCCCGCCTTCGCCGAAGGGATACATGCCCCTCATGATTCTGGCGACCGTGCCCACGGTGTCGCTCCTGCTCGCCGCCATTGGCCTGTTCGAGCGCGGAATGGTGGATCTGCGTCGGGGTATTTCGGTCGTCTCGTCGTGGCTCGAGCGCGAGGTGCCGAAGCTCGGGCTGCCGGTCAAGTCGATTCTGCCGGTGCACGAGGACCGAGCCGAAACCACGGTCCTCCTGCTGCTCTCGACGGCAGTTCCTTTGGCGGTCTTCCTGCTTCCACGGACTCCCATCTTCGGAGGCACGAAGCACTGGATTACGGCCTATCCGTTCTTGATGGTCTTTGCCGGCCGAGGGTTCGATCTCGCGGTGGCCAAGGCCGAGGTCGCACTCGAAGGCAAGCTCGATGGCTTCAGGAAGCGAGCCCTGCCCGTGCTGCTCGCCGCGTGTGTCCTCGTGGGTCCCATCGCCATCACGCACCACTCGCACCCGTTCGGCCTTACTTCGTACGTGCCTATCGTGGGCGGAGCGCCCGGCGCCGCGGACCTCGGGCTCAATCGGCAGTTCTGGGGCTTCACCACACAAAGCCTCGATCCGTGGCTTACTGCGCATGCACCGCCTGGCTCGTCGCTCTACATCCACGACACCGCGTGGGACTCCTGGGTTCGCCTCATCGACGAAAAGCGAATTCGCAGCGACATTCGCGGAGTGGGCTCACCCAGCGAGTCCGACTTTGCCATCGTCCACCACGAGCTTCACATGGCCGAGGTCGA
>JAYUKI010001019.1:0-9790 GCA_043764595.1 Myxococcales bacterium | reverse complement strand
CGAATGAGATCTTCGTAGGCCTCGTAGGCTGCGCCGTGGTCGCCCTTTTCGTAGAGGGCGTTCGCGTAGCCTTCCATGGCCTCGAGGGTCGGGTTTTGGGCCTTGGAAGCGCTGTAGGCGGTGACGGCCGCGGCCCAGTCTTTGGCCTTCGTCGCCTTGTCCCCGGCGGCGAGCTGCGCCTTGGCGTCGTCCGTTGCGGCGTGCGCGACGTGCGACGTGGCGGCGGTGAGCGCGAGCGCCAACACCCCCGCATGGAGGAGATTGGAGAATTGCGCGAGGCGCGATCGGCGCAAAAATTCGACCATCACACCCTAAGCTACCCGTGCACGATCACCATGGGAAGGACCGAACGCCGCCACGGCGTGAAGGCCGTCCATCAGGTCTCGTGGGAGGCCCCAAGAGCCATCACGCGCGGCCGTCCGGGCTCGTGCTCTTCGGGGGCGGCGGAAGACGCTGGCTGTGGGGCGTGCGTCCGTGGGTTTTCAAGGCTCCTTGCGCCTCTTTCGGGACGAGTTGGCGAAGCTGCCACGCTTGCAGTCGGTTCTGAACCTCGACCTTGTCGAGGGTGTCTTTGCTGCCCGCCACGTAGTAGGCGACGAAGATCACCGTGGCCACGTGGGAGAGCGTGAGCAGGATGGTTCCGGCCAGCGCCGGGAGAGTAACGGCTCGCGCGAGGATGACGAGGCGATCGCCTTCGAATGCGAACGAGGGTGGCAGCACCCCCACGCGCTCGAGCACGATGGGCAGCACCAACGAGCCGATGGCCAGGAGGACCGACAGAATGCGTATCGACCTTCGTCCGGTCATCACGAACGCGACCGTCACGATGGAGGCCATGGCCGGAACAGACAAAAAGGGCCCATAAATCAGGGCGGAAGAAGCCACCGCGCAAAACGCGATGGTCGGGCTCACGCCGGAGGGAAGCTTTCGTCCGAAATAGACCACGATGGGCGCGAGGCCCCAGAGGATCACGTTCACCGCCACGTAGGTCGGGTTGCGCACGCCCATGAAGAACGCCGACGGCAGCACGAAGATCGTTGCGGCGAGTGCAAAGAGCAGCGCTCCACGTTTCGCGGAGGTCTCGCCCCGCCGGTTCTCGAACGTGGCCATTTCTTCCACGACGTCCGGTGGCATCTCGTTGGGCGGCGCCGTCACGAGCCGAACGAGGAGGGCCAAGGCTTCGGGATCGTCCGGATCGAGCGCGAGCGAGCGTCCCACTTCGCGGAGAGCGGCTTGGCGGTCGTCGATCGTGCCCGTGGGCGAAAGCGCACGTCCCGCTGCTTCGCGTGCGGAAAGCGCATGTTTCCGCGCGAGCGATTGACGCCGCTCGGCCTCGAGGTCGCCGCTCAGATAGGCCTCGATCTCCTCCGAGATTTGCCGCGCGCTCGTGTAGCGCTTTTCCGGATATGGGCTCGTGGCTCGCAAGCACACGGCGTCCAGCACTTCGGGGAGGAGCTTGTCCGGGGCACGCCCGATCGCACTTCGGCCTTCGCCCTTCAACGTGCGCGAGAGGATGTCCGGGGTCTCGCCATTGGCAAACATGGCGTCGTGGGTGAGCACCTCGAACAGCATCGCGCCGAGGGCGAACACGTCGGTTTGGGCGTTTACCTCACCGGACTGGCCGAGGATCTGCTCGGGGGCCATGTAGCCCGGCGTCCCGATGATGGCGCCCGAAGCGGTCTTCGCGGCCGCCACTTCGGTAAAGTCGAGGCGGGATATCTCGAGATTCGGACCTTGGCTGAGCGGCGCCGTGTCCTTCGCGAGCAGCTTTGCGACGCCCCAGTCGAGGACGTAGACCTCGCCGAAGTCTCCGAGCATGATGTTCGCGGGCTTTAGATCGCGGTGGACGACGCCCTTCGTGTGGGCGAAGTGAACGGCGAGGCAAACGCGAGAGAACGCCGACAAAAGCTTTCGCTGCGGATACTCGGCGAGTGCCTTTGGATCCCCGTCACGAAGCTTCTGGATGAGCCCTTCGAGGGTCTCGCCGCGGACCCGCCGCATGGTGAAATAGAGGGCGCCTTCCTCGGCGAACCCGAGGTCGTACACCGGCACGATGGCGGGGTGCTCGAGCTGGCCTTGAATGCGCGCTTCTCTCAGAAAACGTGTTCGGAGATCGGCTCGGGCGAGCTGAGCCGGACGCATGGCTTTGAGCGCGACCTCCCGCCCGATGTGCATGTCGGTGCACGAGCGCACTTCGCCCATACCGCCTTCACCGAGCAAATCGTGCAGCGCGTAGCGATCTTCCGGACGCGTCGCGCGCGGAAGGTCGGACACTTCGCCGTCTCCGCTTCCCGGGCTCGAAGGGCTCAGCGTGACGGCACGCTCCAGCGCGGTTTCGGGCATGGGCGTATGCGATGCATAGCCGGAAGCGAAGTTCGTGACCTCGTTGCGGTAAGGCGGCATGACGGGCGTGGGCGCGCCTTCTGCTCGGTCTTTTTCGCTGCGGGCGCCCATGCCGGCAGCTTACGGGAAGCGCGCCCCGAGCATCCGAAAGAATCCGTCCGTTTCGCGAGCCGGCATGCCCTCGATGCTGAACATCCGTGACCACACGAAGGCAGGGCCCCGCACGCTTTGCGTCGTCTCGTGTTCAGGGTCGCGCCTTTGCCCGCCACCCTCCGATGTGCGCCGCGGATCGGGCAGAAAAGAAGCGCCATGCGTGCGTCATCGCCCGCCATGCGCTCGCAGGGTAGAGTGAGACCATGATCGCTCGTCCACTTGCCGTTGCCATCGTGTCGCTTTTGGTGGTCGGCATGCTCGCGGCCGAGCCCGCGCGTGCGGCGTTCGGAGCCCGCGTCGCACGTTCGGAGGAGCACCTTTCTCCGGCCCCGGCCCCACCACAGAGTCCCTCTTCGCCGCCCAGCGTCGTGTTCGGGAGCGGCGTTCTCCTCGCCATGGCGGCGCCAGACCAAGACCTTCGAAACGGCCCGGTCGCCGCGGAGGTTCCTGCTTCGACCCATGTGCCTCGCCGGCGCACCGTCGCCCCTCGACTGGATCTCCAAGACCCTTGGGGGAAGGGCACCCTCGCAGCTCCGGTGTCGTCACCGAAGGCCGCGGCGATCGATCTTGTCGATCCTTGGGAGCCTTCCCGAGCCTTCGTTTCCCCCGAAACGCGAGCCGAAGTGCTCCTCGATCCTTGGACGCCCTGATTGGCTCGGACCTGCCGCTCTCCCCCCATTTTTTGACCCCTGGGGCCCGCGGGAGGAAGCCGCCGAATTCGTTTCCGTGAAGCCCTCCTCGCCGTACTCTCATAGTCGTCGCAGTGGAGGAGGGACCATGGCCACCAAGAAGAAGTCTGCAGCAAACGCCGCACCCAAGAAGAGGGTTGCAGCGTCAAATCCGAAGAAGTCTGCCCCGAAGAAGAAGGTCGCAGCGGCGAAGCCCAAGAAGGCTGCACCGAAGAAGAAGCTCGCTGCGAAGCCCAAGAAGGCTGCACCGACGGCGAAGCCCAAGACAACTCCGAAAGCCGCCCCCAAAAAGGCTGTCGCGAAGGCCACGAACGGTGGGCAAACCAAGTCCAGGAGCCCCAAAAAGGCCGAAGAAACCCCCGCGGAGGCGAGCCGCGCGGTTCCCGAGCAAACGAGCCCCCGCAGAGCACCTGCCGCCGAAAAAAAGCAGGATGCCCTTCGGCTAACGGCCCTGTTCTCCGTTTCTCCCGAGCGCATCTACGACGCTTGGCTCGATGCCGTCGAACACGGCTTGCTCACGGGGGGCGCGGCCACGGGCTCGCCGGAGGTCGGAGGTCGGCACACCGCATGGGACGGCTACATCGAAGGCACGAACGTCGAGCTCGAGAGGCCCTCCAGAATCGTCCAGACCTGGCGCACGACGGAGTTTCCCGAGGACGCCGAAGACTCTCGGCTGGAGATAACGCTCGTCCCCGAAGGTGACGGAACGCTCCTCGTGTTGCACCATACATCCATCCCGGACGGCCAAGGCGCCCGCTACGAGTCCGGCTGGGAAACCCACTATTTCGAGCCCATGCGGAAGTACTTCGTCTGATGCGGTCGAGCGGCGGCGGGCCACGCGAGCATGCCAAATGCGCGTGGCCCACGCCGTTCTAGAGCTACGGCTCGTCGCCGGTCTTCGAAACCGATCCAGAGAAGGCCCGGCTCAATCGAGTCAAATCTCCGGATCGATGTAGTCTACAAGGTCGCCGCGGAACGTTCGGAGGGTCGTTTTGCCTGCTCCCTCCACCACCACGTTGTTCGGGCCGAGTGGTACTTTTCCCAAGCCGCCTGGCGTGTCGCAAATGAGCTTCGGTAGGGCAATTCCCGTGAGCCTGCCCTGCAAAGCGCCAATCAGCTCGATTCCCTTCTTCAAGGGCGTGCGGAGGTGGGCGGTGCCTTTCACCGGGTCCATTTGCAAAAGGTAATACGGGCGTACGCGGGCCCGGATGAGGCCTCGGAAGAGGGTCTCCAAGGTGTCGGCGTCGTCGTTGACTCCGCGAAGCAGCACGGTCTGGTTCATCACCGGAAAGCCAGCATCCGCGAGCCGTTCGCAGGCCGCGATCGACTGGCGGGTGAGCTCTTTCGGGTGATTGAAGTGGGTCATGACCCAAAGTGGGTGGTGCTTCCGTAGGGCTTTGACGAGCTCGCTCGTGATGCGCATCGGGAGCGTCACGGGGACTCGTGTCGCAAGGCGAATCGTGTCGATGCTCGGAATCTCGCGAATGGCTTCGACGAGACGCACGATCCGTGGCGTGGCCATCGCGAGTGGATCGCCACCGCTGACGATGAGGTCGCGAATTTGCGGGTTCTTGCGCAGCCACGCAAATGCCGGCGCGAGCGCCTCGAGCGAAACGGCGCCGCCTCCGTCCCCCACCATGCGAGAGCGCGTGCAAAATCGGCAGTACACCGCACAGCGATCGGTCGCCAGAAGCAAGGCGCGATCGGGGTACCTCGAGACGAGATGAGGCGCGACCTCGTGGGCGACCTCGCCAAGAGGATCGTCGAGATCCCCTAGGGAAACGGTTCCTTCCTCGACGCGTGGCACACACTGAAGACGAACCGGGCACTTCGGATCGTGCTTGTCCACCAGCGAGAGGTAATACGGCGTGATGGCGAGCGGCAGGCCCTGTTTGGCGGCGCGTTCGGCTCCGGCACGCTCCTCCGGCGTGAGCGGCAACGCCTTGGCCAAAGAAGCAAGATCCCCGACCGCGTGGCGAATTTGCCACTGCCAGTCCCGCTTCTTCGACGGCGCGTGAGGGCCGCTTGGCGCGGTTTCTTCCGCGGGCGCGGCCTCTTTCGAGGAGGGCCGGCGGACGAGTGAGGACGCAGAAACGACGTGCTCCATGGGTCGCGAGACCTTAGGACCCCCACCAAACGAAGTCATGCCCGGAGTAGTCCGCGCGCTGCGCCTGTTCGGTGCTCTAGTGGAGCATGGCGGCGCATTCGCCCTTCGGCCCTCGCTTGCCTTCCTTCAGGCAGGCTTGGTAGCAGCGGCGGGCGTCGGTCATTTTTCCCTGCTCTTGGTAGGCGGCGCCGAGGATGAGCCAAGCCTCGCCGTCGGCGGGATCGAGCGCCACCGAACGTTCGCCCGAAGCGATCGCATCCTTCGATTTGCCGCGATCGAGCGCGCGTTGGGAGTCTTTTTTCTCTTCGAGGGCCGTCTTCGTGGGCGTCGCAGGATCGGCCGCGGAAGGAGCTGCCGAAGGAGCAACCTCGACCTTCGCGGGCTTCTCGGCGACCTTGACGGGCTCCTCGACCTTCGCGGGCTCTGCGGGTTTCGGGGCTTCGAGGTTCATCGGCGCGGGCGCCTTCGGGAGCTCGAGCTTCGCTTCGAGCGGCTTCGGTGCCTCGGCCACGAGGGCGCTCCTCGGAGAGGCTGCGACGGCCTGCGCGGAGGCTGTCTGCCGAAGGGCCTTCGAGCCGAGGCCGGCGAAGGTGACGATGGCCGCTGCACCGACGAGGCCCATCACGATGCGCTGCGCGCGCGCGATTCGTGCTCGAACCTCGGGGGTTTGCCGGAGCGCCCGCTCTTTTACGGTCTCGTCGTCGTCGTCGTCGTCGTCCGCCATCGGAGGGCTCGAATCGCGCGAGAAAAAGTGCTCGTTCGAGATGTCGTCCGTGACCGGCGGAATGCTGACCGCTTCGAGCGCCGCCTGCGAAGAGACGTCGCCAGCGAACGGATCTGCCTGGGCTGCGAGAGGGGCGCTCTTCTTCACGCGAGACTTGGACTTGGACATGGAGACGGTTCCTTCGGGCGAGGGCTCTCGATGCGTAGTGGGGCGCAGGAGTCGAAACGGGTCACGAATCGATGAACATTCTTGGGGACGACTCCGCCAATCCATCGCGCCATCTCGGGAAAACTTTTGGCACGATGCGGCACATATCGGCGGGGAGCGAGCGAAAAAGAGTCGAGAAATTTACGGGTGTGGGCGACGAGTCGACCGTTAAGCAAGAAGCGATCTCGGACGAACGGAAGGAGCGCGAGCCTCCCGATTCCGCTAGACCTGATTCTCATGGAGCGAGCTTTTTGGGAGGAACGCTGGCAGCAGCGCCAAATCGGTTTTCACGAAGGCCGGCCGAACGTGCTGCTTCAACGTCACATTTCGCGCATCGCACGATGTAAGCGGGTGTACGTGCCCCTCTGTGGGAAGTCGGTCGACCTCGTCTTCCTTCGCGCGTGCGGGCATTCGGTGATCGGCAGCGAGCTCGTGCGCCCCGCGATCCTCGAGCTCTTCTCGGACCTCGAGGAAACCGCGACCGAGACGGCCCTTGGGCCCTTCGTGAAGCACGCATCTCTCTCTGGCGATCTCACGATCCTCGAGGGCGACGCGCTCGCCCTTGGTCCAGAGCACACGGACGGCGAAGTGGACGCCATCTACGATCGCGCCGCGCTCGTCGCGCTCGATCCGCCCACGCGAGCCACCTACGTGGAAGCGCTTTTGCGCGTGCTGCGGCCCGAGGGGCTCGTGTTCCTCGTCACGTTCGAGTACCCGCAAGACAAGGTGAAAGGTCCACCCTGGTCGGTCTCCCTGGCGGATGTACATGCACTCTACAGTGAACACTTCGCCATCGAGCTCCTCGAGGAAGGCCCCAGCACCGGAGGTCCCAAGTTCGCCGCTGCCGGGGTTACGGGCCTGACGGAGAGGGCCTTTCTCCTACGAAAAAAGCCGCTCCCCAAAGACCGTATCGATCCTCTCGAGACGTCGTGACGGTCCGATCGCCGGTGCCCACGAATGGCTTCAAATGCCACCGCTCGGCGCGAAGCTTGCCGTTGGGAAATAGAGGATACTAACGTTCTCGCGATGATGAGCAGCGAGCGAACGGCGGTAGGCTCGATGGACCTCGACGATCTCGATCTCGTCGCCCTCGAACGTTTCCTCGTGGAGCGCGCTCCCGGCCTAGTGTCTGCCGTGGGCCGCGACGATGCGGCGATTCGACTCGGGCTCCTCGCGAAGATGTCGCCGCGTGTCGTGCCAACCCTCGTCGGGGCCTACGTCTTCGGCAAGACTCCTCAGTACGTGTTCCCGGAATGGGGTCTTGGCTGCGTCGCCTTGAATGGCCTCACTCTCGCCGATCCGGTCGCCCGGAGGGCGGACCTCGAAGGCCCGTTGCACGTGCTCGTCCAAACGGCGCTCGACTTCGTCGGCGACGAATCGAGGAGTGACGTCCGCGAGCCTAGTGGTGATGCGCAAGCGCCCTACGCGAGGGAAATCGTGCGCGAGGCCGTGGTGAATGCTCTCGTCCACCGGGACCTTCGGCGACCGAGTCGCGTGGTTCTGCGTCTGTTTTCGGATCGCCTCGAGGTCCACAGCCCCGGCGGTCCACCCGAGGGGCTCTCGGACCTCGAAGAGGCGGCCCGCGAAGGTGGCGTCTCCGTGCCACGAAATCCGCTGCTCGCGTCGATCGCGCGCCACCTCGGCCTCGGTGAGCAGCTCGGTCGTGGGCTTCTGCGCATCGTGCAAGAGGGGGCCACTGGGCGTCGCGCTCCAAGCGGGGACGAGGTCGGGCTCGAAGAACGTGTCGAGATTCGCACCTCGCCCCGCGAGGTCCTGGTGAGCCTTCCCGCGCGCTGGCGAAGACCCACGAACGCCGCTTCGCTGAGCTGAACGCAGCATTGCTCCTCGCCCTGGTGCATCGCGTCCTCAGTGATCGAGCCCGCGAGCCGTCGGAGCGGAAACTTCTGTTGCCGCGGCTTCGACGTCGGCTGTTCGCCGGTTTTGGACCACTCGAAGCGCCGACTTTTGGCAGATGGGATAAATGCCTACATTTGTCGACAAATGGCCCGACTTTGCTGGCACGCCACGCGCAATGGGGGAAGTCATGAATCTCCGCAAAGCCTCGTGGGTTGTCGTCGCCGTCCTTCTCTCCCTTTCCGCCGCAGGGTGCAGCGCCGAAATCGAAGGGGCACCGGAAGCAGAAGGCAGTAGCGAAGACGGCATTACGGGAAGCGTAGCGGTCGGGACCGAGCTCGTGACCACGGCAGCCGTGAACCATCGCGCGAGCCCGAATACGAGCGCCGAAATCGTCCAGGTCATCCCCGCGGGCACCAAGGTTCGTTCCGGAGCAGCCGAGCCGAAATCGGGCTGGTACGGAGTCACGTGGAACGGACGGACCGGTTGGGTGTTTGGCCAGTACCTTGCGGCTTCGGGAACGAATCCAGCCGGTCCGAGCAATCCCTCCAATCCGTCGGGAAGCATCTCGTCGCGCGGTCAGGACCAAATGAGCCGGGTGGTCACGTATGCCGACAGAAACCACTCGGGAGCCTCGCGAGGGCGCTGTTTTCAGTATGTTTGGGACTATCTCTGGAAGTCTGGATACGGCAACATCGACAGCTATGGCGATGCCCCCGACATGGGGAGCGCCGAAGCACGTATGTTTGCCGAATACATGAACCGCGGGAGCAACGCGCAGACCTGGGGCCTCCAGCGGCTTTCGCTGACGAATCCCTACGACGCACCACGCGGCGCCGTGGTCGTGGTGGCGGCCGGAGCTCCTGGAACTGCCCACCCCACCGCGGGAGACATTGCCATTGCCGCGGGCGGTGGACGCTTCATCAACGACGGGCCGAACATGGGATACGGAGGAAGCCGACAGGCCTTCGTGAACGGGGGCGGACGCGTTCTTGGCATTTACGTTCCGCGCTGACGGTCACGCCTCGACGTACCGTCGAGTCGACCAGGCAAAGCGGACCCTAAGGGTCCGGCGCAAAAGACGTTGACGACTCGCCGCCAATGCGTCCCAAACGGCAGCGTTGAAGGCTCTCGAAATACCGCAGCATTTCGGTGAAAGTTCGCCTCGCGGCAGGGCCTCGTCGCCGATTGGATCGACTTCTTTTGCGGCACGCCTATCCGCGGATTAGCGCGAGGATGGCTTTTCCGTAGCGTTTCACGAGGGCCTGGCCCACTCCGCCAATGGCCAGGAGCTCTTCTTCGTCGGCGGGCCTCTCCGAGGCCAAGGCCGCGAGCGTACGGTCGGTGAAAATGCGGAAGGCGGGCACGCCGAGCCTCTTCGCCTCGGCGGTGCGGAATCCACGAAGGGCCAGGCCGAGATCGTCCCCGGTCTCGAGTGCTACTGCCTTTTTGGAGGGCGAGCTCGTGGCCGCTCTTGCCGCTTTGGCCGCCCTGGGCGATTTTTTCTTCGTCTTACGTTCGGCACGCAAACCTTTGCTCGCTCTGGCTCGCTTGCTCGGAACGGCTTCTTCGCCGAGCAAGATGCCCGACAGATCGCTCGGGGTCCGATCCGGGTCGACCAAGAAGACCCTTTGGAACGAGATGGTCTCTCCGTCTTTCACCATCGAGTCGTCACGGAGCTTCACCAAGCCCGCCCGCGCGAGGCCGGCCACG
>JAYUKI010001018.1:0-36220 GCA_043764595.1 Myxococcales bacterium | reverse complement strand
CCGGATCGAGCGTCAGCAGCGCCGCGAGAAACTTCTGCCGGTCATCGGCCGAGCACGACGGCTTGGCCGATGACCGGCAGAGACTTCAATGCGCCCTCGATGACCTGCGGAGCGATGTTTTCGCCGCCGGCAGTGATGAGAAGGTCCTTCTTGCGGTCGGTGATCTGGACGTAGTTGTCCCGATCGAGCGTGCCGATGTCCCCTGAGTGGAGCCAACCGTCGCCATCGATGGCCGTGCTCGTCGCGGCTTCGTCCTTCAAATACCCTTTGAAGACGTGGCGACCGCGGAAGCAAATTTCGCCGTCCTCCGCGATCTTGAGCTCCGTCCCGGGCACGACCCGACCCGCTTTTCCAGTTCGGTAGGCGTCCGGCGCCGAGAACGCCGCAGGCCCCGTGCATTCGCTCATTCCGTACACTTCGAGGAGTGGAATGCCGAGACTTAGGAAAAACTCGAGTGTGTCCTTGGAGATCGGAGCGGCTCCCGTCACCGCCACACGTAGTCGATCCATCCCGAGGCGCTCGCGGACCTTGTCGAAGATGAGCTTCTTGGCGATGGGATGAAGTAGCGGCTTCGGCTCGTTTCGCTGGTCGGCGTAGCCACTCGCGAGGCCCACTTTTTTCGCCCAAACGACGAGCTTTTTGCGGAGCGGAGGGGCCGAGGCGCCCGCGGCCATCATCTTCGCCTGCATCTTTTCCCAGACACGCGGCACACCCAAAAAGAACGTCGGGCGCACTTCGCGGAGGTTGTCCGGCAAAGCTTCCAAGCTCTCCCCGAAATACACCGTGGAGCCGATCCGCATGGGGCCGTGGAGCGTGAGCATTTGCTCTGCGATGTGGCTGAGCGGCAAGTAGCTGAGGCTCACGTCGTCCGGGCCGAACCGAAGGTGTGTTGCCGTGGTGTCCGCGGTCCACGTGAGGTTGTCGTGCGTGAGCATGACGGCCTTCGGATCGCCCGTGGTTCCGGAGGTGTAGATGAGCGTGCAAACGTCGTCGGGCGACTGCGCCGCGATTCGAGCGTCGAGGTCGGCGTCAGGGACGGTGTCGCCCTTCGCGAGAAACGCTTCCCAAGACATTACGCCTTCGGATCTCGGCTCCCCGGTCATCTGGACGATGGCGACGAGACCCAAGAGCTCGTGACGAATCTCGAGAAACTTCTTCGTCTGGACCTCGTTCTCGGTGAAGGCCACGCGCGCGTTCGAGTGGGCGGCGATGTAGCGGCACTGCGGCGCCGTGTTCGTCGTGTAGATGCCCGCGGGCACTCCGCCTGCGAGAATGGCGCCCACGTCGGCGACGACCCACTCCGGAGAGTTGAAGCCAATGAGTACGACGGCTTCCCCCTTCTGCAATCCGAGCGCGACGAGGGCCCTTCCCGCGCGACGGCTCTGCGCGAGATAGCCTTCCCAGCTCGTGGCTTGCCACGCACCACCACGCTTCACTTTCAGCGCCGTACGTGCGCCGTGCTTCTTGACCGTTTCGGCAAAAACTTCGCTGACGAGCTGCTTTTTCCCCATGGGACGAGCAGCCTACCTCCAACGATTCCCCCACGGCAGAGGAGCGGTGTCGGAGACGAAAGAAATCCTGGCACACCGGATGCGTTGTTGGCTCAGCTCTCCCGCGGGCCCCAGGGGTCAATTGGGGGAGAGTCAGAGACGAGCTTCGAGGGCACGGGCGACGTAAAAGAGCCGCTCCATGGCTGCACGCACCGCGTCAACAGCCGGATCGTACGCCCCCGCTTCGGCGAGCTCCGCTTCGACTTCGCCCATAAGCTCGTCGAAATGCAGGTTCTTCGCGAGCTCCACACGCCACGCGAAGTCGGTGGGCGCCCCGGTGGACGTCGATTGGCCGGTTGGCCCGAGAGAGCGCGCGTGTTCTCCGAGGGCCTCCAACGTGGCGTGGGACCAGGCTGCAACGCCGCGCAGGTAATCGACGAACGCCGTGCCGTCGCGGAAGAGCCTCGGGACCGAGCTGGCCGCGGCAAGGACCTGCAAGAGGCCGTCACGGACATGCGCGAGGGCCTGCGCCCTCCCTTTCAAGGTGCGCATCTCGGCGCCAGAACGTCCGTTGAACGCAAAACGCAACGCCTCGAGGCCTTGGACGAGTGCGTGCCCCTCGCGCTCGAGCTGGAGGCCAATGCCCCGCGCTTCGGCCTCGCGCTCCGCGGCACTGCGCTCTCGAACGCCAGACTCCTCCTTGCCCAGGTCGCGCGACGAGGCGTCGCTGGGCACGAGAAGGTTCGAGGTCTGCGGGGTTCGAGGGGACATCAACGACTCATCGGACCAATACGGGAGGGCAACGGCGAGTCTTCCCCATATTATTCAGGTGCGCATGCGGTTTTCTCAGGTGCGCCGAGAATTTCAGCGCGCCCTCAGGCTTTGAAACCTTCGACCTCCGGAAGGACCCCGGTTTCTTCGGCGATTCGCAGAGTCTTGATGCGGTTTGCGTCCTCGGTCCGGCCAAGCTCGAGGGCCGTGCGCTCGAACTTGCCGAGCTCCTCGGCGCCGATGATGGGGGCGAAGCGCTCCAAGATGGCCATGACGTGGCCCCACTGCCCTTCGAGCATGCGGGCGTACGCGAGGACGCGGATGGCGGTGATCTTGAGGTCGTTCGAGGCCGCCTTGAGCAGCACCGGCTCGGCGATGCGAATGGCGGTGGCCCCGTCTTGGCGATCGAGGGCCGCGTAGGCTTCGGCCATGGCGGCCGCAAGAGGGACTTCGTCGACTTCGGCTTTGCGGCCGGCACGGAGCGCTTGGAAGTTTCGCACGAGGTAGAGGCCCGCGAGCAAGGCGCCGAAGTAGAACCCAAAGAACACCGCCGCGCCTCCCACCATCGCCGCCACGCCCATCGACACGACCCGGGCGGCGGTTTCGCCGTGCTTCGGCGAAAAGAGCTGGAAGAACGAGGACATGATGTTTCCGCCGTCCATCGGCAGAATCGGCAAGAGGTTGAGCACACCCCACCCGAGGTTTACCCACACGACGCCGTCGATGGCCTGAGCCTGCAGCGGGGTGAGGTTCATGGACGGGGCGAGCAGAAGCAGCGGCAGGCCGATGCCGATGCCGACGAGCGGACCAGCCAGGCTGATGACGATTTGCTTGGCGGGCGAGAGGCGCTTTCCGGCGACCCACGTGGTGACGCCGCCCATTCCATGGAGCTGGATGGCCGGAGCGAGACCGAACGCCCGACCCGCGTACGCATGGCCGAGCTCGTGGAGGAGCACGCCGACGAACGCTGCCGCAATCCAGGCCGCAACGACGGCGGGATTCTTCAGGTTCCCCGCACTGAAGAGCAGCATGGTGAGGAAGAAGGATCCGTGAACCTGAACGGGAATCCGTCCGATGCGAAAATTCATCACGGGGCCAATGTGGGCGTGGCAACGCCGGATGTAAAGGTCACGCGAGCGTCACGGACGTACGCTCGCCTCCTTTTTACGCAAAAACCGCGCCCCCAGAGCGGTGTACGCCCGCACCAGCCATCGCGGCGTGATGCCGGAAAACGCCAGCAGGAGGGTCATCACGAAGCCAGGGACCACGATGGCTTTTCCGCGCGAAAAACCCGAAAAAGAGGCCTTGGCGCAGTGAGCCGCCGTGATCTCGACGAAGCCGGGGACCTTGATCCCGCTGAAGTTTCCCGCGGTCTCCTCGAACTCGGTGGCGACCGGCCCTGGGCAGACTTGAGTCACCGTCATCCCCGTCCCGGACAGGTCGCAGCGGAGAGCCTCGGAGAAGCCGGTGACGAAGTGCTTGGTTCCAACGTAAGCGGCGAAACCCGGCATCAGCGTGAGGCCCGCGCCGGAGCTTATGTTCAAGATGCCGCCGCGGCCTCGGGCCACCATGCCGCGCACGCACGCGTGTGTGAGGGCGACCAGGCTCGTCACGTTGAGATCGATCATTTTGCGCACTCGGAGCGGGTCCGACCGATCGAACATGCCCATCAGACCCACGCCGGCGTTGTTGACGAGCACGTCGATCGTCACGCCGTCGGCCTCGAGGCGACCCACGAGCTTCTCGGCTTCGGACACGTCGCCCAAGTCGCACGGCTCGACCCTCACGACGAGGTCCGGGCGAAGCTTCGTGAGCTCGTCCGCGAGGGCCTCGAGGCGCTCCTTTCGGCGCGCGACGAGGACGAGGCACTTGCTGCGGAGCGCGAACAGCTTGGCGAGCTCGAGCCCAATCCCGGACGATGCGCCCGTCAAAAGCACGGTGGCTCCGTCGATCGGAGGCCGACTCACAATCCCTCGGCGCAGGAGAAAAGCGAGCAGCGTGTCATACACGCTTTGAGCTTGACCCGGCCTGCCGGGAGCAGCGCAGCCATGTACCGCGAACAATCGTCCATGGGCATGTGCGGACACGTCTTTGCGAGGGCGCGGCACTCGGCGTCGGCGGACGGATCGGGGCAGGAGGCTTTCATGGCGCGATCTCCGCAAGCGTAAATCGCACACGAGTCGCACCTAGGAGCCGCGAGCTTGGCGAGGCAGTCGGTGGCGGCTTTGGCGACTTTGGGCTTCAAGTATTGCCTGTAGGATGCACACTTCGACGAACCGAAACCTTTGGTTCCACAACCGGCGCATGCCGAGGGCGGAGGGGTCGCGTCGGTGCACGCTCCGCTCGGCCGCGTCACTTGACGGGCATCGACCTCGCCGCACGACGCCGATTCGTCCGGATCGTCGGGCTCGTCGCCCTCTTCGCTCGGAGCCCCGGGCTCGTCCATCGCCACGGCACTCGCCGAGGGGCCGGGACGCGGAGCGGCGGAACGTGGCGGAGCGGTGGGTTGAGCCGGTATGCGGATCTCGGCGCCCGCGACGTCCGAACCGTGGGCCCCACAGGCCGCCACCACGGCGGCCGTCGACGCCGCCGCCACGGAGACCCACGCGCCGATGGACGGGCCGATTTCCCCACGGGAGCTCCCGGCGATGAGCGCGACGAGCTCGTGGAACCGCGAGCGATCCACGGATTTCACGCGTGCCTCGTCATCGCTTTTTTCCCTGCGCCTTTCGCCGATTGCGCTCGCGTCGGCGCGCTTCGGGATCGACCTTCTGCGCGATTTTCATGGTCTCCCGCATGCGCCCCTCGCGGAAGTCGGTCGCAAGGCCCGTGATGATGTCCCGAAACGCGATGGCGCCTTCGTCGCTGAGGCGCGTATGCGAAAAAACGGTCTCGCCGGCGGCCCAGCGGCGCTCGATGTCGGCGTCGGCGAGCGCCGTATCGAGGGCATTCACGAGCTCGTACGGACCGGTCTCGAGCCCTCGGAGCTCGGTGGCGACCATCAGCCCGAAACCGCTCGCGTGGGTGGCGCGGAAAAGGATCGGATTGGACGGAAGGGTCGGGCTCGCGAGGCCCGCGTCGAAGGCCTCGGCGCATCGCGAGCGATCGCACGAGTTGTACGCCCGGCAGGCGGTCGGCCGAGCTTCGTACGCGGTGCAGACGCCACGCTCCGTGTCGAGAAGGGGACAGGCTTCTTTGGCCTCGGCCCTCGCGTCGACGTCGAGCTCGCGAACACGCGCGTGGGCCGCGGCCACTCGCTCCCGGAGCGCCTCGAGGTCCTCTGGCGATCGGGTCTTTCGGAGGTGGGTGGCGAGGGCAATGGCTTCGGGTGCGGACACGAGGACGGGCGTGCCTCGGCAGCAATACGAACAGCCCTCTTCGCACGCGAGCGGGAGCCGCCGAACCTCTTCGACGCGGGCGGTCAACGTACGCGCCATTTCGCCAGCGAAGTCATGAATTTGGGACGCGAGTCCGGACACTCCTTCGGCCGCTTCCGGGTCTTCGAAGAGGTCGAGGGCGACTCGGGTCGAGCCCTCGATCAGAGGACGAATGAATGCGTCTTTGGTGTCGAACGACACTCCGCGCTCGGTCATCGGACGGATGCTAGACGAGATCCCGGACCGCGGCGGACAATCCTGGAGCCAAGTACTGAGCGGCGACCTCGTGGACGAAGCCCGCGGCCATCGCGCCGACCGCGCGCCAGACGTCGTCCTGGGTTCGGCCCGCGAGCGCTCGCTTCGGAAGCTCGAAGGCGTGGTCGGCATCCGCGACGATGGCGAGTCTCGCACGCCCGGACCCCGCGTCGATTTCCCGAACGACCTCGGAAAGCACGGCAGCGCCTCCGAGGGCGTCGCGCTCCCCCTGCACGACGAGAAAAGGCAGAGGGACACTCGCGAGCAAGGCCTGTCTAGGCGCGCGCTCGGAGTCTCGGCCTTTTGGCGCGAGCGGATAGCCGAACGCGACCAGCCCCGCGAGATCCGAGCCTCCTTCTCGACCCGCCTCGCAGGCCATCTCTGCCGCGACCCGCGAGCCCATCGACTTTCCACCGACGAAGAGCGTTCCTCCGAGGCGTGCGCGCGAGTCGTCCAAGACCTTGCGATACGCCGCCACGAGCTTCGGCATGCGATCCGGCGCCTTTCGTCCCTCGGCCATGTAGTGAAAGTCGAACGTGCGAACGTGAACCCCCAGCTCGGCGAGCGCGCTCGCCACGGCCACCATGAACGGATGCGAATGGGAAGCTCCAGCCCCCGGAGCAAGCACCATGAGGATTCCACCCTCGCGGTCCGATCGGTAGAGGCGCGTCGGCAACGGCCCGTCGTTCGTACGCACGTCGAGCTCGTCGACGGAGATCACGACACGCTCGTGGGCGCGGAGGCAGGGTCGAGGAAGCTCATCAGTGGTTGGGGAGGATCTTTCGCAGGCACCTGTCGCTCGAGGGACCAATGGGTAGCAAGTGGGAAAAACCAACGCCACAGTGAACGGAGGACCGAAGGATTCCTCCGGCGCGTTGGAGTGAGGCGTGGTATCTGCAAAGACATTATGGCGTTGCGTCTTCGGCCGGCGGCTGCCCTCCCCTTCCTTTTTTCCTTGACTGCTTTGACCACGGTACTCGCTCCGGCGTGTGGCTCGTCCGAGCCGCTCAGCACGTTCGATTCGGGCATGCAGCCGGACACGAGCACGGTGGTGCTTCCACCGACGGGCTCGTTCGGCGACGCAGCCACCGACGGAGGGGACGGCAGCGCGTTCGACCTCGATGGTGGGTGTGCAACGGCCACGGCCGAGGCGCGACGCATCCCGGTCTACATGATGCTGGTGATCGACGGCTCTGGCAGCATGGACGGCTTCGACGGCACCGCTTACGTCGCTGGCGAGCGCGAGATCGACCCCGAGACCACCACACCCCGCCAGGACCTCACGAACCAGGCGACGCAGTCGTCCGGCAAGAAGTGGATCGCCGTTCGTGGCGCGCTGAAGAGCTTCTTCGACGGATTGGTCGCGAAGCCCGATCCGAGCCTCGCCGTGGGCATGTACCTCTTCTCGAGCAACACGGCGAAGCCCTCGGCCCAAACGGACGTGGCCATTGGGTACGTCGACGCGACCCAGGCCACGGCGCTAAAGGGACGCCTAAGCCCTCCCGTGTATGCCGCCCAAGGCACCCCGCTCGCGGCGGCCGTCCGCGGCCAACGTCCCATTCTGGTGGGCTATTCGCCGCAAGCTCCGGTATTGCCCGGCGGAAAATACGTCATGGTCATGATGACCGACGGCGTGCCGAACTCGGGCAACCTGACGCAACCTCAGGCCAACGCCGACGTCATCGCCGCCATCAACGAAACGAAGACCGGAACCCCGTCCGCGACCGTCTTCGTCGTGGGTGTGGGCAACCCCACGGCCCGAATCGACCAGTACGACGAGCTCTTCTTGGGCGAAGCGGCCCGAGCCGGTGGTGCGCCGGAGCCCGGCTGCAACGCCACCTGGTCGGACACCAACATGACCGGCAAGCCTTGCCACTTTCAGGTCACCCCTGGCGTCAAGACGGCCGCTCAGATCCGAGACGACTTTCTTGCGGCCATCAACCAGATTCGCGAGAAGGTCGCGTCGTGCGAGTTTCAGCTCGAAAAGCCGCAAGGCGCGGGCGTTCTGGACCCCACGAAAGTAAACGTTCTCTACACGAACGGCGCCGGAGTCGAGGGTCCCATCCCGCAGAACGCAGCGAACGGCTGGACCTACGACGATCCGAACAATCCGTCCAAGGTCATCTTGAACGGCCAGTCCTGCGCGGACGTGAAAGCCGATCCGGACGGCAAGATTCGCATCGTCATCGGGTGCAAGACCATCGTCACGAAGTAGGTCCGTCACGGGCGGCGCATGCCGGATCGTCCACGTGTCGCGGGCTGTCGGACCGCCTTGACGGGAAGCGTCATGGCTTTCGCGTTGCATGGCGATGGCTTTTCAGAAACATTCTGAGTGTCGTAGATGGGCGCGAACCCTCGCCCGAAGCGACGAACGAGGGCTTGCCATGAAGCGAACGACGATCGGATGTTTGGCATGCGCGGCCCTTGCCGGGGCACTCGTGCTTTCGGCATGTGGAACGACGAACGGCGAGTCGCCGGACGCGGGCGACGTGGAGCAAGGGCGCGACGCCAGCGTGACACGCGACTCGGCGACCCCTACGCCCCCGCCGTTCGAGGGTGGAATCCTCGAAGAGGACTCTGGAGTGGGCCCCGCACCCGATGGCGGCAATGATCTCTCGGGCTGCCTCGATCCGAACGATCCGGGTGGGACCGAGCCTACCTCGAAGCTTCAACCGAACACCGACGACTGCGACAAGAACAAGGTCACGGTCAATGGCGTCGTTCGCGGCTTGGCCGACACCGACATGTACCGGGTGTCGCTCGCCGACAAGACTCTCTGCCGCCAAGATGGCGTGTTCAAGCTGGACGGCCAAGGCCTCGAGTTTTGCGTGTTCGTTCAGTGCAAGGTGAACGGCGCGACTACCGACGTGAAGTCGTGCGGCGGCGGAGTGAAAAAGGACTCCGCGATTGGCCTTCACGGCTGCTGCGCCGGCACGCCTTCGGAGATCAAGGTCGACTGGAATTGCACGGGCACCATCGACGAACAATCCGACGTGTATTTCCGTGTCACCCCGACGCAGAACGTCTGCCAGCGGTATTCGCTCACCTACAACTTCTGACGTCGCTGCCGACCGGGGCCCATGCCACCCGAGTCGTGAGTGGCGCATAGTGCCCACTCAGATACGTCCGCTCTACCCTTAAACGCTGCGCTTGCGCCGGCATGACGCTTGCGAACGCAGCGCCCATGCAACCGAAGACCATAGTGCTGGCGATCGCAGCAGCCGGCGTTGTGTCGTGGGCGTGCGGTTCAGTAGCGACCGTCCCGGACGCCAACGACGCGAGCCCTTCGGACTCGTCCACGACCGACGCTCCCATCGAGGCCGCATCCGGTGACGCGTCGGCTTGTGTGAAGGCTCAAATCGGAGCCGCGTGCAAACCGAACGAACGGGCATGCTCCGGCGTCGATGCCTGCTGCGTGGGTTTCGTCGTCAGCTGCGACGCCCCTTCGGGCACCTGGAAGAAGTTTGGAGTGGGGTGCCCCTGTCAGCAAATCCCTTGCGGAAGCAAGACTTGTCCTGGCACGCAGTTTTGCCGCGTGCGGGCGTCGGGCGTCGACGCCGGAGTGCCTGCCGACTCCTTCGAGTGCGCCGACTTTCCGGACGCGTGCAAGGACGACTGGACCTGCGGCTGCCTTACCGCCCAGCCCTCGTCGCCGGCGTGCCTGTCGAACCCACCGGGTGCTCCTTGCACGATGGAAAACGGTCGTCCGCTCCAGCGCTGCATGGGCCAATGAGGCTTCTCAGTCCGAGGTTTCGAGCTCACGTTTAATCGCTTCGAGGCAACGTCGCTGAGCCTTTCTGAAGGCGAACAGCACGAGCGCCACGACGGGCAAGAGCAAGGGCGTCCGCGGAACGAGCGAATAGGTCCAGGTCACTCGGGTGCCTTCGCCCTCTTCCTCGAATGCGAACGAAGCCGACAGCTTCGCGAACAGGAGGGCTTGGAGAGGGTTTTTCTCGTGGGCTTCGTACGCATGAAACCTGGGAGGATCCCACGCCGTCACGCGCTCCACGATGCGCGAGCCGTCGCCCAATACGACCTCTCGGAGCGCGCCTTCGCGGACCGGCGATTCGGTCTTCATGCTCTCGATGCTCGGAATCAGACCGAGCGCGCCACGAAAGAAACGCGGTAGGGAGTCTTCGGTGGCGGCGATTCGAAAGACGCGCTCGCGCGGGGCATGGATGACGATCGATTCTCGAACGGAACGCATCGAGTCCTCCTACGAGCGGCCGGTACCGGCAGCGTACATGTTACCTGGCCGGCGATAGCGCGTGGAGGGCGACTCCGCTCGCGACCGAGACGTTGAGCGAGTCCCATCCTGGCGCCATCGTGATGCGAAGCCCACGGGCCCTTTTCAAGGTCCGTTCCGACAGGCCCGTTCCCTCGGCACCAAGCACCAACGCGACACGTTTTGGCAGCTCGGACGAGCGAAGCTCGTGAAGATCGAGCTCGCCACGTGGTGTGAGCGCGTACGGAACGAAGCCGGCGCTTTCGAGACAGGCAATCAGCTCGTCCTCGTCGGTGACGGACGCAAACGGTACGGCGAGGGCTGCACCGACGGAGACACGGAGCGCTTTTCGGTAGAGCGGATCGCACGTCGCACGGTCCAGAATCACGGCCTTTGCGCCGAACGCCGCGGCGTTCCGGAAGATGCCGCCCACGTTGTCGTGGTTCGTCACGCCTGCGATCCCGACGACGAGCGCGGGACCGTCCGTCGCGCCCAAGAGGGCCGCCGCGGTTCGAGCTGCCCCCCTTCGCGCGAGAGCCAGAATGCCGCGATGGATCGGGAAGCCGACGACATCGTTCATCACGGGCTCGGGAGCAAGGTAGACCGGCGTGGTCGATGGAAGCAGGGCGAGCGCGTCGTCGAGCTTCTCGCGACGCTTGTCGAGAATGAGGACCGAGACTATCGCCTCGGGATCTCGAGCGACAAGGACGCGCAGGAGAACTTCCCCCTCGACGATGAAAACACCGTCGCGCCCACGCACGTCACGATCGCGAAGCTCACGGTACGGTTCGAATCGGGGATCGTC
This sequence comes from Myxococcales bacterium, assembly GCA_043764595.1. Classification (GTDB taxonomy): domain Bacteria; phylum Myxococcota_A; class Polyangia; order Polyangiales; family Polyangiaceae; genus JAAFHV01. The sequence continues at coordinate 25,297 of JAYUKI010001018.1, read as the reverse complement.
GCGTGTGGCGACGGGAGCAAAGTGGGGCACTGGTCTCACCCTAGTGTGGCGCGCCGCGGCGGAGCTCGAAAATAGATGGGAGACTATCCTACCATGGCGCTTGGGCCCTTTTGATGACGCAGCACGACAGATACTCACCCCGCGATATTGGGGAGTCGACGAACTGAGGGCGATCGGTGTCTTCCGCTCGGCGCATCGCGTTACTGTCGCCCTGTTGATCGCGAGAAACGTGACGCATCGCCCCAAAACGGCGATTCCAATTTTACAGTATGCATCGAAAAGACTCCCACCTATCTGCGGCCGTCGCGTTGACCAGCCCGGGAGCGCCCTCGTATATCGTTCGCACACGAACGATTCGGGGGTAGGCGGCACATGAAGCTCTCTTCGCTGTTTGCGGTAGTCGGTGTGGCGTTCCTCGCGGCGTGCGGCTCGGAGAGCGACGGCGACGCAACCGCTACGGCCGCAGCGCCGTCCACGACCACCACCGTCCGTCCGGCCCCGCGGCCACCCCAGGTGGATGCGCCCCTTCCGGGAGGTGGCTCGACGACGCCTTCGCAGGGACTCGGTGCGCCTTACCCCATCGTGCTCATGCACGGGATGGCCGGCTTCCAGGAGCTCAACATCGGCCCCATCGGCGTCGAATATTGGGCTGGAATCAAGGAGGAGCTCGCTCGAGTCGGCGAAACGGAGGTCTATGTCACCGAGGTGACCCCGTATCAGACGAGCGAGGTTCGCGCGCGGGAGGCGGCAGCGCAAATTGACGCTATCTTGGCAAAGACGGGCAAGGCGAAAGTGGCACTCGTCGGCCACAGCCAAGGCGGCATCGACGCCCGCGTTTTGGCCAGCCCCCAGGGGCTCGGCTACGGCGATCGCATCGCTTCGGTCACCACGATTTCGACCCCCCACCGCGGCAGCTACGTCGCCGACATCGTCCTTCGAATCGCGAGCGTTGCCCCGTCGACGTTCGACGACGCGACGCGCACGATCCTGAAGATCCTCCAGCGCACCGCCTACGATCTCCAAGGGGATCCGAACCTTCGCGCCCAGCTCGTCCAGCTCAGCGAGAAGTACATGCGCGAGGTGTTCAACCCGAAGTTCACGAACGATGCGCGCGTCGTGTACGACAGCTACGCGGGTCGCTCGAACTACCGCGCGGGCCTCGGAGTCTGCGACGACGGGATCTACCCGAACGAAGCCACGAAGCTCGACGGAGCCCAGTCGTTCCTATTGCCGAGTGCCGTGATCCTCGAACAGGGGCTGCCAGTGAAGGTGAACGACGGCCTCGTGACCGTCGAAAGTGCCAAGTGGGGCACCTTTCTCCAGTGCGTGCCCGCCGACCACTTGAAAGAAGTCGGACAGCTCAACATCAACGGAACGAACCTTCAGACGTTCGATCACAAAAAGTTCTATCGGCAGGTCGTCGAGCGCATTCGCATGCGCGGCTTCTGAGCCTTCGTTCTTTTTTCGAGTGACCGCGTCAGAAGAAGTCGGCGGGAAGACCTGCGCGCGCCCACAGGGTCGTGCCCACGAGGTACACGACGAGGAGCGCCGCGCCGGCGTACGTGACACCGATGCAATCCGCTCGACTCACGTTCGACGGGCCGCGTTGCCGTAGAAACACGAGCATGCCGAGCGGCGCGGCAGCCATCAATGCCTCGCGCATCGTGAGGACGTGGGTGAGCTTGCCGACCACCAAGATGGCGATTGGAACGACGCAGAGCGCCACGACGATGTGCCCCGCCGTGCGAACGCCGTGGACCACCGGATACGTGGGCACGTCGACGGCCGTGTCGCCTTCGATGTCCCGAAGGTCGTAGAGGACCTCGAAGCTTTGTTCGAAGAGGAAAAAGAAGCCCATCAGGACGGCGATCGCCGGGAGGCTCATGGTCCGTGGCGGGCCCTCCGCGAGCAGCGGATATGCACCGACCGAGAGCACGAACATGAACGCGCTGACTCCATTTTTCGCCGCGTAGAGATCCTTGAAGCGAACGAACGATCGACTCGACTTCGGTGCAGCACCTCGCTTCGCGCCGAACGTCGGCACGTATCGGAAGCTGTACCCGAGTCCCAGCGCGTGAAAGAGGACCCGGACCATCGCAAGCTCCTTCGTCGTGACGAAGAATCCGACGACGAGTGACGAGAGCAAGACGAAGAGCGAGAGCCACACGATGAGCTTCGCGTGCTTCGCGACGAGCTCCGTCGCCATGATGCCGTTCAGGCGGTCCTCGTCGACGTCCGTGGCGCGGTTCAAGAGGTTCACGAGGCACCAGTCCAGTCCACAGACGAGCGCGAGTGGGACGAAAAGCGTGCCCCGGAACAGCATTCCGAAAACGAGGGTCGCGCAGGCCGCGATGGCCACGATGTGGAACCTGAGGGCCGACAATGCTTCTCTCATGCCTTCCTCCCTGCCGGTCGGTCTAGGTAAGCCAGGCGCCTTCGGCTCCTTTGCGTGTTCATGCCCCGTAGGCGTGTACCACGGGACGCGCGCGGCCCCCTTCTCGAGCCCGGCTCCGACACGTCTCATTCGCGGCGCATGAAGCCGGCGCTTGGACGGTCCGTGACATTCGCCCGCGGGTCGGGCTATCCGGAGATCATGCTGGCGGTGGAGTGTTTTTCGCTCGTGGTGCTCGCGCTTTTCGTTGCCGTGGCCCAAGACCGAAAGGCCTGTCTTCGGGACGCCCTGCTCATCTCCCTGGGCGCGCTTCTCGGCGAGGACACCTGCATTCGCGCCTACGGTTTCTATTTCTATTCCAACGACTGGCACGTGTTCTTCGACAAGGTGCCCCTCGTCGTCTTGCTCATTTGGCCCGCAGTGGTTCTCTCCGCGACCAAGATTGCACGCGCCGTTTCGCCCCGGGCATCCGCGGCTCGCCTCGGAGCCATGGTGTGCGCCATCGTCGTGTTCGACGCGGCGCTCATCGAGCCCATCGCCGTACACGCCCACCTTTGGCATTGGACGAGGCAGGGCATTTTCCACGTCCCGATCGTCGGAATCCTCGGCTGGGGATTCTATGCAGGATGCATAGTTTTCCTCATGGAGCGAACACGGGGTCCTGCGCGCGTTTTCATCCCGGCAGCTTCAGCGCTCGGGACCCACGGCCTCTTGCTCGTGTCCTACTGGGGACTCTTCCGCTACGTGCTGCGCTACGACTTGCCGTTTCACGTGTGCGTCGGGCTCGTGCTGCCAGCTTCGCTTTATTACGTGACGAAGGTGGTGCGCGCCAAAGCAACGCTGAGCCTCGGAGACCTCGCGGCGCGCGGTGCGGCCACTTCCCTCTTCGTCTACTTGCTTGCAAAAAAACCCGATGCAGAGCTCATCGTCTACGCAATGACCTTCACTCTTCCACACCTCGTGCTCGCGGTTGCCAGCCTTCGGGCGCGCGCCGTTCGCCCTGTCGAAGTGGTGAGCACATAAGGCCCAACCCGACTTTCCCCGTCATGCCCGTCCCACACCACCCGACGTGCAGGTCCGTCTGTCGGCGAGATGGCCTCGCATCCTCGATCACCGACGGAATGCTCGGTCCATCGGAGTGACCCATCTCGACGCGACTTTGGGCGCCCACGAAGAATGGACGCCTCTACCCGGACAGGCGTCCTTTTCCTTCTTGTTCCTATTTCGAGGTCTCGCCTTCGAGACAATGCGTTAGGGCGCCCGTTCCGCACGACGACCCGGCGCCCCCGCAACCGGCCCACTGCCGCCCACTCCGCCGGGCCCGAGCTCGAACTTCAGGTTGGTCGCCTCGGCCCGACCACCGAGCGTCCACACGCCAATGCTCGGGCCGCCGCTTCCACCCGTTCCAGCTCCACCCAGGCCGCCGCTTCCACCCGCATGCCCGTTGCCTCCACGCCCGATTTCACCGACGCCAGCGCTCGCCCCAGCGCCGCCACCTCCGCCTTTGCCACCACGTGACCCCTCGCTGCCCGCACCGCCAGAGCCGCCACCCGCGGTCACGAGGACGACACGATCGAGGATTGGCGTGGTGCTCTCGATAAGCATCGCCACCGAAGCTCCGCCGCCGCCGCCACCGGCCCCGGGAAAGCCTCCACATCCGCCGGCACCACCACCGCCAGCGCCGTTTCCGGCCCCGTCGGTGCATAGAGTGCCCGTCTGCCCCGAGCCGCCGCCACCACCTCCACCACCCGCGCCGTCTTTCCCTGCCGTTCCAGGTCCACCCGAGCTCGGCAAATAGGCCACGGCGGTGACGTCCCACGACCCTAGATCGGAGCCTTTTGCGCCCGCACGACCAGGGCTCCCATCGCTTGCCGCGCCAGTCGCGGAGCTTCCGTCGCGCCCTTTGCAGCCGTTTTCTGCGGCTCCGACTCCGCCTGCTGCGCCGGCCGGCGAAGCTCGGCCGTCGACTCCCGCGAATGCCGTGTAGCGCTGACCTCCGCTGCCCCCCGCACCACCACGTGCTGCTGGGCACATCGGGTTTTGCCCGCCGTCGCCGCCGCGGCCGGCTCCGTTCTCGCCGTCGATGGCCCCAGCGGTTCCAGCGCCTCCAGCTTTGCCATCCAGCACCGCTGGGTCGTTCGAGACCGGGAGGGCTCCCTTGCCCGCACCACCGCGCCCCGCACGAAGCTCGACGTTGTCGAAACGGAACGCTTCGGCGCCTACGACCCAAACCGCTACGGAAGCTTGCCCTTCGAGGCTCGCGTCGGCCGCCGATACCCGAATATTTCGTAGGAGGCCCGGGGTCGTGCCTTGGCGAATGACGAGTGCGATCGCGGCGCCACGGAGCTCCGAGAGCGTCGACGATTCTTTCCAGACGTCGGGCGAATAGCCACCCGAAAATCGCACTCCCTCGGGCCACACCACGGTCTCACGCTCTTCGTAGATGCCTATTGCGGCATGTACCTCGAAGCGTTTCGCGAACGCGGCGAGACGCAATGCCGTACGCAACGAGCGCACGGGCTTCTGCTGCGTCCCCGGCGCGGCGTCGTCGCCATTCGGCGCGAGGTAAACGACAGGATCGTCGGCACAGGATCCCGGCGCGCTGCACGGATCCGCGCTTCCGCATGCCGCTACGGCGATGGAGAGCGCCCCTACACCGAAAGCCCATCCAATCACGGCGCGGAACGAACGCATCCCTTCGAATCTACGGGATGCCATCGCACTTGTCCCGCACGCAAATGGTGCGCACCGGCGCATGCATTTTCTCGACGCGGTGGAGTCTCGCGAGCCGTACACTCGACAGATGTCGAGCGCTCGCACGAAAGCGTTGTCGGGTTGGATGGCCATGCTCACGACGCTCTCGCTCGTGGCGTGTGGCTCCTCGCAGGATCCGGCCGGCGACGACCCTCTCGGCCTGCCAGGCGATGCCGCCGATCCGACACGGCTCGGTGCCGACGGCGCCGCGGAAGGAGGGACCCCCGTCGCTCCACGTGGCGCCCGCATCGAGCACGTGGTCGTGATCATGCAGGAAAACCATACGTTCGATACGTACTTTGGGCGTTGGTGCAAAGCCGCTCCGGGCTCGAACCCTTCGTGCACCAAAGGCCAAGAGTGTTGCGAAGCGGCGCCCGATCGCGAGCCTTCGGGCGCAGCGCCGATCGAGCTCACCGACGAAGCCAACGCGGCCTACGATCCGGATCACAGCCAGCCGTGCGAGGTCGCCGAGATGAACGGCGGGAAAATGGACCGCTTCGTGAAGGGAGCGTCCTGTTCCAACGCAAAGAACTTCGCCATCTCTCCCGCTGCCGTGGTCGCGCCCTACCACGACTATGCCGCCAAATACGCGATCGGGGACCGCTACTTCCAGTCGATCATTGGCCAAACGTCCGCGAACGACATGTATTTCGCGGTGGCCAAGAAGGTATTTACGGACAACGCGTTCATTCCGAACGCGATCGGCCAAGGGTGCAGCAATCCGCTGACCCCGAAGATGCGGAACACGTCGGAATCGACCATTGCCGACATCCTCATCAACCACGGCGAACGCGTACGCTTCTACGCCGAGGGCTACGACGTGATGCGAAGCTCCGGAAGTTGCCCGCCGCACCCGCCCGACTGCCGTGGAGCGAATCCCGTTTTTGCGAGCTACCCTTGCGCGTACGACCCTTCGGACATTCCGTTCAACTACTACCAGCAGTTCACGGACAATCCCGCTTTTCTCATGGACTGGTCTCAGTTCGACAAGGATCTCGGAGCCGGGGACCTCGCCGAAGTGTCGTACATCAAGCCCATTGGCTACCACACGGAACACCCCGGATACGGCACGAGCATATCCGTCGGCGTCGCTTGGGTGGAGGCTGCAATATCCAAAATCCTGGCCTCGCCCTATGCAAAAAACACCCTCGTGCTCCTGACATGGGACGAGGGAGGTGGATACTACGACCACGTGGGCCCGCCAAACACGCCGAGCCCCATCGACCAAGAGCGTGTGGGAACCCGAGTCCCAATTTTCGCCATCGGGCGCTTCGCCAAAAAGAATTATGTGTCCCATGTCGTCATGGAGCACTCGTCCATCGTGAAATTCCTCGAGTGGAACTTCATTGGAAAGACCGGACAGCTCCAAACGCGAGATACGCTAGCCAACAACATCGGCAGCCTCATCGAGCCTGCCGAAACCCTGGTCCCAGTCCCCGAACAGTAATTCTTCGCTGGGGTGCCGACGGATCCTCGGCTACGCGGTGAGATCCGCGCTCAAAGAAGGACCCCGGGGTTCAGGATCCCACGAGGATCGAGCTTCGCTTTCATTGCGCGAAGCACGTCCCCGTAGAGAGCCGGACGTTCGGCCTCATAACCTTCCTTGTGCCAGCGCCCGACCGCGTGGTGATGGGTGATCGTACCTCCGGCACGACGAATCGCGCCCGACGCGGCCGCCTTCAATACGGCCCATTGGTCGAGCTCTTGCCCACGCGTCCCCTTGCCGAGGAACGTGTAATAGGGCGCCGGGCCGTCCGGATAGACGTGCGTGAACCGGCACGACAGCACTCCTCCTCCACACACTTTTTCGAGGGCCGCGCCCACGTCCGCCCGAATGGCTTCGTCGAGCTTCGGGAAGGCTTCCCACGTGCACGCCGTCTCGAACGTATCGACGACGACACCGAGACTGACGAGCGCGCTTTGGAGGTACGGCGCGCCAAGGAATGCCGACTTCCACGAAGCGGCCTCGGAGGTGCTGCGATCGGCGTCGGTGCTCGAGTAGTGGCCTTCTTCTTCGCACGTGCCACCAAGATCGGTCGCGATCGACAAGGCGCGCTCGAGCCACGCTTCGAGCGGATGATCGTGGCTCTCGAACGCGAGGAGCAAGATGGCGTCCCCTTTGCTCGACACTTGATGCATGAGCGCTTCGACCGGATCGAGGAGCCGGCAGTTCGCAGGGTGGAGCCCCGACTGCGCGAGGGCACGCGAGGCCCGCACGCCGTCCTCCATCCGCGCAAAGGAAACCGTCGCCGAAGCCCGCCACCGCGGCACTTCTTGGAGCCTCAGCACCGCATCCACGATCACCCCGAAAGAACCTTCGGAGCCAAGGACCAAGCGGTCCGCGGCGGGGCCTGCGCCGGAGGCAGGGACCCTGTGGGTCTCGAACGGCCCGCGGGGAGTGAGCATTCGGACCGACTGCACGAAGTCGTCGATGTGCGTGTGGAGCGTCGCAAAGTGCCCACCGGCGCGCGTGGCGATCCAGCCACCCAGCGTGGAAAACTCGAAGCTTTGAGGGTAGTGGCGAAGCGTGAGCCCGTGGCTCGAGAGGGCCGCTTCGATCGCCGGACCTTTGGCGCCCGCCTGGATGCGCGCGGTTCGATCCGTCGCGGACACGTCGGTGACCTTGCCGAGCTTCGCGAGGGAGAGCGTCACGACGCCGCGGAATCCCTTTTCGAGGAGAGTCTCGACGCCACCGACCACACTCGTGCCGCCGCCATACGGCACGACCGCGACGTCCTCGCGCTCGCAGTAGAGGAAGAGCGAAGCTATCTGCTCTTCGCTCTCCGGGAAAAAGACCCAATCCGGAGGGCTCGAGAACTCACCTCGGAACGCGCGAACGAGGTCGCGATAGCCCTTGCCATACGTATGCGCGATGCGGTCGGCGGGCGAGTCCGAGCCGAACGCCCGAAGCTCGTACGGAGGGACGATGCGCACCTTCGGCAAGGCGATCGCCGAGGCCACCATTGGAGCCTCGGGTGAGAGCTCGCCGCCGACGACCGCCTGCACCCTCGCGGAGAGCTTTGCGAGGGCCGCGTCGTTCGGGAAGGCATCCGTGTAGCCCCACGCCCAGTGGCTCCGCTCGCGATCGCTCATTCGTACGAGCTTATGCCCGTACGCGTGCGCGGTTCAATAATCGCCGCTCGAGCCGCCGCCTCCGAAGTCGCCACCGCCTCCACCGAAGTCGCTGCCACCGCCACCGGACGACCAGTCGCTGCCACCGCCGCCGGACGACCAGTCACTACCACCGCTGTATCCAGTGTAGGAGCCTCCTCCCCCTCCGCCTCGCATGGCGTTGGAGACCTTCGAGACCACCCAGATGACGAACATTATCGGAAGAAAGATGAATAAAATCAGTAAGATGAGCGCCACAGGAGCCGAGCCCCCCGTCGGCTTCGTTTGTGGGAGGGGCGCGGGCATGCCCGGTGCGCCAGGGCCGACGCCAAGCTCCGCGGCGATCCCGTCGACGCCCGCTTCGATGCCGCGTCCGTAGGCTCCCTTCTTCAGCTCGGGTCCGATTCGCTCACGAATGATGCGGCTCGACTCGATGTCGGTGAGGTCGCCGCCCACTCCCTTGCCCGTTTCGATGCGAATCTTTCGCTCGCTCGTGGCGATGAGGAGGAGCACGCCGTCGTCTTTGTCGGCGCTGCCGAGGGCCCATGCCCTTGCGGTGGTGTAGGCGAAATCCTCGACCGATTCCCCTCCGAGCGAAGACACCGTGAGCACCGCGACCTCGTGACCGCTGTTCGCCTTCAGCGCGTAGAGCTTGCCCTCGATTGCGGCTTTTTCAGCCGTCGAGAGCACGTGCGCGGTGTCGGTGACGGGGCCTTCGAGCTTGGGTGGCGTGAACGCCCAAGCCCCCTTGGCCACCACGAAAAACGCAAGGATGACTGCTACGAAGAGCGGCCAGGCCCAGGACCTCGAGGGTAAAACGCGAAGCTTTTCCATGGGACCCCAGCCAACGGTGCCGCGAACGGCCCGTTCGCTCGAAAGAACTTTCGATCGACGCTACGCCATCTCCCAGCTTTTCGGCTGGGAGACGCACGCAGTCGGCTCTGCCTACCTTGGCAGCGCGGAATCCAGACTCAGAACGTGACCTTGGGCGCGGGGCCCTGGGCTTCCGTGGAAGCGGTGAAGTACACGCGCTCCTTGAAGGGCTTGCCGGTCGCCTTGTTGACGACTTGGCCCCGAATCTTCTTGAGCTCGGTGTTGTAGAGCTTCACGGCTTCGTTGTACTGCTCGCGGCCGCGAAGAATGCGGTTCTCGGTGCCTTCGAGCTGCACTTGAAGGTCGCGAAACGCCTGGTTTCCCTTGAGATCGGGGTACGCTTCGTTCGCGACGAGAAGGCGGGAGAGTGAGCCCTTTAGCTGGTCTTGGGCCTTCTGGAACGCCGCCATTTTGGCAGGATCGCTGAAGTCGTCGCCCGTGAGCTTGATGCCCGTCGCCGATGCGCGCGCTTCGGTCACCTTGGCGAGGGTGTCTTCTTCGTGCTTGGCGGAGGCCTTGACGGTCGCCACGAGGTTCGGCACGAGATCGTAGCGGCGCTGAAGCTGTGCCTCGTAGTCCGCCCACTTCTGTTCGCAGGTTTGGTCCTTTTCGACGAGCATGTCGTAGTTCTGGCAGCCCGGCACGAATGCGAGAGCGAGCATGCCGACCATCATCCACAGCGTGGCGAACGCCTTGGTGAAACCAAAAGGCGAGGGGGTCATTTGCGATTTCATCAGCGCGCAAGCTAAGGACTCCAGCGGGGCGAAGCAAGCGTGACGCAGCTCGGCAGCTCGAACGCGGAGTGGTACCCTCGCAACCAAAGCCGCCGTGAGCCGATCCGACCGCACCAAAGACGCCCTCGTGCTTTTTGCATCGGTGCTCGCACACGTGGCCCTTTCGGTGCTGCTCGTTCGAGGCGCTCGCTTTCCCCCCCGAGAGCCACGGAGCGTGGACGCGACCCCTTCCGCCGAGATCGAGCTCGCGCTCGAGCCCCTTCCCTCGCCTGCGCTACCCCAAGAAAAGTCTGTCGCGGAGGTGCAGTCCGAGCGCGCCAAGCCCGCAGCCGCAAGCGCCGCGCCATCGAATCCGCATCCGCGAGCAGCTACCCTTCTCGGTGAGTTTTCGTCGGAGTCCGGTGGGGCCCTTGTCCCGAAGGGCTCGGCCGAGAAGCAAGCCGCCGCCGCCGAGCAGAGCCCAGGCGTCGTCTCCACGGCTCGCCCTCTCTCTCTCGCCGAGCTCGGAGTCGGAAGAAACCCTTTCCTGCCTGGTCGTGGAAGCGCGCCGACCCAGGTGGGCGCAGGCGGCGAGTCTCCGGCAGAGCCGTCCGCGAAAGAGCGTGTCGAAGCCTCCCTGCGGAGCGACGCGCGGGCCCGCGAAGCCGAGCTCGGGCTCGGACCGGACGGCCCCGTACGTGCCGCGCTCATGGACGCCATGTACGCGAGCGACGCGCCCGTCATCGCGCGGGTCGTGTTCTCGGTGCGCGCGGACGCGAACGGGAAGCTTCTCTCGATTGAAGCCGTATCGGCAGACCGCGGGCTCTCGGCCTTCCAAGGCATGGCCCGCTTGGCTCGGGAAAAGCTGGCCCGCACGACGTTGCGCCTGCCGTCCTCCGCGAAGGGCGCGAACCTGCGGGTCGAGGTCACTTCGGCCTGGAAGCTCCCAAGCGGCCACGATCCGGGATTGGCCGTGGATCTTTTCGGACAATCGCTCACCAAGGGAGAGGGGAAAACGGCCACGAAAGTGACCCTCCTGCCAATGCCCAAGGTCGCCTGCATCTCTCCCGACGATCCAAAGAACGACCTGAAGCTGCCCCTCTGCGGCATCGTTGCGCCGCTCTTCGCGACCGATGGCGACCCAGCGGACATCGGCGCGAAGCCGCGACGGATCGTGAGCACTAAGGTCGTCGAGAGCACCGTCCTTTAAATTTAGCCAGCCAACTGGGCCGCAAACGATGCGTGCGATGGCGCACGCTCGGCGAAAATTGCGCGCCTGGCGAGCGACTTTTTGCGATGCTCCATCTTCCATGACGCCGCGCAAAATCTTCTTTTTCGGCTCGCTTCTCATCGTCCTCGTGATTGGAGCGCTCGCGTACGCGTCTCCGAGCCTGGGATGGCTGGGGCTTCCGGCGGGCGTCGTCATCCTGCTCGGCGTGTACGATCTGTTCCAAGACAAGCACGCGATACGGAGGAATTTCCCAGTCGCCGGTCGCCTGCGGTACCTCTTCGAGAGCGTCCGCCCCGAGCTCCACCAGTACTTCGTGGAGTCGAACACGTCGGGACGTCCCTTCGGACGGGAGCTCCGTTCGCTCATCTACCAGCGCGCCAAAGGCGAAACGGACACCATCCCCTTCGGTACGGAGAAGGACGTCTATGCCGTCGGCTACGAGTGGATGAACCACTCGCTCCTTGCCAAGACTCCGCCCAAGACGCCTCACCGAATCACGATTGGCGGGCCCGACTGCAAAAAGCCCTATGCGTCTTCGGTGCTGAACGTCTCGGCCATGAGCTATGGCTCGCTCAGCAAGAACGCCATCCTGGCACTGAACCGCGGAGCAAAAGAAGGCGGGTTTGCCCACAACACCGGTGAAGGCGGTTTGTCGCCTCACCACAAAGAGGGCGGCGGAGACCTCATTTGGCAAATTGGAACGGGCTATTTCGGCTGCCGCGACGACGACGGCAAGTTCGAGCCCGGCCGCTTCCACGAGAAGGCTTCGGACGATCAAGTGAAGATGATCGAGATCAAGCTATCGCAGGGCGCAAAGCCCGGGCATGGCGGAATCTTGCCGGCGCGCAAAGTCACCGCGGAGATTGCCAAAATCCGGCACGTCCCGATGGGAAAAGACGTCATTTCGCCGCCGGTGCACTCGGCCTTCGGCACACCTCTCGAGCTTTGCGCGTTCATCGCAAAGCTGCGTGATCTTTCGGGCGGAAAGCCCGTGGGGTTCAAGCTCTGCATCGGCAAGCGGCGTGAAGTGTTCGCCATCTGCAAGGCCATGTTGGAGACCGGAATCGTGCCCGATTTCATCACCGTGGACGGCAGCGAGGGCGGTACCGGAGCGGCGCCGCCGGAGTTCTCGAACATCCTTGGCACTCCACTCGTGGATGGTTTGGTCTTCTTGCACAACGCTCTCGTCGGGTGCGGTCTCCGAGACAAGGTAAAAGTCATTGCGAGCGGGCGGGTGGTCACCGGCTTCGACATTGCCCACAAGATCGCGATTGGCGCGGACGTATGCAATGCTGCGCGTGCCATGATGTTCGCCCTGGGCTGCATCCAGGCTCAAAAGTGCAATACGAACGACTGCCCGACCGGAGTGGCCACCCAAAACCCCGACCTCGTGGCAGGGCTCGTCGTCGCCGACAAAGCCAGGCGCGTGAGGAACTATCACGCCGCCACCGTGCACGCGTTCGACGAGCTCATCGCTGCTGCGGGACTTTGCCACCCGAACGAGCTCCACCCCTGGCACGTCATCCGGCGGGTGAGCCCCACCGAGTCGAAGCATTACGGCGAAATGTACGACTACCTCGAAAAGGGCGAGCTTCTGAGCAGCGCCGAGCCTCCAATGGCCTATGCGCGTGCGTGGAAGGCCGCACAAGCGAGCTCGTTCCACTCGGCGCTCCACGAATGAGCCAACGCCTCGGATTCAGGCTCGGGCTCATCCAGGCTCAGTCGTCTCGGCGGGGGTCGCGCGAAACGACTCGGGACTGGGGAGCTTCGAGCTCTCCGACGTCGAAGACGAAGCTTGGCATACGTGGGCGCATCGCTGGAAGCTTTTGTCCGGAGCCGAGCTGGGCGCTCAGGTGGCGTGTCGCGTCGAGCTCGGTGACGGCCGTCATTTCGCGAATGGTCGGCTTCGAGCGAAGCAACGGGTTCGCAGCTTTGGCGATCTTGATCACGCGATGCAGCTCTTCCGCGAGCTCGCGCGCCGTCTGGAAGCGGTCGACGGGGGCGCGTGCGAGACCTCTCTGGAACCATGGATCGAGAGTCCCCGCCGCTGCCGGACCGACCACCGAAGAACAGGATTTGGCCTTTTGACCCGAGGCCATGCGCACGACGAGCTGCTCGATGGACGTGGCCTCGAGAGGGGTTATTCCAGTCAAAAACTCGTAGGCCACGGCCGTGAGAGAATAGAGATCGCATCGCGCATCGGCTTCGGAGGTTTGGAAGACCAACTCCGGGGCGACGTACTCGAAAGTGCCGTAGAGACCGTCCCCTTCCGTCACGCTGTGTCCCGTGAGGCTCGCAATGCCAAAATCGAGGATTTTGGCGAGCGGCTTTTCACGATCGTCCTGGGTGAGAAAGACGTTCGACGGTTTGATGTCCCGATGGGTCACGCCCAGAGAGTGCGCCCGCGCGAGCCCTCGTGCGATCTGGACGATGACCGTCTCGAGCTCGTCGAGCCCAGCGCATTCACCGCTCGCGATCCGATGCGCGAGCGTGGTCCCCGGAAGGAGCTCGTAGGCGATGTACGGCACCTCGCCTTGGTCGACACCGAAGCCCAGCACCCGGACGATGTTCGGGCTCAGCATGCGCTCGCAGAGACGCGCCTCGCGCTCGAAGGCCGCGAGCCGCTTGGGCTCGAGCCGCATCGTCGACCGTAGGACCTTGAGCGCGACCGGAATGCCGAGCACGCGGTCCCGAGCCACCCAGACCGTACCACTGGCACCTTCGCCGAGGGCGCTCGAGACCTCGAACCGCCCGGCGATGACATGGCCGGCGTAGGTGCTGATGCGGCTCATTCCGGGATGATATTCGACCTCTCACGACACGAGCAAGCAACCTCCATGGCTCGTCCGACTCGATGCGAATGCCCGCCAATGCCCATCAGTGGAGAGACGGGCCCGCGACGTCACCCGTGCAGGCCAGATTGCGGCTGGGTCCCGACTCTCCCCAAAAGCGGTGAGGCGTGTACCAAAAGCCACCGAGAATGCCTCGGCTAGCCCGACGCCATGCGCCGAGCAGGTGCCCAAAATCTCGTAGACTTCGCTGGTCGACCGAACCGCCGATGCCGTCGAAGAACATAAGGTCTCCCAGGTAGTCGGATTGGAGCGACGAGTCGGTGACCAGGTAGGCCGCACGTGCCCCGATGCCGACCACCAGCGCGCCGGTGTTCCGAAGGTTCGTGTGGGTGTGGTCGGCGCACGGATCGACGAGAATGCGATCGGCCGGCACGCCGTGAATGCAGCGCACGAGATGCTCGAGTGCGAACGCCTCGACGAGGTCCGAGTGCACGGCGCCACCGCTCACGGTGACGACTGGCGCGACGCGACCGTGAAACGCCGCCGCGACTCTTCGCGCACGCTCGACGTTCACTCCGAGGCGCGCGAGCTCGCCGGGAGGGAGCGGCACGCACGCATCCCCCGGCTCTTTGCCGACGAGGACGCTCGCGTCCTGAGGAAGGGCTCCGTAGCCGACCGTCGACGCCGCCCCGTACGGAAACTCTCGAGCAAGTCGAAGCGTCGCCAGACTGCGCAAGGTCCGGGCGTTGGCGCGTGCCGCCGCCGTGCGAACGGATGGAGCGAGGGTGCACGCGAGCTCGAGTGGGAGGGTGCGAAGGTCCCCTTCGGCGACACGCTCGTAGAGCTCCGCTCGCCGAGTGAGCTGCGCGTGCGACCGTTCGAGATCCTGAGGAAAGCCACAGCCCGCAGGGGTGGGGCCCGGCCTCGCCCCTCGTGCATCGTGCGAGACCTCGACGTAACAGCTGCTGGTCGGCACGAGCTCGGGAAAGCTCGTGTGGGAGCTTGCATCGCGGTCGAAGTCCACGGCGCGACGCCACTCGGTGCACGCGAGCTCGGGACGAAAGGGGTCGGGCACGCGACCCACACGCGGACCTTGGGCCTTCGGGTCCGGGAGGATGTCGCGTGCGCATCCTCCGGTCCCGGACGAAAAGAGCACGGTCGCGACCGCCAGAATCAGGTTCACCGCTGCGAATCGATTTCCCACGCCGCAAGGGTACGCGATTGCGGTGGGGCCGGACATTTCTCCCCGCAAGGACGGATGTCGCATGTTCGTCTACAAAAGCGACTAACGCAGCGAGTCGGTTTCTTGTCCCGCCGCCCTCTGCAACGTAGGGTCCGAGCTGTGAAATTAGGCTCCTTTTTGCCTCGGCCTCTTGTCGCCTTCCTCCTTCCGGTGGTCCTCGTCGCTGCCGGATGCGCCGACCGTGAGCGCAGGGAGGCTTCCGGCGAAGTGCCTTCGATCTCGGCTGGAAAGCTGGCCAAGAGCAACGTCACGATGCCCAACGAAGGCAAGGACCTCGAAGTCCTCGCCAAGCTTCCTGCCAGCGAGCGCGCCAAGATTGGCGAGTCGTTCGTGCCGGTCCTCGTTCCACGGGTTCCTGCCGACCGCGTGCACGTGGTCGTCGAACCGGGGTTCTTTGCCTACTCCGGGACCATCGCCAAGACCCTTCCCGACGGGCGCGTCTCTCTCGCGACGATCGCCGTCCAAGGCACCCGCTTTGCTCACGAGCACGAAGGCTTCCCGAAGGACGTCTCGACCCACGCCATGCGGGGAACGCGGGGTATGTTCACCATCAACGAAGGCATCGCCACGACGACATGGGTCGAGCACGGCGCAGGCTATTCGGTCGACGTCGAGTGCAGCATCGGGGACGATACCCGATGCCATGACGAAGCCTTCGTCCTCGAGCTCACCCAGGGCCTCGTGTTCGTCGGAGGTCGCCCGTGAACAGCACGAAGCTCCTCGCCTGCGTCGGCCTGGCCGTTGCCGCAGTCTCTACTGCCGGCTCTGCCCACGCCCAAGCATTCACCTACGATCCCCCTGGTACGCTCGTGCCCGCACGCTCGGGTCGAGGCCGGGTCGACGCCAAAATCTACGCTCCGACCATGCGCTTCCCGATGGAGCAGCCGCGGGCTTTCGCGAACTCGCAGGTGTACGGCAACGGTGGAGGACAAGGCGTCGGCGGGCAGTGCGACGCCGTGAACTATGCCTACCCGTGGCACGACAACTACTGCGAGTCCCGCTCGTATTCGATGCCACTCTGCCCGTCCGGCACGGGCCATCAGGGGCAGGACATTCGGCCGACGACCTGCGTGAAAGACACCCATTGGGTGGTGGCCGCGGAGGCAGGAACGATCACGAGCGTCGGTAGCTATTCGGTCTATCTGACCGCCGCGGACGGCACTCGGTTCGACTACCTGCACATGAGCCAGGTTCAGGTGGCCGTCGGGGCACGGGTCACGAGGGGCCAACGCATCGGCAAGGTGTCGAACGCCTTCGGCGGAACGCCCACCACGATTCACCTTCACTTCAATCTGCGTCAGAACGTGGCGGCCGTGGGCGCCGTGTACGTTCCGCCCTACACCTCGCTCATCGACGCCTACAAGCGCGCGAATGGGCTCGTCCCGTTGGACGCCGGGACGCGCGATGCCCAGGCTCCGAAGGATGCTTCGACGGACAGCGCAAAGCGGGACGGCGATCCGGGCCTGGTGCCGGGCGACTCGGGGCTCGAAGAGGAGCCGCTCCCCGATCCGGGGCCCGACGAGCTACCGACTCCGGAGGGCGAGCTCGCGGCCGAGCAAGCGCCCCTGGCTTCGCCCGAAGCCGAGAGCGGGTGCAATGGCGCGGGCACCTCGCCCTCGTTTGCCGCCATTGGCATTGCGGCAGTGGGATTCGTATCCCTCTTCCGACGGCGCAAGACGCGGACGTAAGCCGCGGATGAAGCTTCGAGCGCTCGGCTCGGGTGCGGACGCGCCGCGCGTGCCCATCATCGGCCAAGGCACGTGGCGGTACGAAAGTGCATCACGGGCGGATGCCGTGCGTGCGCTTCATCGTGGGTTCGAGCTCGGAATGGTCCACGTCGACACTGCGGAGCTCTACGGGCGCGGCGCAGTGGAAGACATCGTGGCCGAGGCCATCGTCGGGTACCGCGATGCCGTATTCCTCGCGTCCAAGGTTCAGCCCGAGCACGCCACCTACGCCGGCACGCTGCTCGCCTGCGAACGGTCGCTGCGCAGGCTTCGGACCGAGCACCTGGACCTTTACCTCCTGCACGCGCCCAGCGAGCATCCACTCGAGGAAACGCTGCGGGCGATGGAGACGCTCAAACGCGAAGGACGCATTCGGCACTTTGGCGTCAGCAACTTCGACGTCGCAGAGCTGGAAGAGGCCTGCGCCCTCGTGGGAGCGGAGAACGTCGCGTGCAATCAGGTGCTCTACCACCTCGGCGAACGAGACCTCGAGCACGTGCTCCTCCCGGTGTGCGAGCGATTGGGCGTGGCGATCGTGGGGTATTCGCCGTTTGCTTCGGGGGACTTCGTCGAAGAGACGAGCCCCGAAGGTCGCGTGCTCGCGGAGCTCGGTCGCAAGTACTTCGTGAGCGCCCATGCCATCGCCCTCGCATTTCTGGTGAGGCGCCCTTCGCTCTTTGCCATTCCAAAAGCTATCGATTTGCGGCACGTCGACGACAACGCCCGCGCCGCTGAGCTCTCCCTCACGGCCGGGGAGGTGGCGCGCATCGCGGCGGCTTTTCCCCAGGGCGCGCCGCTCTCTCGACTGCCTACATTGTAGGAAACTGCCAGGGTTTCTCGAAACCGCACTCGTTCGCCAGAGCGTCCACGAAGACGCGCATGAACGCCGTCCGCTCTTCGGCGAGCCTCTTGGCGGTGGCCGTGTGGAGGCGGGCCGGAATGCGAAAGAGCTTTTTGGCGAAGTGGTCGAGCGCGAAGCTTCGATCGTCGAGGGCTCGCGCTTTGGCGAACGGATCGGAAGACGCGTAGAAGGCCGATTTCATCTCGGCGGCCGTGGCCATGCATCGCGCGACCCCGATCGCCCCGATCGCGTCGAGCCGATCGGCGTCTTGGAGCACCTTCGCTTCGAGACTTTCCGGAACGACCCCTTTCGAAAACGCGTGGTCACGCACGCTCGCCACCACGGCCGAAACGAACGAGGGCCGCAGATGGCGAGCATGGAGGACACGCTCCACCTCGATGGCGCACAGGTCTCCCGAAGTGTGCGATTCGGGGTGGCCTTTCGGGAGATTGACGAGCTCGTGAAGCAGCGCAGCAACGCGGCAAATGTCGACGTTCGCGCCTTCGGCCGTGGCGATCCGCGTCGCGTTTTCCACTACGCGGAGGACGTGGGAAAAGTCGTGGCTCGCCGGCGCGCAGGTGCCGAGGAGCGCCGCTTCGGCCACCTCGGCGAGGTCCGCGAAGAGTGCGTCGTTCATGGGCCCTCTTTCTCCACCCATTTCGAGCCGTACGAGGGCCTCTCGAACGCTCCGAGGGCCTCGATGAGCGCGTCGGGGTCGGGGTCCGACACGAAGAGCGATTCGTGCTCGGGCAACACGAAACCTTCGACCACCGCGTGCCGGACGAGCGCGCGGAAAGGCTCGAAGTAGCCGCCAATGTCCAGGAGGCCTATCGGCTTCTGGTGGAGACCTACCTGAGACCACGTCAAAGCTTCGAAGAGCTCGTCGAACGTGCCCAACCCACCAGGCATTGCGATGAACGCGTCGGATCGCTCGATCATGCGGGCCTTGCGGGCATGCATGGAGTCGACGATGTGAAGCTCGCGAAGTCCCGCGTGGCCGACCTCTTTGTCCTCGAGCCAGCGTGGCAGAATGCCGACCACGTCCCCTCCCGAGTCGAGCACGGAGTCGGCGAGTGCCCCCATGAGGCCGACGCTCGCACCACCGTAGACGAGGCATACTTGCTTCCTCGCGAAGGCTCGACCGAGCTCCACGGCAGCCCGCACGTACTCTGGGCGGCTGCCGGGACGCGAGCCACAGTAGACACAAATGCTTTGGATGGATGGATTCACTGGAGCATCCTACACTGTCATCCCCGTTCGCGAACAAACCGCGTATGGTCCACCCATGCCCGCGGACGACTTCGGCCTCCTTGGCCAGACGATCGACCAACTGCGCTTCGATGAGGTCGTCGATGGTGGCGGATTCGGCCTTGTCTACCGGGCCACCCACATGGGTCTTGGCGAGCCGGTCGCCGTCAAGGTGCTGCGCATCGACCGCAGCGTCGACGCCGAGCTGACGGCTTCTTTTTTCCAGCGCTTCAAAGACGAAACCCGCATTCTCTACCGTCTGAGCCAAGGCACGCTCGACATCGTTCGCGGCATCTCGAGTGGCACGCTTCGCGCGCCAAAGACCCAAGAGGACGTGCCCTACATGGTGCTCGAATGGCTCGAGGGGCGCACCCTCGCGAACGAGCTCCGAAACCGCGCCATCGCCGGTCGACCGTACCCGCTCGAAGAGGCCTTGGAGCTCCTCGATCCGGTGTTCTGCGCCCTCTCGTACGCCCACTCGCAGGGCATCGTTCACCGCGACATCAAGCCCGGGAACCTCTTCCTTACGAAGGGCCGCGACGGACGGACACGCATCAAGGTGCTCGACTTCGGTCTCGCGAAGATTTTCGAGCCCACCCTCGGCGTGACCCCCAGCGTCCAAACCATGAAGGGCGTCGCGCTGTGCTCGCCGTCGTACGGCGCACCGGAACAATTCGTCAAACGTTTCGGGAACATAGGCCCCTGGACCGACGTCTACGCGCTGGCCCTCGTGATGCTCGAGCTCCTGTCGCTTCGCAAGGCACGGCACGCCGACACGCTCGTCGAAGGCCTCGCAAAAGCCATCGCCAAAGAGACGGCCTCGCCCACGGCCGAGAGTCTCGGCGTCACCCTGCCTCCGACCATCGCTCTCGTGCTCGAGCGCGCCGTGTCCCGCGAAACGAGCGTGCGTCCACTCGATGCGGCGAGGTTCAAACAAGAGCTCCTCGATGGGCTATCGGCCACTGGAAGCGCCACGAGCGCTCTTGCCGCTACCATCGTCCGCGCGCCCTCGAACGACGACGATCTCCGCGCCACGAACGTCCTCTCGCGCGACGTGCCCATGCCGCAACGAAATCCCGCGCATGGCCCTCCCACACCCCAAAGACCGACTCCCGGCCCCGGCTCCCTCAAGGGGACCGCCATGCTTCCGCAGGGAGCGTTTGGCGCCATGCCCCAGCAACAGGCGCCCCAGACACAGGCCATGCCCCAGGCACACGCGCCGCGCAGCTCCCCCCCGGGGATGCCGGCGCCCAGGCTCTCGCCCATGCCTGGCGCGTACGGCGCCCCTCCGACGCAAGGCGCTGCGCAGCGACCTAGCGTGCCTCCCCCGGGAGGCATCGTGCCGCGCAGCTCGTCCCAGTCCGGCATCCCATCGCCGTTCGCCGGCAACCCATCTCCCGGTCCGGTTCTCGGAGGCCAGGGCGCCCCATCCGGTCCGCCTCGTCAGCCGAGCCCCTCTGGAGCGCCGATGGCGAACCCGATGCCGCAGCGCCCCCCGAACATGCCGACCATGATGAAGGCCCACGGCGGCTTTTTGGTCGGTCCCTCCCATTCGCAGCCGTTCGACCCTTCGAAGACTTCTTTGCCCCCGAGCATCAACGCCATGCCGCGGGCGGAGCCGCCGGCCACGTCGACCGGAAAGATCGTGGCGGTCGCGCTCGCCATCCTTGCGGCCATCGCAATCGTTGCAGCTTACATCTACTACGATCAGAAACAGAACGGCGGGCTCATGCCGGAAAACACTTCGGCGAACTGGCCTCCGACGGAGCTCGCGTGAACATGCAAAGGAGCGGGAGGCGGGCTCGTCCGCGGGCGCCGTCAGGGAAAAAGTCATGAACATTTTCGTTGCAGGGTCGACCGGTGCGACAGGCCAGGTGTTTCTCCCGATGGCCGAAAAGGCCGGGCACAACCTCACGCTGCACGTACGCCCGAAATCGAAAGACAAGACACCGCTCGGAAAGGACCCCAGGGCGAGAGTGTTCGAGCTCGAAGACGACGCGGCGCTCGATGCCGCTCTGACGGGGCACGATGCCTTGGTGTCGTTCGTGGGCACCATGCGAAACCGCTTTTCGCAAGGCGACGACTACGCGACGAGCGACGTCGGTTCGGCCAAGCGCCTCGCGGCCAGCGCAAGACGCGTCGGGGTTCCCCGAATGCTGCTGTTGAGCTCGGTCGGCGCGGGCGGTTTCGGCGCATACCTCAAGATGAAGCTCGCGTGCGAGGACGCGGTTCGCGACGCGGGTCTTTCGTGGACGTTCTTCCGACCGAGCATCTTGGTGAGCCCGGACTGGGCGAACGACGGAAGCCATGGCAAACGCGAAGCGCCGTTCGGAACCGATGGGTTTCTCCGAGCCGTGGGCTTCGTGCCGGGACTTCGTGGCGTATCGCTCGACTACAAGCCGATTCCAATCGAGCGCGTGTGCAAAGGGTTCCTCGACGCGCTCGAGGACCCGGCACGCTACGACGGCAAGATCGTGCTCGGCCGCGACCTATGGGAGCTTCCTTTTCCCTGACGAAGCCCCACACCTGCTCGTGCGCCGAAGGCCGCGGATAACGCGACGCGGCTCGTGAAAAAGCTGGTAGTTGCCGGGCCATGGCGTTCTTCCAAAAGCCCCCGTCCACACCCGAAGAGCTCGAGGCCGCAAAACCACTCGCGCTTTCGCCCGAAGAGGTGCTCGAGTTCGACGAAGCCGAATGGTACGAGCGCGCCTACCGAGGGGATGCGCCGCAGCTCACCGGGCGCGCCATCGCCATGGGCACGGTGCTCGGCTTTTTTCTGTCGTTCACGAACGTGTACATCGGCCTCAAGACCGGCTGGTTTCTCGGGGTGGCGCTGACCGCGTGCATCCTGTCGTACGCCATCTGGTCCTTCCTCCGAACGACCGGGCTTGCAAAAAGCGACATGACCATTCTCGAGAACAACTGCATGCAGTCGACGGCTTCGTCGGCGGGGTATGCCACGGGAAACGTCGCGGTGTCCGCCATCCCGGCGCTCCTCCTCCTGACCGTGACGGACGAGAATCGAAAGGGCATCCAGCTCGCTTGGCCCATCCTCGGGCTTTGGATTCTTTGCCTCGCAACCTTCGGGGTGGTGCTCGCCATTCCAATGAAGCGAAACCTCATCAATCGGGAGAAGCTGAAGTTCCCTTCGGGCACTGCCGCAGCGGTGACGCTGCAGGGCCTGTACAGCAAGGGCGACGAGGCCATGAAAAAGGCCCGTGCCTTGCTCTATGCGGCACTCGCGTCGGGCGCGGTTCCGCTCCTGAAGGACCTGGAAATCATGAAGGTCGTGAAGAACGGCGCCGTCGTCGGACGCGAGCCGCTCTTGCCGTCTTCTTCGAACATCTTCAACTTCATTCCTGCGCCGAACGTCGACGGCAGGGCCTGGAAGTGGAGCGACTGGAACGTGAAGTTCGACCATGGTGTCGTACTCATTGCTGCGGGCGCCATCATCGGCATTCGCATCACCGGCTGGATGGTGCTGGGAGGCCTCTTCGTGGCCACGGCCCTCGGGCCCATGGCGCTGATGACCAAGTGGCAATCGCCGGCCGCCATCGAGGTCGCGGCCCACGCCAAAGTGGTGGCCATCAAGCTCCTGGGCGTGAAGGCCTATTCGACGGGGATCGCAGACTCGCTCGTGGCCCCCAAGCTCTCCGGCGCCGCAACCCTGCCGAAGAGTGCGTGGAAGGAAATTGGCATTTGGTTCGGCGCGCCGCTCCTCGTCGCGTCCGGCCTCGTGCAGCTCGCCGCCCAGTGGCGCACCATCGTGCGCGCCATTTCAGGAATGATGGGGTCGCCCAAAAAGAAGCCCGAGACCGAGCCCAAGCACGCCTACCGGGCCCCGGCCGAGGTCGAGGGCGAAGCCAAGAAGCCCGTCGTCCGTCCCGAAGACGTCGAAGTGCCGGCCAAGTGGTTTCTTTATGGCCTCTTCGGATCGGGGACGGCCATCGTGGTGGTCGCTGCGCTCTTTTTCGATATTCCGCCCTATTTCGGAGTCCTGGCCGTCGCGATGACGTTCGTGCTCGCGCTCGTTTCGGCGCGCGCCACCGGTGAAAGCGACATCACTCCCGGCGGCGCAATGGGCAAAATTATGCAGCTTACGTATGGTGTTCTCATTCCGCAGAGCACCACGGCAAACCTGATGACCGCGTCGATTACGTCGGGCGCCGGTCTCGCCACGGCCGACCTCCTGAACGACTTGAAGTCCGGATACCTGCTCGGCGCGAACCCGCGGCGCCAGTTCCTCGCGCAAGCCATGGGAATTCTCACGGGCACCGTGGCCACGACGCTCGGCTACTTCATGCTCGTTCCGGACGCCACCGTGCTCACGGGCACCCCGGCGACCGACACGATGCCGGCAAAAGATCCAGCCTTCCCCGCACCGGGCGCACAGCAATGGCTTGCCGTCGCGAAGCTCTTCAAGAGTGGCATGAAGAACATGCACCCCATGGCCCAGACGTGCATCAAGACCGGGCTCGTCGTCGGTGCGATCTTGGCACTGCTCGAGGCCACCGTTCCGAAAAAGCACAAGAAGTGGGTACCTTCCCCCACGGGACTCGGACTCGGAATGATCCTCCCGTTCTTCTCTCCTTTCGCCATGTTCCTCGGCGCAGTACTCGCCGAAATCGCCATTCGACTGAAGAAAGCCTGGGCCGAGCGTTATGTCGTGCCGCTGGCTGCCGGAATCATCGCGGGCGAGAGCATCGTCGGAGTCATCGTGGCCGGACTAAACAACTTCATCCTCAACTGAACCTAGAGCGACAAACATGATGACTACGTTTGGCGGCGCTGCGCGTTGTTGCTCCTCCTAAGATAGAAGACCGTATCGTCGCTCCAGCTCGGCTTGCTAACCGCCCGAAATCCATTGTGTTTGTCGTTCTAGCTTCGTTCGGCCGAATCGTTCCAAGCGACGGCCGCGCCCGCACCGCGAGATCGCGACCCACAGGCCCGAATTCGCCGGCCACGGACGACGGAACAAGTGAGGAGGCTGGATGATTTTCGTCAAGACCGAGCCAGGCCTAGGAGGATCGCCCGGAGCCGACTCCTGTCGGCGAGGACGTCCGACAACGGCCTGGCGAAGGTATTGGCGAAAAGCACCAGCCTCCTAAAGCGCCGATCAGGTTGAAGGACCGAGGATTTCGCTGGGTTAGCAAGCATCGCTAGGAGCGACGACGACGGATACTCTCGTATCCGAGGAGGAGCGACGACGCGAGGCGACGCTAAACCTGCGAAAGCCGACGGGATTCAACCTGTTCGGCGCTCTAGGTGAGGAACGATTCGATTCCCCACGTCGACCGCGCGAGCGATCTCTCGGCGGCTTGCAGATAGGTGTGGAGCGAAAGCCAGGCGCGTGCCGCGGCAAGTGGCTCTCGGTGCGCACTCGTGGCCAATGCTTCCAAGACCTTGGCGCCCGTCGGCATGAGCCACTCGCGGAGCGTTTCGCGCTCCCTAGCGAGCTCCGGAAGCGCGGCCGTGGGGAGACTGTGCGCTCCGGCGAGGGCAAAACGAAGGACGCGCCGACGAATGGGCTCGAGCGCCGCTCCGTTGGTGGCGCCTGTCGTCCGCCGCTCGATGGGAGCCGGCTCGACCGGAAGGTGGCGCCGTGCGATGCGATCGTACGCGAGGGAAAAGAAATGGCCCTCGCCAAGATCGGCCGCAATAGGGTCCAGTGCGGCACCGTCTTCCGCGAGCTTTGCGACCAAACGTACACGCACTCCCGAATGATCCAGTCGTTCGAGGTTCTCTCGATAGGCAAAACGCAGATCGTCGATGGGCAACGTGAGAGGCAATGCGCCGGCCGAAGCGCCCTCCAAAACGAGCGCACCGTCGTCCACCACGCCCGTCGTAAAAAGGAGGCCATGACGCTCTCCGCGATCGGCACGCTCGAGCTGCAAGCGAAAGGGCTCGTCGAATAGGCGCGCCACGAGGCTCGAATCATGTTTTGCGCCGACACAAACGACGCTCTTGCCAGCGCCGAGGCGTCCGTCCTGCGAGAGCTGGGCATTGGCGAAGAGAAGTCCTTCGCGAGAGGCCTCACGGTGGGACAAGGACGTTTCTCCGAAGCGAAGCTGCGCCTCCCAAGCGTGAACGGCGCGCTCCTCGTCGCCAGGAATGACCTCTTGAGCCGTGTAGATGCGGGTGCCGTCGGTGAGGTACGTGACCACTCCCGAATAGCCCTTTCGAACGACAGGGGCGCAAGCGATGCCCGAAAGTCGCAGCGGTCCTGCGTCGGTGTATGCGCGCCTTCCTATTCCGAGCCACCTCGCGTCCGTGTCGCCATCGACGAGCTTTCCTGCCACGAGCACGAGCTCCGCGAGGCGTGTGGCGGCCTCGGCGAGCCGAAAGTCGGGGCTCTTTTCGCGCAAGTCACGA
>JAYUKI010001017.1:0-2868 GCA_043764595.1 Myxococcales bacterium | reverse complement strand
GCGCGTGCACTACACCCGGCGCCGCGTGCACTGCGCTTGCCCCCGCGTGCACCGCGGTTTCCACGGCGTGTAGTGCACTTGCCCTCGCGTGCACTGCGGTTCGCGCCGCGAGCGGTGCGGAGGAAGCTCGTGCCGCACGCATTGGCGTACTTTCGGTGGACCGCGAGGTGGCCCTTGGCACCTCACGCAGGAGGGCGTCGATTGGATCATGTGCAATCGACCCTTGTGACACGGGCATACGACGTCGAACGCGGCTGGTCAGATGTGGCGACACGTAGCCGTGGCCGTGCAACCTAGCTAGGGAAGGCGCGAGATCGGGGGTGCCCCTGCGACGAGACGTCCTTGGTTGTGCC
Source organism: Myxococcales bacterium (assembly GCA_043764595.1). Taxonomy (GTDB): domain Bacteria; phylum Myxococcota_A; class Polyangia; order Polyangiales; family Polyangiaceae; genus JAAFHV01. Next base: position 2,515 of record JAYUKI010001017.1, on the reverse strand, counting down.
GTGAGCCCGACCTCCGAGCGTCGAGCCCTTCCGCGACCGCGTCAGCAAGAGGACGGTCAATCGGTGGAGAACGTCCGATCGGCGCTCGGTTGTCGTGACCTGGCCTCGAAGGCACATCGCAGAACGCCGAAGAGGTGACGGCGGTTCCGTCGTCGTGTACGTGACTCCAATGAAGCTCACGCTCCAGACAGACTACGGGCTTCGGGTGCTTCTGTACCTTGCGCTTCGCCCCACCGATGTCGTCCCGGTGCGCGAAATCGCGGCAGCTTACGGCATATCGGAGAATCACCTCATGAAGGTCGCGCAGCTCCTCGGCCGGACGGGCTACGTGGAGATGCTGCGCGGTGTCCATGGCGGCGTTCGCCTCGCTCACACCCCCGAGAGCGTCCGGCTGGGAGACGTGGTTCGCGCCATCGAACCGAATCTTGCCCTGGTCGAATGCTTCGACTCCGAAACGAGCACCTGCGCCATCACTTCCACGTGCGCGCTCAAAGGAATCTTCCTCAAAGCGCAGCGTGCCTTCTTTGCCGAGCTCGATGCCCGCACACTCGCCGACGTCGTCGCGAAGCCCCAAGCACTTCGATCGATTCTCGTCTCGCAACAAGCGCTCACGGCGAAGCGTGCGCGGTGACGAACAGGTCCGAGTGCAGCGCGGCGAGCGGCATGCCCGCTAGGAATGCGTCCCGCTGAATCGGACGCATCGTCTCGGGCGGCCCGCACAAGAATACCTGTGCGTCGGCCTTCCCCCGCAAGGCCGCGGCCACGCGCTCGCGTAAGCTTGCCACGCGAACATCCCCCGGATCACCCTGAAGAATGCACGGAAAGTACATCAAGCCGGTGTACTGGTCCGCAAGCTCGGCGAGGAGCGAGTCGGCGTAGAGACCACTCTCCACCAATGCGCCGTGGTGAATTTCGATGGGCCCCGAATGCCCCGCGGCCAGAGCGTCGCGAAGCACTCCGAGAAGGGGCGCGAGGCCCGTTCCGGTGCCCGCCAAGACGAGGGGCGCGTTGCGACTCGATGGTTGGTACACGCACTCGCCCGACGGGCCCCTCACTTGGAGCTGCGTACCAACCACGATGTCGTCGAACAGGTACCGGCTCATCGCGCCTTCGGCGAGGCGCTTCACGTGCAACTCGATCGAGCCGTCACCCGTTGCACTCGCCACCGAGTACGGCCGAGTGAGCCCGTCGGCCCGCTCGAGATGAACGAACTGCCCGGCACGCCAAACAAAAGGCTCGTCCGCCACGAGATGAATGCGCGCGATATCGCTCGTGAGGCGCTCGATCACCGTCACTCGGACAGGCACCCTCGGAAGGTCGTCGGCAGGAGCCGCGACGAGGTCTCCAGTCAATCGAGCCTGACACGCAAGGAAGTACCCCTGCGAGGCGAGCGCCGCGCCGAGGCCCTTTTGGGCCTCCCGCGGGAGGGCGCCAGACACCGCTCGAACGAGGCACGACTGGCACGCCCCGACACGGCACGACGACGGCACGTGGATGCCATCGCGAGCCAATGCATCGAGGACGGTTCCATCCCCGCATTCCAACGTGCGTCCGCGCCAGGTAAGCGTTGCCATCGTACTTGGGTTTCTCGCAGGCCGGCGCTCAGCGGCCGAGCACGTCTTTTCGAACGCTCTCGGCGATGCCGGCTACCTCCACAATCGACGCTTCGTCGACCTTGAGCTCCCTCAACGTGGCCGCGAGGTTCTCGACCACCGCGTCGAAGTGGGTGTCGTTCAGCCCGCGTGCGACAAGAGGCGCGTGCGCGCGCCGCATGTCGACCCCGGTGTAGTGATTCGGACCGCCGAAGACCATGGTCAAAAAGGCCTTCTGTTTGGCGGCTTGGGCCTGCATGTCGACCGCATCGAAGAAGTGTTCGATCCGCGAATCGCCGAGCACTTTGCGATAGAAGATTTCCACGGCCACGCTCACAGCTGGTTCGCCACCGATTCGTTCGTACAGAGTGCTCATCGTCGTTCTCCTCTCGAAACCGGAGCAATACATACCTGTTTAAAGAACCGTGTCAACACTCCAAGCTCTGGGCCCCTCGGGAACTCCCTCCGGGGGCTCGGTTGGCGCCTTTGGTCTCATCCGAGTATCAATCCATTTCGGAAAGCTCGAACAAGAGCCGCCCGTCCTTCGGGGCCGAGACGACGAGTGGGTCGAAGACGAGGCATTGTCGCTTCGATCGGCGTTGTGCTTGGTCGCGGTGAGCGGGCGCCGACTTCCGTCGAGCACCCGTACGTCTGGGGTCGGGGCCGCTCTTTCCCGTGATGTGGTCCCCGACGATGGGCTCTCGATAGTCCCGGCAACCAAGAGCCGAAAAGAAACCTGCTCAAGCCTCCCGTTCCCGGTCACCGCTTCCGAGCTCGAGCCACCCGCTTCACCGTGCGCGGCTTCTTCGCTCCCCCTCCAAACGCGGCATCGATGGCTTCGGCGACGTCGTGGAGGGCGACCACCTCGATGGCGACGTCCGTGGGGATATCCGCCGTATTGTCCGCCGGGACGAGCACCCGAC
>JAYUKI010001016.1:0-9809 GCA_043764595.1 Myxococcales bacterium | reverse complement strand
CGATGCGGGCAGCGCGATGTTCGGAAGGTACGTGCTGTTGACGTGGGCTTCGTTGATGTCCTTTGCCACCTCGGGCTCGTGCGTCCACAGCACGACCTCGTGCTTCCAGCGCGCCGTATGCGCGGCAATGGCCGTTCCCCAAGCACCTCCCCCAACGACAGTAATGCGGCTCACGGGGGCGAACGTACCAGAGGAGGCCGCCGTCGGGAAAACAGCTCAGGCTGGCCCTCCTTTTTTAGGAGTCAAACGAGCCCAAACATCCGCAAAAAGAGACCGGCGGCCACGCTCGACGCATTCGCCAGGAGGGAGAGCAGGGTGGCCCGCTTGACCGAAAGCCCCATCGCCGCGAGAAAAATGGCCTCGACGCCCCACGCGGGACGGGTTCGGTCCTCCGGACGGGTTCGGTCCTCCGGACGGGCTCGGTCCTCTGGACGGTTTGGCGCCAAACGTGGCGAGACGGACGGCACGGGGGCTGGATCCGGACGAGAAGCCTTCACGTCCGCGTGGACAGGCGTGGTACTGTAGGATAGGCCGATCATTCGCTCGGTGGATACGACTGGCCTCGACACAACCGAGTGCCAGCTCGTATCTTCCGGTCCGGCAAACGCGTCACGCTCGGTAACGTCGGAATCGACGTAGGTGTCCACCACGGGTCGACCATCGACCAGCGTGGAGCGAACGTCCATCCCGCGATTCTCGAGCTCGTCAAGCACGCGAGAAAGCTCTGCGGAAGAACCGGTAGGGGACCGCATTGCCCCCAAGTCTTCGCTTTCGATTCTCCGTGCAATGGCAGCCCGTGACCTAAGTGTGGCCTCCGCCGCGGTGGACACCCACTTACCGATGTCCCGCTGTTTGGCGAGAGGCATGGCATCCTCGAGGGCCACGGCCATTTCTTCTGCCGTATGGAAACGCTTGTCCCGGTCTCGTTCGAGCGCCTTCATCACGACCGTGTCGAGCGCGGACGACTCGGAGCCAGCGTCGCTGGGCGGTAGGATTGCCATGTTGAGTACGTTGTGGATGGTCCCGATAGGCGACGATCCGACGAACAGCGACTTTCCAGTCAAAAGCTCCCACAGCACGGTACCCGCCGCGAAGAGGTCACTCCGCCGATCGACGCCCGTCTCCTGGAGCTGCTCCGGCGACATGTAGGCCACTTTGCCCTTGAGCTCGCCCGTCTCGGTTCCCTGAAGGCGTGTGGCTGCGCGTGCGACACCGAAGTCGAGGACGCGCGCCAGGCCGTCGATGCCGACCAGCACGTTCTGAGGAGAAATGTCGCGATGGACGATGTCGAGGTTGCGGCCGGAAGCATCCACGGCTTCGTGGGCGGCGTGCAGACCGTGAAGCATGTGGACCACCACCGCCAAAGCGATGGCCGGCGGGACACGTTCGCCACGCGTCGCGAGAGTCTCCACCAGGCCGTCGAGGGACTCGCCCGGGATGTACTCCATCACCACGGCGAGCGAGTCGGCGCCCTCCACGATCTCGAGCGTCGAAACGACATTCGGGTGACGCACGAGCGCCACGAGCCGCGCCTCGTCGAGGAGCATCGCGACGAACTTCGGGTCCCGCGCCACGTGTTCGTGGAGCTTCTTGATGGCCACCAGTCGGGAAAATCCCGCGCGCCCGGCAAGTCGACCCAGATGAACCGAGGCCATGCCGCCCGCAGCGATGCGGTCGTAGAGGTGGTAGCGGCCAAGGATGGTCGCCTCCGTGGCCTTGGTGGTTCGACTGTTCCCCGTCATTCTCTTTCCGACCGGCTGCCTGGCGCCAGGCACCATGGTAAGCGAGATCCACGGGTTCGTCTAAGGCGTTGCGCCGAGACGGGTCCACAGCCAAGCGGGACGACACTTCAAGGCTCATTGTCCGGGAATACGTCGAGATTGCACCTTCAGGTGAGTGCTGTACCTTCGTTCGAATGAGGTGGGGCTTCGTTGTTGGATTGGTCGCTGTGGCTGCGAGCTGCTCCCTGCTGAATCCATTGGACGGCTACTCGGGGGGCGACGCAGCCGTGAGCTCCGGTCCCATCACCGAAGCGGGCACCCCTGACACGACCGCTCCAGATGCCGGGAACGATCCCTGCCTCAGCGCAAGACCGCCCTCCCGCCCACCTCCGACCACCGGTCCGGACGGCGGAAGCACAACCATCGTTGCCGCCCTTTCCACTTTTTCGTTCGCCGATCCAGGAAACCCCAACGCCCCGAACACCCGTGGGTATGACCTCGATCGCTTGTGCACCTGCCCCCCTTCGTGTGCGGAGAGTCGGACATGTGTCGTCTCCGAGGAACGCTGGGCGAGAAGAGCGTGTGCTCCCAAAGCCAAGACGACCTGCGACTATGCACGAGGTGTCGACAACTCGGGCGGGGACCTGATGCTCACGCTGACTACGGCGCTCAAAACGCAGTTCAATGTACTACCAAGGCTCGATACCGGACAAGACGGCCTGCTGTTCCAAATTGAAAAGTACAATGGCGAACCCGACGACAGCTCGGTCGAGTTTGGCATTTTCGACAGCTACGGAACGAACGAAACGCAAGACGCTGGGCCCGCCAATCTCAAGCGCGACGGAACCGACCGGTGGACGCGGGATGACGCCAAGAATACCGAGAGAGGCCGATTTGACCTAAATGCGTATGTGAGCGGTGGAGTCCTGGTGGCGAACATTGGAACGACGATTCAAATCGGACAGCTCGTGTTTCCGCTCTCCGACGCCATTATTTCCGCAAAGCTCGTGAAGCGTCCCAATGGGGTTTACGCTCTGGAAGAAGGCATTCTGGCCGGGCGACTGCGCGTCGACGAGCTTCTCAGGTCCTTTGAGGTCATCCCCTCGTCCCTCGGTCCGGGCAAGTTTTTGTGCGATCCCAATGATCCGCAGTTTCCCGGCCTCCGCGACACGCTTTGTACGGCCCGCGACCTTCCCGCGGATCCCTCCCTCGACGGCGCCGATACGCCATGCACCGGCCTTAGCCTCGCGTTGCGCTTCACCGCCGATCCGGCCGCCCTTGGGGAGCTCGTGAAGGCTCCCGGGCGCCCACGCCCTTGCGGAGAGTGGCAACCCAAATGCGATTGAGACTCGGCCAACATCGCTCGGGCGTCCGGAATCGACGGGAAGCGAGCCCATCTCGAAACACGACGAAATTTCCCCCGAGCGTCCTATGCTCGCGCCCGCTTGGACTACTCCGATCCCGCATACGTGGCCGCTTGGTTCCGGGCGTTCGTCCTCACGCAGCTCGTCGAAGCCCCCATCTACGGACGGGTCGGCAAGGTTCCGTGGTGGGCCGCGCTCGTGCCTTCGGCGCTCACGCACCCGTTCGTGTGGTTCGTCTTTCCGCGGCTTCGTGAGGCGGGGGTCTCGTACCTTGGCATGGTCGCCTGCGCCGAGGGGTTCGCGTGGGGCGTCGAGGCCATTTTTCTCGGGGCGATGGGGCTCTCGGTGAAGCGTGCCACCCTGCTCTCCCTCCTGGCGAATGCCTCGAGCGTCGCCGCCGGGCTCTTTTTGCGGATTTTTGGGCTCGTTTGAATCCTAAAAAAGGAGGGGGGAGAGCCTGAGGCTGTTTTCCGGACGGCCGCCTCCTCTGGTACGTTCGGCCGCGTGAGCCGCATTACCGTCGTTGGGGGAGGTGCTTGGGGAACGGCCATTGCCGCGCACACGGCGCGCTGGAAGCACGAGGTCGTGCTTTGGACGCACGAGCCCGACGTGGCGAAGGACATCAACGCAACCCACGTCAACAGCGCGTACCTTCCGAACATCTCGCTGCCCGCATCGCTTCGGGCCACACACGACTACGCGGACGCGCTCGCCGGCGCCGAGCTCGTGGTGCTGGTTCCGCCTTCGTCGTACCTCCGCGCCATCGCCAAAGGCGTGGCCCCTCACCTGCCGAAAAACGCGCGGGTGGTGGTGGCCACCAAAGGCATCGAAGAGGGCTCGCTCAAGCTCATGAGCGAGGTCGTCATGGAGAGCATTCCAGGCCTCGATTGGAGTCGACTGGCGTTTTTGTCCGGCCCGAATTTCGCCAAAGAAGTGGCCTCCGGGCTTCCCACCGACTCGGTGGTAGCGTCGCGTGATCTCGCCTGCGCCGAGGCCATCCAGGAAATCCTGCATACGCCGACGTTTCGCATCTACACGAGCCTCGATCCCATTGGAGTGGAGGTCGGTGGCGCCATAAAGAACGTCATCGCCGTCGCCACGGGCACGTGCGACGGCCTCGGTCTTGGGCTCAACGCGCGCGCCGCGCTCATGACCCGTGGACTCTCGGAGATGGCCCGGCTCGGCGTGGCCATGGGCGCCGATCCGCTCACGTTCATGGGAATGGCCGGAATGGGCGATCTCGTCCTCACGTGCACGGGCGACCTCTCCCGCAATCGAACGCTCGGCCTCAAGGTCGCCGAAGGCTTGAACCCCGCCGCGTACGTAAAGTCGCAGCGAAGCGTAGCCGAGGGCTACCTCACGTCCGCCGCCGCCTACGCGCTCGGAAAGAACCTCGGCGTCGACATGCCCATCACCGAGCAAGTCTACCTCGTGCTGCATCAAGACCGGCCGCTCGCCGATGCCCTGAAATCCCTGCTCGTGCGTAGCTCGAAATCGGAGCTCTACGGCATCGTGCTTCCGAAGTGAGGCCCGTTGAAAAACTCCCGTCGTCCGAGCGCCGCCGCATCCACAAGTGCTTCGTTGCGATCCTCCGGTGCCTGCTCACCTAGAGCGCATCAGAGGCGCTCCTCGGCTCACTCCTCGCCCTTGTGGCGCGGACGACGCACGGACTCGGTCCGTTTTTCAACAGGCTGCTAGGTGAGAGGCTCGCACGCACCGTCCACCACGAGGCAACGCTCGTTGCCTCTCGCAGGATGGAGAAGTGGCGTACTTTTCGTGCTGCTTCTGGCGAGCGGATGCCGCGTGGGGAGCGATCCCTCGAAGGACGCCACACCCGCGCGGGCCGCCTCGGTCGCGGGACTCGATGCGGGCCATACGGGCGCGAGCGATCGCACCCACGAGTCCGCCCGCGCGGGAGACGAGACCTTCGAGGCCGATTGGTTCTCGTTCGCTTTGGCCGACCTTCGTGTCTCCATCGTCGACGTCCAAGCCACGCGTGACCTCGCACGGACGCTTTTGAAGCCCGAGGCCGTGTTTGCCACGAACGCTGGTTTTTTCGACGAACGCGACGCTCCACTCGGGCTCTCCGTAACGGGCGGAGCCCGCATGTCCGCGTTTGCACCGAAGCTCTCGGGCGGCGTCCTCGAGATCGATCACGGCAAAGCGACGCTCTTCGAGACCGAAACGTACGACCGCGCGCGCCTGCCGGACTTCGCCGTGCAATGCCGCCCGCGCCTCGTGGTGGACGGTCACGCGAATGTCCGAAGCGACGACAAAAAGAGGGCCGAACGCACCGCCGTGTGCCTCCGTGAAGGCGGTACCAAGGTCGCCTTCGTCATTGCCAAGAATGCCGAGCGCGGCCCTTCGCTCTTTGCGCTCGGCCGCTATCTCGCAGAAAAGGGCTGCCACGACGCGCTCTCGCTCGACGGTGGCCCCTCCACGGGAGCCGTTTATCAAGGTCCGGGCGGGCTCGAGGAAATGCCTCTCCGTGGCCCGATTCGCCAAGCCATTCTCGTCTCTCGCCCGAAAGCCCCATGATCCCCGCTTCCCGCTCTCGCCTGCGCGCGCTTCTCGTCCTTCTCGTCGCAGGCTGTGGTCCGGAGGCCACTCCGTCGACGCATTCCGCCACCGAAACGCCCATTCAAAAGGGCCCCGTGGAGCGGCACCTGTCGACGCTCTCCGCCCACAGGCTCGCCCCCCACGCCTATGGGCGCAAAGGCGACGTCACGCTCACGGTTTTGAGCCTGCGCTACACGTTCGCGACGGGCCAGGACGCCCTGGGCAAGAAGCCATTGCAAGGAGCCCTGCTCGACGCAGATCTCGGGGACGACGACCGCGAAGACCCCCATTTGTGGCTCAGGCCGGCGTGGCGCGGTCCCGATGGCGCCATGCACCCACTCGTCGCCAAACCCGTCGGCACGACGTGCGAAGGCGCCAAAGGCACGGCAAGCGAGGGAGTGCTGGTCTCGGGCGCCGTCGACGGGGTCGACCTCTCCACGACGTTTTGCCCCGAAAAGGACGGGACCCTCCGGATCGTAACGACCTCCAAGGGGTTGCCCCAAGGCGCAAAGCTCGCGGACGATCTTGGTCCAGGACCCACTCCCGTGGTGCTCGATCACGGAGGTGCCAACTGGGAGGGCACGCGCCCGTTCGCGGCGCTCGCATTGGCCGGCCCAAAGAGCACGCTCGTCCTTCGGCCCGTGCAAGCCGGAACTGGCCCGAGCGAGGCCATTCGCACCTTGGTCCACATCGCCAAAGAGACGTTTCCCTCTCCGGTCGCGCTCGTCTACCAAGGTCCTAGCGCCACACGCTCGGTCCGTGTGACCGCCGACGGCCCCGCGAAAGCCCTCGGAAAAACAGGCATTCCGGCAGCCTCCGGCTCCTATGGCCTTTCTGGGGTGTCCGGTACGGTCACTTTCCTGGACGACTCGGGCGATCCGTTCGCGACGACCGCCATTCCTCCCGAAGGCCTCGCCATTCCGCTACCTCTCGGCTTCGCCAAAGAGGTCGTGCTGCGCGACGCAAAAGGGGTGGTGTGCATCAAAGGGCCATTCGGTAGTCCGGAGCTCGCCCACGCGAAATGCTCGAGGAACGCCCGCCTCGGTTTCACGGTCCACGCGGACGAGCACGTCGCCGCGCCGTTTCACGCCATCGTCCATGGCGAACAAGGCACCTTGGATCCGGAGCTCTTGGATCTCGTGCCCCAGGGAGGAAAGCTCCGAAGCGTCTCCTCCAAAAACAGCATCTATTCCCTCGATGGCCGCGCCGAGGTCGAGCTTCGGCCCGGGAAATACCACGTGCTCGTCACACGAGGCCCGGGCAGCACCCTCGACGAGCGCCACATCGTGCTCGGCCCGGACGACTCGGAGGACATCGCCTCCGAGATTCGAAACGTGCTGCCCAGAGACGCGTTTGCGGCGGACTTTCACTTGCACGCGGCGCCGAGCCCGGACTCCACCGTGTCTCTCGCCGAGCGCATGGTCACCCTGGCGAGCGAGAGTGTCTCGTTTGCCGTCGCCTCGGATCACAACCGCGTGACCGACTACCGAACGGCCAAGGCCGAGCTCGCTCCGGTGCGCGATTCGCTCTTCCCAGAGCTCGCCGTAGGCGACGAGATCACCTCGGGTGGCTCGAGGCTTTATGGCCATTTCAACGCGTTTCCGCTCGCGCCCCTGCCCGCCGGCGTAGCACCCGAGGACTACACGATTCCCTATTTCGGAGTCGCGCCCAAAGACCTCTTCGCGGGAGCTCGCCGCGCCGGGGCTGCCATCGTGCAAGTGAATCACCCACGAATGCCGCCGAAAATCGGCTATTTCGACCAAACGGCCCTCGATCCGAAGACGGGAGCGGCCGGCGCGGAGTTTGCCGACGACTTCGACGCCGTCGAAGCTCACAATGGGATTTGGCTCGAATCGCCCGAGCGCGTGCACGAAGGCTTCCAAGACATCGTCGCTTTGGCGCGTCGCGGCAAGCTGGTCGCGGCCACGGGAAACAGTGACTCGCACAAGCTCTTCCTGGAAGAGCCCGGCTACCCGCGCACCTACGTGTTCCTCCCCAAGGGCGAAGGGCCCATCGCGGATCGCGTGGTTTCTGCCGTTCGGGCACGAAACACGGTCGTGAGCTCGGGCCCGTACCTCGAAGCCACCCTCGACGGCGCGCTGCCCGGAAGCGTGGTCGCACCGAAGGCAAAGTCGGCCAAGCTGCGCATTCGCGTGACGGCGCCCGCGTGGATCCCGGTCGAAGAAGTCTCCATTTTGGTCGATGGAGAGGTCAAAAAGACCTTCGCTGTGACGGCCAAACCGAAAAACGGCGTGCGCTTCGAGGCCGAATGGAGCTGGGCCGTGACGCGCGACGCCACATTGGCCGTTTGGGTCGAAGCCAAAGCGCCTTTGCCGCGCGTCTTGCACGAAAAGGATGCTCGCGCCATCGCGTTCACGACTCCATTTTATGTCGACGCGGACGGCGACGGCAAGATCACCCTGGCACGCTGATCACGGCACGATTTCCCGTGTTTTCGAGAGGGCGACACCTCATCGACACGTGTTCGTGAACGGGAGAATGCCGTCGCGCGACGAAAGTCTAACAAGGGTGGAATGCGTCCGTCACTTGGCCGCTTGACCCTTGAGGACATGAGAAAACGTTTGCTCGGCGCACTGATCCTCGGAGCCCTCCTCGTCCCCCCGGGCGTAGGTCGAGCGCGAGCGTTCGCCAAGTCGAGCGAGGTGCAGTCGGCGTTCGCGAAAAGCGCGCCACGCGAACGGGCTACCGGCCCAGCCGAGTACCCGGTCATCGTCATCGCCATCGACGGCGTACGCCCCCAGGAAATCTTCGAGGGCGAAGAAGCGAGCCGCGTCCGAAAGCGTCTCCCCAAGTCCGCCAAAGAGCTCACGCCCAACTTGCATGCCGTGGGAGTCGAGGGACGCATCCTCGGCCGAGACGAGCGCGTGACCGCGTCCGGTCCCAACTACGTTTCCCTACCGGGCTACACCGAGATGTTCTCGGGCGCCCGCGCGGTCCACTGCAAGACCAACGACTGCGGCCGAACGCAGGTTCCGACCGTCGTGGACGCTCTCGTCGACCGCGGCCAGCGCGCCGTCGTGGTCACCTCGTGGGAGCGCATCTGCCTCGCAGCCGCGATGGACGAAAAGAAGCTGGACGGCTCGTGCGGGCGTCACCACGGAGAGCTCGACCCCGAGGGAGACGGCACACTCGAAGCCCTCGTCGAGAATGCTCGCTCGCTCGGACCAGGCGCGGGCCACGACGACTACCGCCCGGATTTCGCGACCGCCGAGATTGCGCTCCGTGTGCTCGAGACCAAGAGGCCCGACTTCCTGTTCGTCGGCCTCGGAGACACGGACGAGCACGCGCACGCAGGCAACTACGAAGGCTACGCCGCCGCGCTCACCCAAGCCGACGCCTTCGTCGGCGACGTCCGCGCACGCCTCGGCTGGCTCGGGGAACGTGGTCAGAAGACGACCATCATCGTCGTTACGGATCACGGACGCGCAAAAAACTTCCGAGACCACGGTGGTGGGTCACCCGAGTCGCGCTTCGGCTTCATGGCGGTCTACGGACCCACGATCGAGCGAGGCGCTGGGCCCGGCACCGACCTCTCCCTCGGGGACGTGGGACGTGGCGCCGCGAAGCTGCTCGAGTTGCCCGGCGACTCCACGCCGTTCACGCGCTGGCTCTCGGCCCGCAAGTAGGACGCGCGACGCGGCGCCTTTTGGCGCGGGTTGGAGTGTCGCTCGGAACGTCGCTTGGACGACTCGCCGGATCTTGGCGTTCACGGGGTTGTCACATTCGGCTCGAGCGTGTGTTCGGCAGCGCGCGGTCCTTCGTTCGAGAATGGGCAGAAGCGGAGCGCGTTGCTCCTTGGCTCGCCATTCGTGACTCACGAGCGACACGTTTTCGTGGCCTGGACCTCTCGGTTCGAGGAACGATTGGCTCTTGGGCGCAACGGCGTTCACCTTCGACTCCCATCCAATTTCACGGGTCCGTCGCCGACAGTTCGTAGATACGAATCTTGGTCGTCACATTGGAGAGGGAAAAGGAGCACGTCTTCCGACGGCCCCTTACAAAAGGTGATTTCATGAAGTCCCGCTCGATCGTCTCCGCAACCATCCTCGCACTCACCGTTCCATTCCTCTCCACGTTCGCAGGATGCTCCGACGACGGCTCGCTTCCCGTGGATCCCAAGAAGGACGCTTCCGCGACGAGCACG
>JAYUKI010001015.1:0-9816 GCA_043764595.1 Myxococcales bacterium | reverse complement strand
AGCTTGTCGCCGGAGGTGTTGTCGCTCCGTTCGACCGCGGTCTCGACGAGACGTGCGAGGGTCGGCGCCCGCTCTCCACGATCCCACGCCTCGGCGATCGGGCTCACCCAGCGACGGAGCTCGTGCGCGTCGAGCGGGACCGGCGAGGAGAGCGAGAGGCGCCCTTCGTCGACGGCCGCGAGCGCGACCACGGCGAGCGGGAGCTTGAAGACGCTCATCATGGGAAGACGCACGCCACCGTGGAGCGAGACCTTCTCACCGCGCTCGACATGGACGACCGTGGCGGCCACCGTCCCGGAGGACTCGCGTGCGATCGCCTCGAGCGCCGCCTCCAGGCGATCGCGGGGGCTCACCCGAAGGCCGTCGCCGTGCGGACGCACGTTCGGGCTCGGCGTCGCTCGCGGGGAAGCGCAACCTAGGGTGCACGCGAGGACGGTGACGATGGTGGCGATGGTAGGAGCGCGGGGGAGCACCGTGGGTCTCTCGCACGAAACGCCTCGCACGAGTCGCCCTATTCCGCGCGGCCTCCACACCCGCGCGATGCGCGCCGTGAGGGTTCCCCGGCCCTTCGACGCCCTCGCATAAGACAGGCCATAAGACAGGGAAGGCGAACGCGTTCCGTCGACTTTCTCGCTGCCGGCAAAGAACACCTCGTCGCACGTGAGGCCAACAACACGTCCGAGGGAAGTGGCATCCGGTGGAAGCGTGTCGACATAGTGTGTGACGCCGTCCTGGAGTCGCTCGCTCGGCCGGTGAACGGGTCGAGCCTCACCAGTCGAAGAGCTGTTCGTCTTCAAGGACGAGAGCCTCACGAAGGCGCACGTGCGATTGGAGGGCGGGCTCGTGAGGGAAGTGACGAGCCGCGTTCGTGCTCGCTATTGAGGAACACCGTCCACGATCGTGACGGCGGCCGAGGACGGTACACCGAGCGAGGCCCCCGTCGGCCGTCGAAGGACCACGTAGAAGCGTTCGTTCCACTCGGCGAGACCATCGACACGCAGCGGGATGTTCACGGTCGCGCGCGACTGACCGGAGGCGAAGTTGATTGTCGTGGTGACCGGGGTGTAGTCGGTCGTCGCGGTCGCGGTGTCCGGAAGCGTGATGAGATCGACGCTCACCGCCGTACTCAAGAAGCCCGTTCGAGTTACCGCTACGGTGACGCCGCCGAGGTACTCCGGTGCCGAATAGGTCGCCGCCTCCATCCGGATCGACGCACCCAGGATTGGCGATGTGGTCGTGGAGTCGATTGCACCAACGACGCCGTCGCCAGGGTAGCAGCCGTTGGCATTGAACACGGTGTCGAAGGCGTCGGCGGCCACTGGATAGTTGCTCGAGCCCGTCGAGCTCGCGAACGCGATCCGCCCATCGCGCACGGCGATACCCGAATAGATCCACTCCGAGCCACTACCGCCGATGTAGGTCGACATCGAGAGTGCATTGCCGGCGGCGGAGAGGACGGCGACGAAGTGATCGCTGTAGCCCGCCCGTGTTGCCCGGAGCGGCAGGACAGTTGGAAAGTTGTCGGATTCCGTGTCGCCGACGACGTGAATGCGTCCCCCAGGATCAATCGCGACGCCGTCGATGACGTCGTCGCCGCTTCCCCCGAGGTACGTCGCGAAGTCGAGGCTCGCGCCCGTCGCGACGAAACGCGCTACGAACCCATCATCGCGTCCCCCTCCGTACGTCGGTTGAAGGGCGTTTCGAAGCGGGAGTTGGGGCGCGGTGCTCCCCATCGGCATCGTGACGCCTACGACGACTGGCTGCCCTGCATCGTCGACCGCCACCCCCCTCGCGAATTGGTCACCAGCCCCGCCATAGTAGGTCGCATAGCTGATGGCTGTTCCGACGTCGTTGAGCTTGAGCAGGAACGCGTCGTAGCTCGCCCCCTTGGTTGCTTGGGCCGCATTCCGCACGGGAAAGTCGGACGAGGAAGTCGAGCCCGCGACGTAGACACCACCCACGCCGTCGGTCGCGATCCCCGCGGCGTAGTCGTGGGCGCCACCGCCGAGCGTGGTCGAGAAGGCGAAGCTCGATCCGGCGGCATTGAGCTTCGTGACGAAGATGTCGGGGCCCGTGCCGCCACGTGGGCCACGCTGCAAAACCGGAGGGCCACCCACGATTGGGAAGTGGGTCCCCGTCGTGCCGGTGACGTAGACCTCGCGGCGGAACGGGTCGAGCGCGAGGCCTTCGACCATATCGCCGTCGGAGCCTCCCAGGTACGTGGCGTAACGCAGGGAGCGAAGGTCGCCCGAGAGCTTCGCGATGTAGACGTCGGAGCTCCCTCCGCTCGTGCGCTGCGCGGCGCCTACGGTGGTCGTCAGGTTGGCCACGGACGTGGATGAAGCGACGTAGACGTCGCCTTGGGCGTCGACGGCAACGCCTGAGGGAAGGCCCGCTTCGCCAAGGAACGTGACCGCTTCCAGCGTGGTTAGATCCGCCGAGAAACGCGCGACGTAGGTCTCACTCGACGTGGCGACGCTGTCGTAGGCGCCAGCCATCGTGGGAAACCCGGGACCCCAGGTCGTACCCGCGACGACGATCTTACCGTCGGGCGCGAAGGCAACCGCCTTCAGTTGTTCGCAGCCCGTGCCGCCGAGGAAGGTCGCGCGCAATCGGTACGGCGAAACGGCGACCGGTGGTGGTAGGTCACCAAGTCCGAGGCTCACCGTCGCGCCGGCGAAGTCGGCGCTCGGCATCCCATCCGGCCGAACCAGAACGCGGCCCACCGCGGCGCCGTCTTTTCGCACGAGCTCGTAGGCGACGCCGTCGGCGCGCGATCGGAAGACGAGGTCGGTCTCCGGAAGCACGTTTACGTAGCGGAGCTCCTGAAAGAGTCGTGCCTCCGTGACCGAAGTCGTACGCATGTAGTGCGCACGCATCGGTCCGTCACCTTCACCACGCGGGGTCGTCCAACGCGCGCGAGCGCCGTCGAGCTCCAACGGGACGGCGACCTTGGCGGATGTGCTGCAGTCCTCGACCGTCGTGACGGACACGCCCTCGTCGGAGAAAAGGAACCACGCGTTCTGTGAGCGGGCGACGAAGCGGATCTTGTCGGGGAACTGGCCGCGGTTCTCTTCGAAGCGAAAGACCGCGCCCGTTCGATCCGCCGGTTGTTTCATCGAATCGTCATGGCTCGCTTCAAGCGGCTCGACGTTGGAGGAGCAGGCGACGCCGAGTGACGACGCGAACAAGAGTGCGACTGCAGCGCGAGAACGAACCATTTTCGCAGACTACCTAGCGGCTGGGCGTGCGCAACGTCCCCAAACGAGTGACCGACGTAGGGCAGCTGGGCCCCGCAATCCAATTGCACCCTTGCGCCCGAGCTTCGCCTCTCGGACGGGACGACGCGGCTCTCGTACTCGGAGCAGTGGCGACCCGCGAGCCGTCGCCCGCTACTCCCTCGACGTTCGCCAGCGTTGTATTGGTACGGCGTCGTGTGAGCACGGCGCGACCGGCCAAGTCGGCACCAACGGTGTAGCGCCGTAGGGCGGCGCTGGCCTCGGCACGACGCGAGACGGCCCGAGTGCTGTCACACGCGGGGGAAAAGGCTTGCTCGCGCCGGGGCGCCCGCTTGGTGCGGCGCGAAGGAAGCTCCAGCGACGTTTGGGAAGCCCTGGATGGCGGTTCTGGGCTCTGGGCCAGGCGCGCGAACATTGCCTCTCGCCTCCCGCGGGGGACGCGACCGACCAGCTGCCCTCGCGCGGCATGGGACCTTAGGTTCGAGAGCGCTCCGCTCCGCTGCCTTCCCAACCGGGCTGCTCGCTTGGCCTATTCTCTTGCGAGGCGCTGAGTCAGCGCGATCTCGTTCGCGAATTCGGCGCGCGGTAGCAGGCGTGGGAAGGCGACGGATGGGGATGGCGTCACCGCCCGTCTGCTACGCTTCCCATGTGCAGGCGGACGAGCTCGATGAAGCGGCATTCTTTCGCGGTCTCGCGGTGGCTGGCGTCCGCTACTTGCTCATCGGGCGTCGGGCACTCGTCGCGCTCGGCGCGCCGGTCATGACGAGCGACTACGCCCTTTGGGTCGCCTTCGACGACGTCGAGAAGCTCAACGCGGTCGCTCAACCGTTCGAGCTCGAACCCACTCAATTGCCTGAAGGGGCACGACAACGCGGCCGTTATGTCCTCGAGGGCCCAGAGCACGTCGACGTCATGATGGCTCGGTCGCAGTCGAGCAAGGACGGCCACACGCTTCGCTTCGACGACGCCTACGCGCGCCGCGTGTCACTGCCGGCGTACGGCGCAACCGTAGATGTTCCCTGCGTCGACGACCTCATCGCCACCAAGCGCTGGGCGTTGCGCCCGAAAGACGTCCTCGATATTCAGTTCCTCGAAGCCCTTCGCAAGGTGAATCCATGAGCGCGCCGAAGACCGCCGCAGAGCTCGCCTACGAGGTCTACGAACAACCACTGTCCCTCGAGGCGTTCGAGGCGTACCTCGCGGCGACTCTGGCTGACGAACGCGAGCAGGAGACTGCGCGCGAGCTCATCGCGTGGTTCACGCGCCGCTATCCGACGGTCGAAGAGCGCCTTAGGTACGTGAGCCGCCACGCGCGTGCGCAGCGACGGCACACTGTGGGAAAGCCCGGCGGTTGAGGCGGTCGCGGCGTAGTCGTCGGGCAGCGGGTCGACCTTCGACGACGGTCGCGTGAAGCGCGCCCCGCGTGGGCCGGCAGCTCCGCGTCGCCGGCGCCAAAGGCGAACCTGGCTTTCCCAAGATCTGGGCGCGCTTTCGAGCCCCGAGCTCAGCTACTTCGCCCGGATGAGACGAGTAGCGCCTCGGCGTGCACCGGGTCGCCTGAGAGGCGCGCAGCTTCACGCAACTCGTTGTCGGTCATCTGTTCTGCAAGTTGATGGACCTCGTGGATCCCGTCACCGTTTCCGACGGAGAGCATCGCCCAATACCAGCGGACGGCTTGTACGAGATCACGAGGACCGCCAAGACCATCGCGATACCAGTCAGCCGCCGCCTTCATGGCGCCGGCATGCCCGCGCTCGGCAGCCCTGACGTACCACCCACGCGCCTCTTCTTCGCGATCCAGACGACCAAGCTGGTCTCCGAGTCGTGCCATTGCCTCCAAGAGCCCTTGCTCCGCGGCGGCAGTAAGATATGCGACAGCTTTCTCGGAATCCTTGGGCAGAAACTCACCGAGCGCGTAGAGCGAGCCGAGATTGAACTGCGCAAAGCGATCCCCGGCGCGTGCAGCAGCCTCGAATAGTTCGATCGCGCGCGGCTTGTTTTCTGCGACGCCGCGTCCCTCAAGAAGGAGGTAGGCGAGGCTCCTTTGCGCACCGGCGTGTCCCTTGGCGGCGCCCTGCTCGAACCAGCCCGCCGCTTTCGACGGGTCCACTTCGCAGGTCATGTGCCAGCCGCCGAGCGCAAACGCGGCATCCGCATCGCCGGTGTATGCCCCCAGAACGAGCAGCGAGGTCAGTTCCTCGACAGCCGCACGTGCTTCGGCCACGGCGCGGGGCTCGGCTCCGCTGTGGCCACAGACTTCGAGGTACCAGTACGCGGCCTTCGATGGAGATCCCTCCGGACCGAGACCATTGTTCAGATTCCCAAGGAAAAGCATGGAGGGCACGTGGCCGGCGTCAGCGCACGCTCGCCAACGCCGTTCGGCCTCCGCAAACTGCTCCGGCCCGGGCGGTCCAACTTCGCCGAGCGCGAGCATCGTGCCCACTTTGAACGAACCATCCTGATCCCCAAGATCCGCGGCTCGCCGATACCATCGCAAGGCCTCGTGCGGATCGTGGGGTACTCCACGGCCGAGCGCGTAGAGTGCGGCCAGACTGTACGCGGCACCGGCGCAACCTCCGTCGGCGCCGCGTCGATAGAGCTCGGCGGCTCGTGCCGGGTTCTCCGGCTCCCCGTTACCGTTGCTTGCCAGTTGTCCAAGGCAGAGGAATGCACGTGCTTCGCCCCCCCTTGCGGCGTCTTCAAAAGCGCGGCGCGCCTCTGAATAGCGCCCAAGGCGCCCCTCGCGGATTCCGACGTCGAACGGAGGCAACATGGGGCATTCCTACCATGCGAAGTGGCCAGAGCTGGATGCCGCCCTTACTCGCTTCGCCGAACACGGGTTCGTGCTCCTGGGCTGACGCCGCCACGGCACGAGCAGCTCTCCTCCCTTTTGGACGACCGCGAACATGGCCCGATCTCTCCCTCCGCACTTGCTCAGGCTCGCAAGGCATGGCCCAAGCGCTAATCCTCGACTCCGAGGCCCATCCGCAGCGTCCACCCCGAGACCGACGACGCCGGCCGCCTCTGCGCCATCCGCCTCCGGGACGCCTGGCCGTACTCGACCACGATCCCACCGCAGCTCGCCCCTTCGGTCTCGCGGGCGAGGCGGCAACTCTCCTGACGGGGCGCCCACCGAGCCGAGCGCCGACGCCGACGCCCACGGCTCAGCGCGCCTTCACGCCGACCTTCTTGACCGACTTCTTGACGGGGGAGGCGGGTGGCGACTTCTTCGCGGCGCTCTTCTTCGAATCGGCCTTCTTGACCGGCGCGCTCGCGGCCGGCTTGTCAGGCGGCGACTTCTTCTGCACCGCCGCAGGAGCGGGCACGCCGAGCACCTGCGCGTAGAGCTTGAAGATCGACGCGCCCATCGAGAGGGCGAACGCCGCGGCGTCGCGACCGCCGGCATCGGCCTGGGCCGTGCTCGAGCCGTGCGCGACCGCCGCCTGGGCCAGGCGAAGCCAGAGGGGATGGCGCGACGTGCGCGACATTCGGATGCAGTGGTGCAGGAAGCTCTCGGCTCCCTGCGACGCGGCATCGAGTCGCGCTCCTCCCTTCACCAAGAGCTCGAACGCCTCGGCGGACCGCACGTAGAAGATGGCCGGCGCGTAGAACGGTCCTTCGTCGACGGCGAGGGTGCGGTCGGGGTCGGCCCCTCGCGCGAGCAGCTCCGCCACGTACGCGAGCTCGTCCTCGATCACCGCGAAGACGAGCGGCGTCCCGACGCCCTTGCGCACCGGGTGCTCGTAGTACGCGTTGACGTCCACGTGCCCGGCGTCGATGCGGGCCATGGCGTCGTCGAAGCGCGGCGGCGACTCGGCCGACTCGGCCACCGCGCGCGCGTACTTGGCGTCGAGCGTGGGCAGTGTGGCACCGGCGGCGAGACGCGAGGCGGCAGTCGTCAGCTTTCCCATTTCAGCTCCCACCCTGGACACGGCATCCGTGGCCGCCGCCGGTGATCACTCGCGTCCACACTTCTATTGTCAGGCGCCTTCAGCAGACGCATGGAGACTCAGCCCAAGCGCGCTGACCACCCTCAGAATCGTGGCGAAATCCGGGCTGCGATCGCCGGATAGCGCCTTGTAGAGGCTCTCGCGGGAAAGGCCCGCATCGCGCGCCACCTGCGCCATACCCTTCGCACGGGCGATGTCGCCGAGAGCTTTCGCGACAAATGCCGCATCTCCGTTCGCCTCCGCCAGGGAAGCCTCGAGGTAAGCAGCCATCTCCTCAGGGGTCCTCAGATGCTCCGCCACGTCGAATCGAGTCGTCTTGATCTTCTTCATCTTCGACTCCTACAAGCCTTCAGCCAGCTTGATTGCGGCCCTGATGTCCGCGTCTTGTGTCTTTTTCGACCCACCGCCCAAAAGAACGACGATTTTCCGGCCCACTTTCGTGAAGTACACTCGGTAGCCTGGGCCGTAGTCGATGCGCAGCTCCGAGACTCCTTCCCCAACGGGTTTGACGTCGCCCGGGTTTCCGGCGGCCAAACGTTCGATCCGAACCAGCACTCGCGCTCGTGCACGTACGTCGTCGAGGCCGTCGAGCCATACGGCAAACGCCTCGGTCTTCCGGATCTCGAACACCACATACCGTAGCCCCGCGGCTACATGGCGTCAAGAGGGCCGGCCGCTTCCGGGCCGCTCTTCACGACGCGTGAATCGAACCTAAGCAGCGGCGGGTTGCCAATGGTGATTCCGCACTCGGAGCTCCACGTGAACGGGGGGAGGATCTCGACGGTCGTCGATCTTCACGAGGTCATCCACCGAGTCGTCCTCGACCGGCCAGCCCCGAGCCACGATGAGGCGCAGAAGGCGGTCCGAGGTGGTGCTGATGGCTTCCTTCTCGTTCTCCCAGCGGGAGACGGTCTCGGGGTCACCCCCATACGAGACGCGAAGTCCACCCCAGACCAACCCATGTACTTCCGAAGGTACCGAACCTCGGCCCCGAGGAACCGGGCGGGCTTGTGGACAAGCGCCATCGCGATGGCCCGGTGGAGCTCTTCGACGCGAGGAAGAGGGACCTCTTGTGTCCCGCAGTTGGGGCACCGACGGACTTCCACGTCCTTCAGGATGACGTTCGGAAGCCCAGACTCGTTGTAGCGGTATGCCTCGCGGGAAGAGGTCATCTCGACGGAGCACACCTTGCACTTCTTCATGACCTTTGCCTCCAGTCGAGAGAAGTTGGTCTCGAGAGGACTCACCATTCACCAGACAATTGGCATTCTCCGCTGGTGGTACACCCGCAAGATCACGAGCGCATCCGATCTCCGCTGATAGTATATCCGGAACGGTCGGTGCGGCCAGCCTCGGACGCGCTCGCCGTTCCTCAGCACGTGCTCCGGACCTTCCACGGGATCGCTCGCAAGCTGCTCCGCTACCGCGACAATTCCTCTTGCAAGTCGCTGTGCCGCCTAGGGATTCCGCTCGACCAAGTACCCAATCGCCGTCTCCATGTCCGCGATCTCTTCCGGCGACCAGACCCTCAACGGCGGGCCCGACCGAGAAGTCGTTCGCGAACCACCTCGTGCTCCACGCCCCCTCCAGCGCGGACCGACTCAAGCGCCGCGATCAGCCCCTCCTCTTCCTCCGCCGTGAGCGCCTCATCCGCTCGCTCAATCACGTACTTCCCAGCGGGCAGTCCCCGCAGCTCCGGAGGAATATATCGGCGCCGTTCCAGTCGATGATCATCACACCCTAACGCTAGCCCCAGTCCGCCCCGCAATCCAGCTCCTGACGTCCCGAGCTTCGGGGCGCGCTCGCCCCGGTCAAGACTGACACGACCTCGCTCGCCTCAAGCCAGCGGCGAGCCGGGCCTTCAGCGCCATGCCTCCCAACACCTCCGACCTCGCCGCTCGGCTACGATCTCTTGATCAGCATCGTCGCCGCGGCCGCCAGCGAGCCCGGTGTCGTCCGCGTCTGGCCAGCCCTCCCTCGTGGCGCGCCTCAACGCGCGAACGTTGGCCAGACAAGCGTTGCAGACCAGTCCCGCCACAGGCGACCATCCCGCCAGCATACAGTCCGCGTGACGGCGAGCATCCCTACAGCGCGTCGAGAAGGAGAGACCCAAATGGGTGTCTGGGGCGAAGGAACGTTTCAGAACGACGCTGCGCTTGATTGGCTCTCCGAGGTTGAGTCTCGGGGCGTCGAGGCAGTGCGTGACGCCCTCAGGCGGGCTGCGCGGACTCCGGACGACGGCTATCTGGACGTTGACGACGGCGCGTCCGCCATCGCCGCGGCCGAGTTGGTCGCGGCGGCCAGCGGTCACGGAAAGGAACACCTGCCCGCGCGCGCTCTCGGCTGGCTCGACCAGGTCGCTTGGGTGGTCGGCGCCGATGACCTTGCGCTTGCACGCCGCGCCGTGGACCGCGTTGTCGCGCCTAACTCCGAGCTCGCCGCGCTGTGGGCTGACCACGGGCCCGAGAGTGGCTGGCACCAGCAGGTCCGAGCACTGCTGGGCAAACTGCCCAAAGGCCCTATGGCTGCGGTCGCCGAGGAGGAGCGAGACGAGGACCCGCACCTCCAATCGAAGCAAGCGCTCGTGAGCTTTCTCTCCATGCGTGGCCTGCAGCCCACGGACGAGC
>JAYUKI010001014.1:0-9823 GCA_043764595.1 Myxococcales bacterium | reverse complement strand
CGCGTCGAAAGGAAGCTCGGTCCCCTCCGTGTGGCTCGTTCGTCTCGCGCTACGTCGTCCGTACACCTTCGTGGTGATGGCGCTCTTGCTCCTGCTCTCGGGCATCTACGTCGTTCGGCGCACGCCGACCGACATCTTGCCGGAGGTGGATCAGACCGTCATCTCCGTGGTGTGGACCTATGGCGGACTGCCCGCCAAGCAGATGGAGCGGCAAATCACGCAGTTTTCCGAGTATTCGCTCGCGGGAAACGTCGCCGACGTGAAGTCGATCCAGTCGGACAGCTACGACGGCGTGTCGGTCATTCGCCTCACCATGCAGCCGGGCGCGAACGTGCCCATCGCGATGGCGCAGGTGACCGCCGCGTCGCAGACCATCGTGCGGCGCATGCCGCCGAACACCGTACCGCCCATCATTTTGCAGTATTCGGCGTCGAGCGTGCCCATCCTGCAGCTCGCGTTCAGCAGCGACACGCTGACCGAGGCCGAGATTTTCGATCACGTGAACCAGCGCGTGCGCACGATGCTGAGCGTCATTCGCGGGACGCTGTTCCCGCTTCCGTCCGGGGGTCGGGCGCGCCAAATTTCGGTGGACCTCGATCTCGGCGCGCTTCGTTCGCAAGGGCTCTCCCCGAACGACATCAGCGCGGCGGTGTCGGCGCAGAACCTCACGTTGCCCACGGGCGTGGCCAAGATCGACGACCGCGAGCTACGCGTGAGCCTGAACTCGAGCCCGGAGCTCGTCTCGGCGCTGAACGATTTGCCCATTCGCAAGGCCGACGGGAAAGT
Organism: Myxococcales bacterium; assembly: GCA_043764595.1. Classification (GTDB taxonomy): domain Bacteria; phylum Myxococcota_A; class Polyangia; order Polyangiales; family Polyangiaceae; genus JAAFHV01. Next base: position 9,037 of record JAYUKI010001014.1, on the reverse strand, counting down.
GATTTTCCTGCGCGACGTGGCCCTCGTCCACGACGGGTTCGCCGTACAAGGGAACCTCGCGCGTCGGGACGGAAAGCGCTCGGTCGTGCTGTCGGTCATGAAGACCGGCTCGGCTTCGACCGTGGACGTCGCGAATCGCGTGAAGGCCATGATGCCCACCATTCGGGCGTCCGCGCCGCCGGGGCTCGAGGTGGACCTGCTCTCGGATCAGTCGACCTTCGTGACCCACGCCATCGACGGGCTCCTCATCGAAGGCGGAATCGCGGCGCTGCTCACGGCGGCCACCATTCTCGTCTTTCTCGGGAGCCTCCGAAGCACCCTCGTCGTGGCGGTCTCGATCCCACTGTCGGTCGTGGCGGCGCTGCTCGGGATGCGCGCCCTCGGCGCCACCATCAACGTGAGCACCCTCGGCGGCCTGTCGCTCGCGGTCGGCATCTTGGTCGACGATGCGACGGTCGAGATCGAGAACATCCACCGCAACCTCGCCCAGGGGAAAACCCTCACGCGCGCCATCCTCGACGGAGCCGAACAAATCGCCGTGCCCGCGTTCGTGGCGTCGAGCTCCATCGCGATCGTGTTCGTGTCGGTCGTGTTCCTCGAAGGCCCGGCGAAATCGATCTTCTTGCCGATGGGCATGGCCGTCGGCTTCTCGGTCATGGCCTCGTACGTGCTCTCGCGGACGCTCATTCCGACGCTCGTGGCTTACCTCCTGAAGGGAGAGCTCGATGGACACAAGAGCACGAAACCCTTGGGGTTCTTCGGGCGGTTGCACGCCCGCTTCGAGCGCGCCTTCGAGGCCTTTCGCGCGTCGTACGTGCGGCTCTTGGCGAAGGCCATCCTGTCTCCCAAGACCACCCTCGCCATCTTCCTCTTGTCGGTCGGCGTGGCCGTGGCGCTGGTTCCGTTCGTGGGCCGCGACTTCTTTCCGAAGGTCGACAGCGGGCAGGTGCGCCTCCACGTGACGGCGCCTCCGGGCACGCGCCTCGAGGAGACCGAGCGCTGGTTCTCGCGGGTGGAGGGACGCATTCGCGAGCTCGTTCCCGCCGAGGAGCGTGTCTCCATTTTGGACCAGCTCGGGATGCCCTCCGGGTACAACCTCGCGATCACCGACTCGAGCACCGTGTCGTCCGCCGACGGCGAAGTGCTTCTGACGCTCGCTCGCAAGCGAAGCCGCACCACGGCCGACACCGTGCGCCTCTTGCGGGAGGATTTGCCGCAGCGCTTCCCCGAGCTCACCTTCTATTTCCAGCCCGCCGACGTCGTCACGCAGATCTTGAACTTCGGTCTGCCTTCGCCGGTCGACGTGCAGGTGTCGGGTCCGAAGCCGGACGAGACGTACAAGATCGCCAAGGCCATCGAGACCGATCTGCGGCGTCTTCCGGGCGCCGTCGACGTGCACCTGCACCAAGTCGTGTCGACGCCGCGGCTTCACGTCGACGTCGATCGCATTCGCAGCGCGGAAGTGGGGCTTACGGAGCGCGACGTCGCGCAGAACCTCTTGCTCGTGGTCTCGACGAGCTCGCAAGTGAATCCCACGTTCTGGACGGACCCCGTCAGCGGCAACGCGTACCTCGTGGCCATCCAGGTCCCGCAGCACAAGATCGCCTCGATCGACGACATCGCGAGCCTGTCGTTCGCGTCGTCGAAAGGCCCTCAGAGTCTTGGAGATTTGGCCACTCTTTCGCGCAAGACCACCCCGGTCTTCGTGACGCACACGAACGTGCAGCCCACGTTCGACGTGCGCGCGGACGTGGCGAATGCCGATCTTGGAACGCTCTCTTCGGGGGTCGACAAGCTCGTCGCGAAGCACTCGGAGAAGCTCCCGCCCGGGACGACCATCTTGGTGCGTGGACAGGCCGACAGCATGAAAGAGGGCTTCGCCAGTCTCGCCCTCGGGCTCTTGCTCGCGTCCGTCTTGGTCTACGGGCTCATGGTGATGAACTTCCAATCGTGGAAGCACCCGTTCATCATCTTGATGGCGCTTCCGGGCGCCGGAGTGGGCCTCATTCTCGCGCTCTTTGCCACGGGCACCACGTTCAGCATTCCGTCGCTCATGGGCGCCATCACGAGCGTCGGCGTCGCCACGGCCAACTCGATCCTGGTCATCACGTTCGCCAAAGAGCAGCGCGCTCATGGCCTGTCGTCGCGCGAAGCCGCCCTCGAGGCCGGCCGCGTGCGTCTGCGGCCGGTCGTCATGACGGCGCTCGCGATGATGGCCGGCATGCTGCCGATGTCGTTCGGGTTCGGGGAAGGTGGCGAGCAGAACGCAGCCCTCGGACGTGCCGTGCTCGGTGGTCTCGTTGGCGCGACCCTCGCCACGTTGCTCTTCGTGCCCGTGGTGTACGGGGTCCTCGCCAAAAATGACGTCCAGAAGGCGGTCGATCCCGACCTCGCCGACCGGCTGCCTTCCCCCGCTGCGCCCCTCCCGGAGCCCGCCGAATGACCCCGTCCGAATCTCCGAGCGAATTGCCCCCTATGCCAGCGCCTGGCGCGTCGAAGGATGCCGGTGTGCGCGACGAAGCCTCGCGAGCGCGTCCTGCGTTTGCCATCGTCGTGATGGGCCTCGCCGTCGTCGGGCTCGTGTCGCTCGGTGTAGGTCCTCGGCTCGCGCAGCGTGCGGCGCTGGCGAAGGCGCAGGCCGCGGCCGAGGCCCCGCGAAAGGTCCGCGCCGTGGCCGTGAAGGGCGGAAGTCCCGTCGCCGAGCTGAAGCTTCCGGCGACGTCGGCCCCCCTCCGCTCGACGCAGCTCTACGCAAAAACGACCGGATTTTTGCGCAAAAACCACGTCGACGTGGGCGATCTGGTGAAGGTCGGACAGCTTCTCGCGGACGTCGACTCGCGCGAAACCGATCAGGAGCTCGCGCTCGCCGAGGCGCGCGTGGGCGAATCGCAGGCGAACATCGGCATCGCCATGGGAACGGCCGAGCGCAACGCCGAGCTCGCCAAACAAGGTGTCGTCTCGAAGCAACAGGCCGAGGACTCGCGCGCCCTCGCCAATAGCGCGACGGCCACGTTGAAGATCCGTCAAGCCGACGTGGAGCGCGTGCGGGCGATGCGCGCGTACCAGCGCGTGACCGCGCCGTTCGATGGCACCGTGCTGCGGCGCAATGTCGATCCGGGCTCGCTCGTGGGGCCGACGGGCGCAGCGGGCGTTCCGCTCTTCGAGATCGCCTCGATCGACGTGCTTCGCGTGGTGGTGGACGTGCCGCAGGGGTTTGCAAAAGACGTCGCGAAGGACATGGCGGCCACCGTCTACATGCCCCAGACACCGAACAAGGTGGCCAAAGGCAAAGTGGTTCGCCTGAGCGCTGCGCTCGACGCGGCGACCCGCACGAGGCGCATCGAGATCGAAATACCGGGGGGCGAGGTTCTCCCGAACGCGTTCGTGTACGTGAAGCTCGCGCTACCGAAAACCACCACGGGAATCTCGATTCCGTCGTCCGGTCTCATCGTCCGAAGAGAGGGAACGTTGGTCGCGAAGGTGGAGGGCGATCACGTCAAGCTCGTGACCATCGAGATCCTCCGGGACCAAGGGAAGGAGCTCGACATCGTGGGCGGGGCCCTGGCTCCAGGCGATCGCATCGTGCAAAACCCCTCGGACGAGCTCGTGGACGGAACCAAGATCGACGTCGTCGAGGGGACCCCGTGATCGTCGGTCGTGGCCCGACCGTGGCGTCGCCGACGCGCTCAAAAGCGGCGCGAAGCCCAGGGCGTCCACGAAGCGTCGCCTGCCACGACGCCGTGCTCCGCGCGACCGCCGATCTCCTCGACGAGGTCCGGTACTCGGAGGTCACGATGGAGAGCATCGCCAAGCGCGCCAACGTCGCGAAACAAACCCTCTACAAGTGGTGGCCTTCGCGCGCGCGGCTCGTGATGGAGGCCTACCGCGAGAGGATCGGAGTCGCGATTCGGATCACCGACACCGGACACCTCGAGCGAGACCTCGAGAGCCTGATGATCGAGACGACCACGGCGCTTCGTGAAGCGTCGCGCGATGGCCGCACAGGACTCGGGGCGGTGTTCGCGGGGCTCATCGCCGACGCCCAGGGCGATGCGGAGCTTTTGGACGAATTTCGTAAGAGTTACTTCGATGTGCGCAGGGCTCGCGTGGCCGAGCTGCTCGAGGGCGCGGTTCGCCGCGGCGAGCTTCCCGCGCACACCGACATCGAGACGGCGCTGGATCTTTTGTACGGCCCGATATGGCTGCGCCTCTTGGTGAGGCACGCGCCGCTCGATGCGAAGCTTGCGAAGAGCGTGGTCGCCAGCGTCCTTGGCGGCCTGCGAAGGGCGCCAGGCTCGGGCGTGGCCGTGGCGAAGCGAACCGCACCGAAAGCGAAGAGAGCCAAATGAAGAACCCCATGGCCTTCGCGGTCGTGTGCATCGCATCCCTCTTTCCGGTCGCGGCCAGCGCCGAGGGACGCGAGTCCGTGTCGTTCGCCAAAGCGCTCGCCCTCGCGCGAACGCGCAACGTGAACGTGGCGCTCGCTGAGGCCGACGTGGCACGCGCCGAGGCCCTCGTTCGGCAGGCCCGCGCGGCGTCGTTTCCGACGCTCACGGGAAATGGAACGTACACGCGCCTGGATGGAGATCGGCTCGTGGCGGGTCGTATCGTGCAAGGGGCCGACTCTCTCGGGTTGAACCTCAACGTGACCGTGCCGCTCGTCGCAGCATCGCGTTGGGGCGCGTGGAAACGTGCCGAAGACGCGGCAGACGTGGTCGGCGCACAGAAGCGCGCGCAAGAGCGTGACGTGGTGGTGGCCGCGGGACGCGCGTACCTCGCCGTGCTCCTCCAAAAGAAGGCCCTCACCGTGGCCGAGCGCGGGCGCGACGTCGCCAAGCAACACCTCGGGTTTGCCGAAGCGCGCGAAAAGGGCGGCGTCGGAACGCGTCTCGACGTGGTGCGTGCTTCCCAAGAAGTCGAAGCCACCGAAGGCCAGCTCGCCCAGTCGAGGCTCGCGCTGGTCCGGAGCGAAGAGGCCCTCGGGACGACCCTCGGCGTGGATCATCCGGTGGATGCCGCCGAGGAGCCCGCGCTCGAAGTGGCCCGCGCCGAAGATCTCCGCGACCGTCCCGATCTTCGCGCCCAAGCGCGGGACGTCCAAGCGAAAGAGCGCGCCTCGCGGGATGCCATTCGCGACTACATCCCGACGCTCACGGGAAGCTTCCAGCCGTTCTACCAAAACCCGGCCACCATCACGCTCCCCGAGACGGGTTGGCAGGCCCAGCTTGCCCTCTCGGTGCCGTTCTTCGACGGTGGTCTTCGCTACGGTCAAGATCGCGAGCGAAAGGCCGCGCTCGCCCAGGCCCGCGCCCGCTACGACGATGCGCTTCGTCGCGCCAGGTCGGAGGTGCGCGTCGCCGAGACGGCCATCGAGGAAGCCTCGAAAGTGGTCGAGCGTGCGCGGACCTCGGCCTCCCTGGCCCGAGAGGCCGCGGGCCTCGCCCAAGTCGCCTACACGCAAGGCGCATCGACCAACCTCGAGCTCCTGGACGCCGATCGCCGTGCGCGCGACGCGGAGAGCCAGCTCGCGCTCTCGGAAGATGCCGTTCGCCAGGCGCGCCTCGAGTGGCTTGGGGTGACCGGCGTCCTTCGCTGAGCGTGCTTACGAGTGAGGAGCGAGAAGAGGAGCGAGAAGTAGGAGCGATGCCCCCACTCGTCCTTGGAAAGACCGACCACAAAATCTCAAGGCACTCGAGCTTTCCCGCGATAGCCAAGTAGTCCACGGTGTTCGGTCTTTCCAAGGCCGGTCTCCCCCAAATCGCGGGCGCAAAGCCGCCCGCTCAGGGGGAGACGGAGAGCCTGCGACACACTCGAGACCTTCGGGAGATCAAGCGGGCCACGTCCCAATTGCACTCCGCGTAGGAGCCATTCGTTTCGTCATGTGCAGTCCGTCCAAAACCTGTCCCGCGCCAAATCATTGGTCCCGTCGTCATCCAGGGCCACCTATCCAAACTCGCTACACGGGCTTCCCCAACCGAAGCCCGCGGCACCACGCCCGCGGCACCACGCTCAGGCCGTCGCTGACCTCGTGACCAACCGAAGCCCTTGGCCTCCGAGCCGGCGAGTAGGCCGGCGTCGAGCTGTGGCGCACGCTCCGCGCCAGCGGCACCGTGGCGGTCGCGATACGGCACGCGCCGCTGTCACGGAGCCTGCGCCGGTTGGCTCGAAGCCGGCCCACTCGCCGGCTCGGAGGTCCAGATGCGCTTTCTGTTTCCCACTCTTCGTCATGAACGCACTTTCCTCACGCCCTGCGCGCAGCACTCGCGGCGCCATCCCACTCCCTCGGAGCGCATCCTTTGGGAGGCACTCCGCAAACGGCAGCTTGGCGTCAAGGTTCGGCGCCAAGTGGTTCTCGCGAACACCATCGTTGACTTCTATGTCCCCGAAGCGAGGCTCGCGATTGAAGTGGATGGCGGGGCGCATCGCGGGCGGGAGGCCTACGATGCCATGCGGGACAAGTACCTCGCCATGCACGGAGTGCGCACCCTTCGCGTGAAGGCGTGGCGCGTCGAACGCCGGCTTCACGAAGTGCTTGCAACGCTGAGGGACGCGCTTGCCTAAGCGGCTCCGCGGGCCCTCGCGGGCCCGCTTCGTCTCAGCGGAAACGGAGGGCCCACGCTATCTGAGGCACTTCGGGAGAATGGTGCGCCCCAACTTGTATCGATGTGAGATCGGCCGAAAATCGAGCGCATCCCTTACGGTACTTCGAACTCGTTTTGCGCCAGTCCGTCTATCGTCGAAACTCCAAACGCTCAACTGGCCACCGACACCACAATCGCACCGTGCCAGTCACTTCACTTCAAACGCATCGGCGTGAATGCCGTCAATCCCCTTCGTCGCGCCAACGCCGCCTCCCTCGCCACCGGTGGGAGCCGTGGACGTCGGACGTGTGATTTTCGTGGCGGCATCCCGCTTCGGCTCTTTGCCGCTCGACCATGCGACGCCTGCCGCGATGCCACCCGCACCACCGCCCGCGTTGCCGCCCAATCCTCCACTAGCTCCGTTGCCGCCCCCCGCACGCCCCGCCCGTCTTGTTGCCGCTGAATCCGCCCATCTGCCCTGCCTGTCCAGCGCCCCCAGCACCTCCTGGCTTCGCGTTTTTCGCGATGAGCTCACTCGCCTCGACAGTCACGTCGCTCGACACCGACGCGAGAGCGATGCTCGATCCGCCAGGACCGCCGCCGAGACCCCCTTGGCCGCCACATCCGCCAGCCCCACCACCGCCACCGGCCCCCATGAATCCGCCACTGCCACCGCCACCGCCACCGTTCGTTCCGTTTCCACCACTTGTACCCGGGGCCCCATTAAAACCCACTGCGCCGAGGGTCCCCAGCTTGATTGCGCCGGTCATGTTCGCTCCAGGCACCCCACCGGCCCCAGCACGCCCGTTCATTCCCGACGAACACTCAACCACTGTGCCCTTTGCTCCACCAGGCGGAATCGGGTCGGCATTTTCACCGTCGAAACCGGAATTGCCGCCGAGCCCCCCATTGGCTTTGCCTCCGCCAGGGCAAGCCTCATTTTTCCCCGCTACTCCGCCAGTGCCACCCGCTGCATCGCCGCCATTTGGAGCTGACGCCGGGAAAGTGAACAGGCCATCTTGCTTTGGTGCCGCACTCGCGCCTTCCCCGGCTTCGAGCTTAGAGCGGCGGATCGAGGTGTTCGTGCTGTCTGCGACCAGGACCGCAACGCTGCTCTCTCCGGGCGTCGCACCATTCAGTCCAACCACCTCGACATCAGCAAGAACGACCGGAGCAGCAGAGACCTTTATCGCGTAAGCGGCCTTGGACGCCACGACCTTAAATCTCGCCCCTGCCTTGGTGAAGTCGCACGAAACTCCACCATAGACTTCGACGGCGCGGGTGACATCCACGGACGAAGCGTACTCACCCTCGCACACCACAATACGCGAGCGACTCGTGCTGAGTGCCTTCGCAATGGTCTTGAACGGCGTTGTTTTTGAGCCGTCCTTCGTATCGTCCCCAGTCGGCGACACGAACACAGCAAAAGAATCCACCAGACATTTTTCCGGATTCTTCACTGGGTCGGTCGGCGTCGTGCAGTCCGTAGGAATCGGATCTACATCCGGCTTCGCATCCGGAATACTGGTGTCGGGCGTCGTTCCGTCCGGAGCCATCCCGTCTACCACTCCATCACAAGCCCCAAAATCACACTTCCCCGGCCCATCGCCAGAACACGAGGCCACCAAACCGAGCGCGAGAAGCAGGGGTGCCCCCACTCGTCCCAGGGATAAAAGCACTCGAAGGTTCGGGTTCCTACGGTTTCCAATTTCCATTCGCGTCTCCAATGATTTTGCTTTTATCCCTGGGCCGGTCTCCCCCAAATCGCCCGTGAAAGCCCTGCTTTCCGTGGGCGGCGCGATAGCTCTCTTGCGCAGGACTTCCACGGCCTCAGGGGGAGACGGAGAGCCCGCGACATACTTGCGACCCTCGGGAGAAATCATGCGGCCCCGTCCCAACTGCACTCCGCGTAGGTGCCATTCGTTTCGTCATGTGCAGTCCCTCCAAAAGTTGTCCCCGCAAAAGTCATGGTCCGGTCGTCATCCCTGGCCACTCATGCAAACTCGCCACACGGGCCTGCCCAACCGAAGCCCGCGGCACCACGCCCGCGCCACCCGCTCAGGTCGCCTCTGACCTCGTGACCAACCGAAGCCCTTGGCCTCCGAGCTGGCGAGTAGGCCGGCGTCGAGCTGTGGCGCACGCTCCGCGCCAGCGGCACCGGGACCGGCGGGATACGGAACGCGCCGCTGTCACGGAGCCTGCGCCTGTTGGCTCGAAGCCGGCCCACTCGCCGGCTCGGAGGTCCATATGCGCTTTCTGTTCGCTACTCTTCGTCATGAACGCACTTTCCTCACGCCTTGCGCGCAGCACTCGCGGCGGCATCCCACTCCCTCGGAGCGCATCCTTTGGGAGGCACTCCGCAAACGCCAGCTTGGCGTCAAGGTGCGGCGCCAAGTCATCCTCGCGAACACCATCGTTGACTTCTATGTGCCCGAAGCGAAGCTCGCGATCGAAGT
>JAYUKI010001013.1:0-2873 GCA_043764595.1 Myxococcales bacterium | reverse complement strand
ACGGCCGCGTCGCCCACGAGTGCATCTTGGACATGCGCGGCTTCAAGAAGACCGCGGGCATCGAGGTCGAGGACATCGCGAAGCGCCTCATGGACTACGGCTTTCACGCGCCGACCATGTCGTTCCCCATTCCGGGCACGCTCATGATCGAGCCCACCGAGAGCGAGTCTCTCGCCGAGCTCGACCGCTTCTGCGAGGCCATGATTGGCATTCGCGAAGAGATCCGCGCCATCGAGGATGGCCGTTTGCCCAAGGACGACAACCCCTTGAAGCACGCGCCGCACACCATCGCGGCCATCACGGTGGCCGACTGGAAACACCCCTACTCGCGTGAGCTCGCGGCGTTCCCCACGCCCTGGACGCGCGAACGGAAGTTTTTCCCGTCGGTCGGCCGCTTGAACAACGCCCTCGGCGACCGCAAGCTTATTTGCTCGTGTCCGCCCATCGAAGCGTACGCGACTCCATGAGCAAGCTGGGGGCATACCGCGCGCAAGAACCCCTGCGGATTGCCCCCGTCGTCTACGTGAAGTCGTTCCGGGCCATTGCCCTGGATCGCGACACCGGCAAAGAGCTGTGGGTCTACGAGGCAGGCGCCCTCGTGACCCGCCTCTTGCTCGCGCACGGCTCGGTGTACCTCGGCGACGGCGATGGCGCCGTGCATTGCCTCGAGCCTGCCACGGGCGAGCTTCGGGGCCGCATCCAGACCGGCGGCGGTCTCGTGGCAGCCCTCATCGACGACGGCGACCGCATCTTGGTCGCGGCGGAGGGCGGCGTTTTTGCGCTCACGCCCTCCGGCGATCTTCTATGGGCCTACGACAGCCGCCACCACGTCGGCAGTGGACTAGCCGAGGTCGGCCTCGCCTGCACTCTTGGCTTCTCGCAGCAACCCGATCGCAAGTAGCGGTCCGCTCCGAACGCAGTAGTACGGGGCCGTGGGGGACAAAGTCAGTTGCAGTTGACCTTGTCGATCATCACCGAGCACTTGCAGTCGCGCTCCTTCACGAACTTGCCACTCTTGCAGACGAGTCGGGTCTTCTTGTCCTCCGAGCAGGCCATTTTGCCTTCGTATTCGCTCGAATCGCAAATATCGCCGAGCTGGCCAATCGACTCGTCGCACTGAATCTGCTTACCGAGCTGCCGGCATTTGTGCATTCCTCGGCAATGCGCGGCCACCGTCATTTTTCCTGACTTGCACAAGAGCAGGTCTTTCGCGTCCGGGGTGCACGAAGCATTGCCTTCGTTCTCCGGAGTGCACGCCGAGTTTGCTTCGGCGGCGCCAAGGTCGCATTTGGCGCCGTCCGCATTGGCCACGCAGCCAAGCTTGCCCGTGCACTTGTTCAAGAGCTTCCAGTGCGAGTTTTCGCACTTGATCATCGACTTCTTGTCGCCCGAGCACTTGGGCTCGCCCTCGTTCATGCACGGTTCACCTACTTGATAGTTCTGGTGCGTGCAGCTCCCCGAGCCGGCGACGCTCATGCAGCCGGTCGGGCCCTCGCACGTCAACGTCTCCCACTTGTCGTCGACGCAGATGACGCCCGTCTTCTTGTCGACGCACTGGATGTCCCCCTTCTTTTTGCAGGGACCTCCGGGCTGGGCCTTCTTGCACGCCACGGTGGCAGCGATGCTGAGCGCGACGATCGAAACCACGACCACGTTGCGAGATGCCTTGGAGCTCATGCGTCGACCGTACCCGCGCCGCCGGTCCGAGCGGGAGCCCCCAAACGTGTGACAAGTCCGATTGGCGGCAAGTACTCGAAACCCCGAGGTTTTTGCTAAACGTCCGCCGCGCCACATTGACCCCTGGGGCCCGCCCACACCGTGGCGAACTGCGCTACCCTCGACGCGTCCATGCCCGTCACGCCCACGTTCGCCAAAGATCCCGCCGTCGTCGGGCCCCTCGGAGGCCTGGCCCTTTCGTGCGTTCGCGCCGCTTCGCCGATGATGATCGTGCGCGCTTTGCGCTGGTACCGCGATCTGGCGAAGCTTGGCGTGCACCTCCCGCTCTTCATGGTCCACGACCTCGGGCTCCTCTATTCGTCTCCGAAAGAGCAGCTCGAAATGGGTCCTCGTCCCGGCTCCGAGGCGGTGCTCGCCAAGGTGCCACGCGGCGCCGATCTCATGACCATGTACCGCGGCGTGGTGGGCGAAATCGCCGAGAGCGAAGCCTCGATGCGCGCCGCCACCATGCGCCTCTCCGACGATCTCGTCGTGGTCGTGCTGGCCCGCGTCCTCGGCTCGCTCGTGCAACGCGCCAAGCTTCGCCCGCCGTATCCGGCCAGCATTCCGCTCGATCCGGAAATGGTGCGCGATCTCGATCCGCAGCTCCCGCAGCTCTTTGCGGCACTCTCGCGCAACTTCGAGATCGCCATGCTCGAGGGCCTCGCGCGCGCGCGCCTCCACGTGCTCACTCTCGCCGACGCTCTCGATCTCGACACGCTCCGCTTGCTCGGCATGCTCGGACCCGAGTCGACCGCCGCAGGCGCCCTCGCGCACGTCGATTTGCTCGCGGCGATGAGCACACCTGCCGCAAACGACATCGTGAATTTCAGCTTGGAGCTCTTGCCCAGCGTCCTCGAGACGCGTCGCACGCAGGCGACCGGAACCCATGCCGTGCACGGCTACGCAGGCATCGGACAGAAGGGCTCGCTCGACTCGCTCGTCCTGACCGAGCTCGCGTGGGACGAAGAAGAGTTCGCCCGACGCCTCATCGAAAATGAGCTTCTCTTCTACACCCGCGAGCAAGCCCCGGACGAGGCGCGAAGGCTTCACTACCTTCTCATCGACGCGTCGGCCTCCATGCGCGGCGATCGCCAAGTGTTCGCGCGCGGCCTCGCCATCGCCCTCGGAAAGAAGCTCCAACTCGCTGGCGAAGA
>JAYUKI010001012.1:0-2877 GCA_043764595.1 Myxococcales bacterium | reverse complement strand
CGACCACGGTGGCGCACTTGCGGTGCTTCGCGTCGGAGAAGAGCCGCGCGAGCCACATGCCGTACATGATGCGGCGCTGCACGGGCTTCAGGCCGTCGCGCACGTCCGGCAAGGCACGGCTCGTGATGACCGACAGCGCGTAGTTCAGGTAACGCGTCTGGGCGATGTCGTGGAGCGGGACGTTCTCTACCGGGCGCGGGGGCAGCTCGGCGTCGTCTCCGCCTTTGCCCTTTCGGCCGCGGGGAGATGCGTTCGTCGTGCTGGTGGTCTTTGTTGATTTCTTGGTTGCCAAGGAAAACCCGTCGTTCGCGAAGTCGCCGGACCTACATCAAATCACCGAAAAAACGTCAAGTTTCGCGCGAAACTGGCGCCTCTCGACGTGCGCGGGCTGCCCCTTCGTCCCCCAATGCGGATCGATCGGACCCCCGGACGATGGCCACGGCCTCTACAGCCCGGGGTGAACAGGTGTCAAGGAGCTGCTAGCCCGGATGATTCATAGGCCGGGTGGCGAATGGCGCGAGGCGCGGGAAAGACGGGCGCACGCCGGATCGCAGACCCGAGACGGGCTTTTGTCCCGTCGCAGGGTCGAGAACCGCCGTACGCCCGAGATTTCCCGATGCATCGTGACATGCGGCCCCGGAACCGTGAATTATCCGGGCTACGCTTCCTTCCATGCTGCGTGTCAAGAGGGCCCTCGACTGGGCCGCGGTTCTTCACGAAGGTCAGAGCCGAAAGTACCCGGGCGTGAAGGTGCCTTACGTGAGCCACCTCGCCGGCGTGGTGGCCATCCTGGCGCGCCACGGTTTTTCGGACGACGTGCTCGCTGCGGGCGCGATGCACGACGCGATCGAGGACGCGGGCGTCACCGCCGACCAGATCGCGCAAAAGCTCGGAGCACGGGTGGCCGAGCTCGTCGTCGCGTGCAGCGAGAGCGACAAAAGCCTCCCTTGGGAAGCCCGCAAAGCCGCCTACTTGGCCGCGTTTCCCACGAAAGGCTGGGAGGCTCAGGCCATCACGCTCGCCGACAAAATCGACAACCTGAGAAGCATCCTCGTGTGCGCGGCGGACCACGGCGATCCGTGGGCCCAGTTCAAGCGTGGCCGGGAGGCCCAGGTCGAGCGTTTCCGTGCGCTCGCCGAGGCGGGCAGAACCGTGCCGCCCCACCCGCTCGTCGACGAGTACCTCGCCACGCTGGACGAGCTCGAACGCACGGTGTGAGAAACGTGGGCTCGCCCACCGCGCGCGACATTGGCTCGAAGCATGCACCGCGTCTGGAATGCGTTCCTTCCTTGCCCTTCTTTTTCCGTCGCTCGTCGTCCTCGCCACGCCTTCCACGGTCGGCTGCTCCGGTTTGTCGTGCACGACCGAATCGTATTTGTTCGGCATCACCATCGATCGCGAAGTCGCGACCAACGCCGATCCGTCGACTCTCTCGTTCACGTCGTGCGTGGGCACGCAGTGCCGCGCGTTGCCCCCTCGAAAGAGCGCGGAATACTGCGGATCATGCGTCGAAGTGTCAAAGTCGAGGGAGGGGGTGCTGCGCGTTCGCGCAACGATTGAGGTGGCCGATCGGACGTCCGGGACGACGTCGATTCGACTGGAAGGTCAATCGGGGAGCGTTCGGATCCTAACGGTCGAGGGTGTGCTGGAATGGGACGGCGACGGGTGTCATGGCGCGCCGGACCGAACCCAGCTCTGATCCGGAGCCGCCTTTTCGAGCCCGGTTCGAATTGGCTGTCGAGCGCAACCGCGGAGGCAGCGCGTATCCCGTTCCTGATACGGTGGCCTCGTGATCCGACGCCCGTCCTTGGTGCTTGCGCTTCTCACGGCGCTAAACCTCCTGAACTTCGTCGACCGCTACGTGCTCGCGGCGGTCTTGCCGAAGGTGCGCGACGAGCTCCACCTGTCGAACTTCGTGAGCGGGCTCATGGCGACGGTGTTCCTCGCCGGCTACTTCATGACGAGCCCGATCTTCGGGTTTCTCGGCGACCGCATGCGTCGCACGGCGCTCATCACGTTCGGCATCGCCGTGTGGTCGCTCGCGACCTTCGCGTCGGGCCTCGCGCACACGGCGGGCACGATGCTGTTCTTCAGGGCCATCGTCGGCGTGGGCGAAGCGAGCTTCACGTCGATCGCACCGACGATCATCGACGATGTCGCTCCCAAGGAAAAGAAGGGGAAATACCTCGCCATCTTCTTCGTGGCGCAGCCCATCGGAGCGGCCCTCGGGTACCTCCTCGGAGGTGCCATCGAGCACGCCTACGGGTGGCGGTATGCCTTCTTCATGGCGGGTGGTCCGGGCCTCGTGCTCGCCCTGTCATGCCTCCTCATCGCCGAGCCGGATCGCGGAACGCGCCAGAAGGCCGACGTCCTGGGCTCGCTCAAAGCGCTCTGGGCCGCGGTGCAATACCGCCGCGCCCTGCTCGGGTACTGCGCCTACACCTTCGCGATCGGAGCCTTTTCGTACTGGGCTCCGGCCTTCTTGTCCGACACGTTTCACATCGAGCTCGCCAAGGCGAACTTCCGCTTCGGGTTGCTCACGGTGATCGGCGGGGCGCTCGGCACGTTCATCGGAGGCACCCTCGCCGACCGCATGCAGAAGTCCGCCACGGTTGGGCTCCCCCCGCCCGAGCCCGCCGAGGGCGAGGTCGGCTACCGAGAGTCCGCGAGGCCCGACGATCCGGACAGCGAAGCCGCCCACAGGACCCGCGTCGAGGTCCAGGCCCTGCTCAAGCTCTGCGCCATTGGAAGCGCGATTGGAGCGCCGCTCGCCGCCTTCTGCTTCCTGTCCCCCACCGCGAACGGGTTCTTCGGCGGTGTGCTTTTCTGCGAGACGGCGCTCTTTCTGTCCACCTCGCCCATCAACGCCATCCTCTT
>JAYUKI010001011.1:0-2879 GCA_043764595.1 Myxococcales bacterium | reverse complement strand
GAGATCGACCAACACCCGCATGAGCTCCGCCACGGCGATGGCCGGGTGGGTGTCGTTCAGTTGGATGGCGTTCTTTTCGGCGAAGGAGTCGAAGTTCGAGTGGGTCTTTTTGTAGCGCCTCACGATGTCCGCGATGGCGCATGCGACGAAGAAATACTCTTGTTTCAGGCGGAGATCGCGGCCCGCTTGGTTGTTGTCGTTCGGATACAAAACCTTGCTGATGACCTCGCTCTCGTTCTTGTCCTCGACGGCGCGCACGTAGTCGCCGTCATTGAAGACTTGGAGATCGAAGTCGTTCGAGGCCCGCGCCTGCCAGAGTCGAAGCGTGTTGACCGTGTCGTTCCGATAGCCCGCAATCGGGGTGTCGAACGGAATGCCAAGTACGCGTTGGGTGGCCGTCCAGCGGGCCACGAGCGTTCCCTTTTCGTCGACGCCTTGTTCCACGCGTCCGCCGAAGTTCACCGTGACGGCGTATTCCGGTCGAACATGCTCCCACGGGCTGCCGAACTTGAGCCACTCGTCCGGGCGCTCCACTTGCCAGCCGTTCTTGATCTCCTGATTGAAGATGCCGAACTCGTAGCGAATGCCGTAGCCGTAACCGGGCAATCCCAAGGTGGCCATCGAGTCGAGAAAACACGCCGCGAGGCGGCCCAAACCACCGTTGCCGAGGCCTGCGTCCGGCTCGTCTTCGAGGATGTCCGCGATGTCGAGCCCCGCTTCCTGGAGGAGCTTCTCGGCCTTGTCGTAGAGATCGAGCGCATGGAGGTTGTTGGCCAGTGCGCGCCCGAGCAAAAACTCCGCCGAGAGGTAGTAGATGCGCTTCGCGTCGGTGCGCGTGTACGTCTCTTGGGTCTGCGCCCAACGGTACGAAAGGCGGTCACGGACGGTGAGGGCCATCGCGAAGAAACGGTCGAGACCGGTCGCGTTGAGCGTTCGCTTGCCGAGCGAGAAGTTGAGGTGGTCGGTGAACGCCCGCCGCAGCGTGACGGGGTCCATTCCGGTGCGATCGTCTTCGACAGTGACTTGAGGAGCGAGGTCCTTCGTTTCAGCCATGGCGCCCAGCGTACCTTACGCAAAGCGCGGCTGTATACGGGTCTAAGTTGTCGAACTTACGTGGGAATTTGACGCGTCACGCCGGACGGTCGAGCACTTCGCCAAGACGGGAGAGCGCTTCTTCGAGGCGTTCGTCGGGCAAGGACCACGCGAGACGGAAGCCGTTCGGGACGCCGAAGAACACGCCCGGCACGACGAGAACATGACGGTCGCGTTGTCCGCGTTCGATGCGTGCGCGCAGGTCTTCGTTCGCGTTCGGGCCGGTCATCGTGGCGAAGCCGAAGAGTCCGTGCTCCGGCGCGCTCCACGAGAGATCGGAGCGCTTGGCCATCCACGAGGCCACGCGGTCGCGCTTCTTGGCGAGGTCTTTTTGCGCGCGCACGGACAGCGCTTCGAGGTGGCGAAAGAGGTGCACTCCACGAGCGGCATGGCCGACGGGCAGGTGCCCGAGCGTGGTCAAGAGGTGCTCACGGCAGGCATCGATGACGGTGCCACTCGCGGTGACCCAACCGATGCGGTGCGGTCCCGCGCCCCAGCATTTCGTGAGGCTCGACACGCACACCACGTTTGCTCCGAGCTGCGCTGCGGAAGCTGAAAACACGCCCTTCGGCCACGCGGCGAACGGGGCGTACACCTCGTCCACGAGGAGCGTGCACCCGCGCTCGGCACACAGAGCGGCGATGTCCCCCAAGACCTCGAGCGGTGTGAGCACACCCGTGGGGTTGTGGAGATTCGTGACGACGACGAGCTTCGTGCGCTCGGTCATCTTGGCGGCGACCTGGTTCGGCTCGAGCAGGTAACGCGCTTCGGGCCTGCGCGCGAACGTGACCACCTTGGCGCCGAGTTGCTCGGGCACGGCCATCAACGGCTCGTACGCGGGAGACTCGACCAGCACTTCGTCGCCCGGTCCGACGAGCGCGCTCATGGCCACGAAGATCGCGTGCGAGGTGCCGAGCGTCGGAACGACGCATTCCTCGGGAACTTGGTTGAACGTGGCAATCGCCTCGACCAATGCGCCATACGCGCGTCCGTCCACGGGGCGGTCGAGCGGAGGCAAGAAGTCCTCGCCGAAGGGCAAAATGCCACTCGCCGCGAGGTCGTACTCGGACCGGCCGACGTGATCGAACGCCCAATGGAGATACCGCGTACGTCGAACCATCGAAGCCTTCCCCTACTTCTTTCCGAGGGAGAATTTCCCCTCGCGCACGAGCCCCGCATTGCCTCGCGATGCTGCGAGGGTCCCTTCGATCTTGTCGCCCGCGATCTTGCCGCCGAGCGTCCCGTAGAATCCGTTGTCCGTTGCATCCTTGCGTCGGAACGTGGCCGCGAACGTGTCGCCTTCCACGAGGCCCTCGACGAGTGCCGTGCCGAGCACGCCGTCGACGGTCCCCGTGACACGACCGCCTTCGCCGACGTCGAGCGTCACTTTGCCTTCGCCGATGCCTTCGGGGCCTTCTTCGCCTTTCCACTTCACGCCCTCGGGCAACGTGATCGTGGTGACCGCCGAGGTCGTGTACTTGCCCTCGTAGGCGGCGGCTTTTACGCCTGATCCGCTGGCCGAAGCCGCCGACGCCGACGCCGACGGCGCAGCCGCCGCGGAACCCGAGGGCGCTGCGGATGGAGCCGCCGAAGCGCTCGTCGCTCCGGAGGCGCCGTCCGGCGTGGGCTTGGTGCAACCGACCGAAGCGACCGTGGCCACGAATGCCGCGAAAGCCGCGAAAAATAGCGCAGAAACCGTGCGATTCGGGGTCATCATCGAAGCTCTCCTGCGCGCGACAAGATACGAACGGCCAGCTCTCCCTCGACGTGGACGAGCTCGCCGCGTG
>JAYUKI010001010.1:0-2880 GCA_043764595.1 Myxococcales bacterium | reverse complement strand
TTACGCTCGATCCGGCCAAGAGCCGAGTGGTGGCGGCGCGCATCAAGGGAACATCGCCGGTGGCGCTCGTCGAGGCCACGACGACGTACGACACTTCGGGTCGACCCACGAGCGTGAGCGCTGGCCCTCGCACCACGCGGATGACGTATGGCGCCGACGGTCTACTCGCGAGCGTGATCACGCCGCTCGGGACCACCACGTTCGACGCGCGCGATACGAATGGCCGTTTGCTCCAGATGACGGAGCCAGGCGGTCGGAAATCGAAGTTTGCGTATGACGCCAATGGCAATCCCATCGCCGTGACACCGCCAGGCGGCGTCGCGCACGGCTTCGGCTTCACCGCATCGGACTTGCTCGGGAGGTATACGCCGCCCGACGTAGGCCAGACTCCGCGCGATTCCACGTACACGTACGACAAGGACAAGCTTCTCACGAACGCGAGCACCCCGCGTGATGCGCTCGCGTTCACGCACGACGGTACCGGACGTGTCCTCACCGGCACGGATGGCTCGCGGACGAAGGGATTCGCGTATCTCCCGGGCGGACGTCTCTCGAACGCCGACGTGGAGTCACCGGCGGGCCGCGTGTCGCTCGCGTATGCCTATCAGCAGAGCCTCGTCACGGGGGAAACCCTGGCGATCGGGGGTCGCGCTTACGAGCGTACGTATGCCTACGACCACCTCTTTCGGGCGACGGCGACCACGTTCGACGGGTCCACGCTGGCGTACGGCTTCGACATGGACGGCGCGGTCTCCACGGTAGGTGGGCTCACGACGAGCCGAGGCGCGACGGCGGGGCTCCTCACGCGTGCGGCGCTCGGTCGCACCGCGGAGACCTTCTCGTATACGACCTTTGGTGAGCGAACGTCCACGCAAGCGGAGATCGACGGCACCGCACGAGGCGGGGAGTCGCTCACGATCGAGGCGTCGACCGGTCGCATCACAGGCAAGTCCGAAACATGGGCGTTTCCCGGCGTCCCGAGCGCACCGTCCACGACGGTGACCTATGCCTACGATTTGGCTGGGCGGCTCGCGTCGGTCACCACGGGCGGCCAAACCGCCACGTATGCCTACGATGCCGCGGGCAACCGTGCCGGCGCAACAGTCGACGCTCAAGACCGAGTGACGCGCCAAGGGGACGTGGCGTACGCGTACGACGTGGCGGGCTTCGTGACCCGTCGCGAAAAAGGAGCCGATCCGGCGCAGGTCCTGACGTGGGACGCGGCCGGGAGCTTGCTCGGTGTCTCGCAGGCGCCGCGCGCGCAAGTCGGTTACGACGTGGACGCCGCGGAACGTCGTGTGGGCAAACGACGTGACGGTGTGCGCACGCGG
This sequence comes from Myxococcales bacterium, assembly GCA_043764595.1. GTDB lineage: Bacteria > Myxococcota_A > Polyangia > Polyangiales > Polyangiaceae > JAAFHV01. Next base: position 1,549 of record JAYUKI010001010.1, on the reverse strand, counting down.
GTTTGGGCCTACGCGGGAGCGCTGACGGTCGAAGCGGAAGTGGTCAATCCCGAGGACGCGGAGCCCGAGACGCGGCTCTACGGCTACTTGCCGGACGTCCGCCTTCCCGTGCTCATGGTGTCGCGGACCGGCGCGACGGAGCGCACGTATCGCCTCTACGGGGACCACCTTGGCAGCCTCCGCGCGGTGGTGGACACGGCTACCGGCCAAGCCGTCCAATCGATGAGCCACGACGTCTGGGGCCACGTGAGGCAGGACGTAGTAGCCCCGGGATTTGCGAGGGTCCCATTCGGCTTCGCCGGCGGGATGTACGACGAGGACACGGGCCTCGTCAGGTTTGGCGCTCGGGAGTATGATCCGAGCACCGGGCGATGGTTGAGCAAGGACAGCGCGAGGTTCGGGGGAGGGTGGAATTTCTACGAATATGTAGGGTCCGACCCGGTAAACTACTTCGATCCGTCGGGTCGGAATCGCGTGAACATGCGCAACTTCGCCGGCGAGCTCGCGCATTGGGCCTACGAAAAGGGAAAAAGTGAATTCGCAAAGGCATCGGACGCCTGGGGCGACGGCGACTACAAGGGCGCGGCCGGACACGGCGGGCTCGCGGGTCTCTTCTCGCTTCTGGGGGTCTTCTTTGACCTCAGTCCGTATCTCGCGGAGCTCGGCGCCAGCAGCGCGGTCGGTATGGCGATCGATGGGGCTTGTCCTTCGGCGGCAAGGGCACCACAGCCGGGGGAATACCTTGCCGGAAAGGCGCCCAGACAGGTCACCCCAGGGACCACAACGCTAGAAGGCCAGTACGTGAACGACCAGGGGCGGGTCGAACCGTGGACTGCACACTACGATGGATACGGGCGTCAAGTGGGGCGCACCGACTTCAACGCTGGCAACAAGGCTCAGAGCATCCCTGACACGCATCACCACGTCTACGACTGGACGAATCGGGGCGCAGCAGGGCAAGAGATACAGTCACACGTTCCTGGAGAGTACAAACCGAAATGACCAATTCGATCAGGGACATCGGGTTCTCGAAGACGGCCAAAGTCCAACGAGTTCTGGTTGAGCGGAGCGAGGAAGGACTGACCCTGTCTATCCGCCTCGCAGATGCGGCGGATCACACCGTAGTTGAATGGTACTTCGATGGTGTGACCGAGCTTCGGTTCCGAGGCGACTCGACGGATCTGCTGGGCCTTGTACGGCTTCAATCGGAGGACCTGGCGTCGCACGGTTGGGACGGAGTCAGGTTTCGCGTGAAAGACTATGAAGAAGAGTTCGTTTCCTTCTACTGCATGGCGATCCGAGAGGTGGCGCCTTGAAACCCGGTCGGCGCTCGGGCGCACGGCAGAGACCTTCTCGTATGCGACGTTCGGTAAGCGAGCGGCCACGCAAGCCGAGATCGACGGCACTGCGCGCGGCGGGAGTCGCAATCGAGGCGTCGACCGGTCGCATTCTCGGTAAGTTCGAGACGTGCTCGTTTCCGGTTGTCCCGAGCACACCGTCCACGACGGGGACCTATGCCTACGATCTGGCTGGGCGGCTCTCGTCGTTG
>JAYUKI010001009.1:0-9843 GCA_043764595.1 Myxococcales bacterium | reverse complement strand
CGTCCGGCAAAGTAGCCGTCGGCATGCGTTCGGTCGAAAAGTGCTCGTGCATTCGTGCTCGTGAGCAGTTGTTCGAGAATCACGACCGCTGATTTAGTCCGGGGTTCGCAAACGACGCTTCAATTTGAAGCGAGGTCACCCCTTGCGGGCAGCTTGGCCGAGGAAGAGGGCGGAAGCACGAGCCGTTCGATCGCGGCCGTGGACACCGCGTTCGAGCGCGCGCATCATCGACCGCGAATGGAACCGCGGGGGAACAGCAGGGAGGGGAGCGTCCTTTGCGGGCGGTACACTCTTGGTCGGCTCATTGGCAGTGGCGGAATGGGCGCCGTGTACGAAGGGACCCATCGGAACGGCAACCCCGTTGCCGTGAAGGTCTTGCACCCGGAGCTCTGCGCTTCCGTCGAAATTCGGGCGCGCTTTTTGGGGGAGGGCTACGTCGCCAACAAGGTCAAGCACCCTGGCGTCGTCCGGGTGCTCGACGACGACACTGCGGAGGACGGAACCGCGTTCCTCGTCATGGATTTGCTGAAGGGCGAAACGCTCGAGTCACGGCTTTCTGCCCAGCCGGTCCTCCCAGAGCTCGAGGCGGTCGAGCTGACGTGTGCCCTCTTGGACATTTTGGTCGCCGCGCATCGGGCCGATATCGTCCATCGTGACATCAAGCCCGAAAATGTGTTTTTGACCACGGAGGGCGAAACCAAGGTCCTGGACTTCGGTATCGCCAAGATTCTCGGAGGTCGCACCGCCACGCGAACGGGATTCGCCATGGGAACGCCGCTCTATATGGCTCCCGAACAGGCGCGTGGCCTCATGCGGCTCGTGGATGGCCAAAGCGATGTTTGGTCCGTTGGCGCGACGCTGTTCCGATGTTTGACGGGCCGTTGCGTCTACGAAGGCGAAACCCCCGAGCTTGTCATGATCCAAGCGGCCACGCAGCCGCCACCGCGTCTCGAAGCCGTGGTGCCGGGCGCGGATACCGAGCTCTGCGAAGTGGTCAATCTCGCACTCGAGCCAACGAAAGAGAAGCGGTGGGCTTCGGCGTCGGCCATGTTCAGCGCCCTCGAACGCGTGCGTTCCCGGCTAGCAAAGCCCAAACCGCCCAAAGCGCAGAGCGAGTCCGAGCTTCGTGGAGCTGCCGCAACGGTGACCGAGGCCGGTCTCGTTGCGATGCCCAGCCTTGAAGCTTCCCCGAGCGAACAGGAAGCCCGCTCCGCGTTTGACTCGCCCTATTCGGCCTTTGCCGAGCCGGTCCGAATGCCTGCACAAGCTCCGCCCGCGATGCCCGATGCACGGCAAGCAACGTCGGTTGGAATCGCCCGGGATGTCCCGCATGTCGCGCCAAACGGCCCACCGTTCACGACCAGACGGCTATGGCTCGGTGCCATGGGTGCCATAGCGGTCCTCGGCGTGATCGTGGTCCTCGCCCGCGGACGAACCTCCGAGCCCGCCGCGGCAGGAACAACCCCGCCTGCGTCGCCTCTACCAGGCGTGTCTGCCCCCGTGCAGCCGTCCGCGGCCGCGCTTTCGCCAATGGCGAGCACCGCGACTGAGTCGGTGATTTCGTTCGAGTCCCTTCCCACCGTTGAGGCTCCGGTGCGTGCCGCCGCTGCGCCACCGACCACCGCGCCGGGTGTTCCCTCGGCACGACTCGAAAAGCCGAAGAAGCCGGACTGCAATCCGAGCTTCACCATCGATTCGCATGGATTCAAGCACTTCAAGAAGGAGTGCTTCTAGGTGCCCTGCTTTGGGCTTCGGTCGGCTTTGTTCGGCCTCATCGTGGTCGGAATGCTGGCGGCTTCCCCTCGGGCGATGGCCGCTGCTCCAAGTGTGGACCAGTGCCTTTCGGCGAACGAAGAAGCCATCGCGCTCGAGACGAGGAAGTCTCTTCGTGGGGCCCGTGCGCAGCTCGTGGTTTGCTCCGCAAAAACGTGTCCGAGCGCTGTCCGAGCCGAATGCTCGAAGCGCTTGGCCCTGGTCACGGAAGCGACGCCCCGCGCACGATTCGAGGTGGTCGACGTTGCCGGGCACCCACAGAGTGACGTGGTCATTTCGATGGACGGAAAGCCCTTTCTCGACGGCCTCGAGGCCGGCTCCGTTTCCGTCGATCCGGGCGAGCATCGGTTCGTGCTCACGAGCCGTGGCGCGACGACGGAGCGTGTCCTGGTCTTTCGAGAAGGGGAAAAAGACAGGCACATTCGAGTCGTGCTGGACGTGCCGTCACGAGGCGTGGGCGCCCAACGCGCGCTCGGGATGACGCTCACCGGTGTTGGTGGCCTCGCACTCGTTGCAACTGCGGTTTTCACCGCCGTCGCGCTCGCAACGGTGGACTCCCACTGCGATTCCACCCCAATCGGAGGGTTCTATGACTGCCAACAAGGCCCGAATCTCTTGGCGCCGGCCATTTTCCTGACCGCGAGTGGCACGGCGACCGCGCTCGGAATCGTCCTTTGGGCCACGGCACCGAGCGAAGGCTCGAGCCCCTCTGCGGCTTTGCAGTTGGGTCCAACTGGGCTGCGATTTGGAAGCACGTGGTAGGGCGCCGGGTGGTGCTCGGATGCGGCGAAAGCCAAGCGATCCGCCACCACTGAACGCGCGTTACTAAGACAAAGTTGGCGTGAATCGGGGAGCTGCCCCCGTGATTCCTCGACAAAACCGCGGGTCCAATTGGCGCGGTCGACGCTTTGGTGGCCATGGGTCGCGGCCTCGATTCGGCGCTTTCGCTGGGGCTTCTCGCGTACGCTCGGAGGACCCACGATGACTTCGTCGCCTGACAAAAGGTCTCTCTCCGAACGGGATATCTGCACGAAGTACATCACTCCGGCCATTGTTTCGGGCGGGTGGGACGTGCAGGTGCAGCTTCGCGAGAACGTTTACCTCACGAAGGGGAGGGTCATCGTTCGCGGAAAGCTCGTGACGCGCGGAAAAGCGAAGTTTGCGGACTACGTCCTCTACTTCAAGCCGAACATGCCGCTCGCCATCGTGGAGGCGAAGGACAACCAGCAGAGCGTCGGCGCCGGGATGCAACAGGCGCTCGAGTATGCCGAGATGATCGAAGTACCGTTCGTGTTCTCGTCCAACGGGGACGGGTTCTTGTTTCACGATCGCACCGGGCAGAGCCCGAAGGTCGAACAGGCGCTTTCGCTCGAGCAGTTTCCCTCCCCCGCCGAGCTTTGGCGGCGGTATTGCGTTTGGAAGGGCATCACTCCGGCGACGGAGCCGCTCGTCTCCCAGGACTACTACTCGGACGGCACCGACCGCGCTCCGCGGTACTACCAGGTGAATGCGGTCAACCGCGTGATCGAGGCCGTCGCCAAAGGGCAAGACCGGCTCTTGCTCGTGATGGCTACGGGTACCGGAAAGACGTACACGGCGTTTCAGATCATTTGGCGTCTTTGGAAGTCGGGCACGAAGAAGCGAATCTTGTTCTTGGCGGACCGGAACATCTTGGTGGACCAAACCAAGACGAACGACTTCAAGCCGTTCGGCGGCAAGATGACCAAGATCACGAACCGCAAGGTGGACAAGTCGTTCGAGATTTTCCTCGCGCTCTACCAGGCCATTTCGGGCGTGGACGAAGAGCACGATCTCTTTCGGCAGTTCTCCCCGGACTTCTTCGATCTCATCATCGTGGACGAGTGCCATCGGGGTAGCGCTTCGGAGAACTCGGCTTGGCGCTCGGTCCTCGACTACTTCTCCGCCGCGACGCAAATCGGCCTCACGGCGACGCCCAAGGAGACGGCAGACGTCTCCACGACCCACTACTTTGGCGAGGCGGTTTACACGTACTCGCTGAAGCAGGGCATCGAGGATGGGTTCCTTGCTCCGTACAAGGTCGTGCGCATCGACTTGGACAAGGACCTTGCGGGATGGCGCCCGGAGAAGGGCAAGCTGGACAAGCTCGGTCAGGAAATTGAGGACCGGGTTTACAACCAGCGGGACTTCGATCGCACGCTGGTGCTGGAGAAACGCACCGAGCTCGTGGCCGCCAAGGTGACGCAGTTTCTGACCGAGACGGACCGGTTCGACAAGACCATCGTGTTCTGTGAGGACATCAACCACGCCGAACGCATGCGCGAAGCGCTGGTGAACGCGAACAGCGATCTCTGCGCGCAGAACCGCAAGTACGTGATGCAGATCACCGGGGACAATCCCGAGGGCAAAGCCGAGCTCGACCACTTCATTCACCCCGAAGAGCGCTACCCGGTCATCGTCACCACCTCCAAGCTGATGACCACTGGCGTGGACGCGAAGACCTGCAAGGTCATCGTGCTCGATCAGACCATTCGCTCGATGACCGAGTTCAAGCAGATCATCGGGCGCGGCACCCGCATTGAAGAAGACTACGGGAAGCTCTACTTCACGATCCTGGACTTCCGAAAGGCGACCGAGCTCTTCGCGGACGAGGACTTCGATGGCGAGCCCGTCATGGTCTACAAGCCAAAGCCGGACGATCCCGTTGCCCCGCCCGACGAGGAAGCGGACGTCGCGGAAGGCGCCGAGCTGGCGGGTCCGGACCGCGCCGAAGCGGGCTTGACCGGGACGGGGGACGGGACCGAGCTGGATCCGTCGAGCGGCGGCGGCAAGCGCGTGAAATACGTGGTGCAGGACGTACCGGTGTACGTCATCGCCGAGCGCGTCCAGTACTACGGCAAGGACGGGAAGCTCATCACCGAGTCGCTTCGTGACTATTCGAAGAAGGCCATTCGGGAGCAGTTTTCCAGCTTGGATTCGTTCTTGAAGACCTGGAGCAAGGCGGACCGCAAGGCCGCGGTGCTCAAAGAGCTCGAGGAGCAGGGGGTCTTCTTTGCGGACCTCGCGCTCGAGGTGGGCAAGGACGTGGCGCCGTTCGACCTCATCTGCCACGTCGCGTTCGACCAGCCCGCGCTCACGCGCCGGGACCGTGCGAACAACGTGCGGAAGCGGAACTACTTCACGAAGTACGGGGACGCGGCCCGCGCGGTGCTGGAGGCGCTCCTCCAGAAGTTCGAGGACGAGGGCGACGACATCGAGAACATGCGCGTGCTGCAGGTGCAGCCCATCGCCAAGCTTGGGACGCCGAAGGAGCTCGTGGACCGTTTCGGTGGAAAAGAGCCGTACCTGAAGGCGGTGCGTGATCTAGAAGAGCAGCTCTACGAAGCTGAAGCTGAGCAAGGACCTAGAACCGCATGAGCATCGGCACGACCATCAAGGGCATCCAGGACATCATGCGCAAGGACGCGGGTGTCGACGGCGATGCGCAGCGCATCAGCCAGCTTGTTTGGATGATTTTCTTGAAGGTCTTCGACGACCACGAGGCTCAGAAGGAGCTCCTCGAGGACCACTACAAGAGCCCCATTCCGGAGCGCCTTCGCTGGCGCACGTGGGCGAAGAACGCAGAGGGCATCACGGGGGATGCGCTGTGCGACTTCATCAACAACGAGCTCTTCAAGACGCTGAAGGAGCTTCCGGCCACCGGAAAGAATGCCGCGCTCTCGGGCGTGCTTCGTGGCGTGTTCGAGGACGCGTTCAACTACATGAAGAGTGGCACGTTGATCCGGCAGGTGGTCAACAAGCTCGAAGAGGTGGACTTCAACCGCGCTTCGGATCGCCACGAGTTCGGCGACGTGTACGAGAAGTTGCTCTCGGACCTCCAGAACGCGGGCAACGCCGGCGAGTTTTATACGCCGCGCGCGGTCACGCAGTTCATCGTGGACCAGGTCGATCCGAAGCTGGGCGACAAGGTCATCGATCCGGCGTGCGGAACGGGCGGGTTTCTTACGTGCGCCATCGAGCACGTGCGCAAGAAGTACGTGAAGACGGCGGACGACGAAGCGGTGCTTCAAGGGAGCATTCACGGCGTCGAAAAGAAGCCCCTGCCGCACCTGCTCTGCGTGACCAACATGATGTTCCACGGCATCGAGGTGCCCTCGAACATTCGGCACGACAACACGCTGGCGCGTCCGCTTCGTGACTATGGCCCGAAGGACCGCGTGGACGTGGTCATTACCAATCCGCCCTTCGGCGGAATGGAAGAAGACGGAATCGAGAACAACTTCCCGGCAACGTTCCGAACCCGAGAGACCGCAGACCTCTTCTTGGTTTTGCTCATGTCCCTCTTGAAGCCCGGAGGCCGCGCGGCGCTGGTTCTTCCGGATGGAACGCTGTTCGGCGAGGGCATCAAGACGCGCATCAAGGAGAAGCTCCTCGAAGAGTGCAATCTGCACACCATCGTGCGCTTGCCCAAGGGCGTGTTCGCGCCCTACACGAGCATCAAGACCAATCTGCTCTTTTTCACGAAGGGCGAGCCCACCAAGCACGTTTGGTTCTACGAGCACCCCTATCCCGAGGGAGCCAAGAGCTACTCGAAGACCAAGCCGATGCGCATCGAGGAGTTTGCTCCCGAGAAGAAGTGGTGGGCCAAACGCAAAGAGAGCGACCAAGCGTGGAAGGTGTCCCTCGAAGACATCAAGGCGCGTGGCTACAACCTGGACATCAAGAACCCACGCGCGGTGGAGGATGGGCCGGGGGACGCCGACGAGCTCTTGAAGCAGTACCGCGAGGCCGCCGCTGAAGCCGCCAAGGTCCGGGATCGCCTGCGGGACGAGCTGAAGGCGGCTCTCGAAGGGGCCCGCCGATGAGCGTCCAAGGGGAGCTGTTCGGCAAGGCGAAGAAGCCGTCGAAGGGGCCGCCGCAGGTGGAGGAGATTGTGGCGGGCGGGTTCGACGTGCGGAAGTTCGTGGAGAACTTTGAGGTTTTGGCGGAGGCCGCGGGTGGGGTTGGGAAGTTGCGGTGGCTGGTTCTCGAACTGGCGGTCCGTGGCCGCCTCGTCGAGCAACGAGCTGGGGAGGGGAGCGGAGGTTCAGCGCTCGAGCGCGCTAGGGACCACGCAGCGGTCCTGGTGACGAAAGGAGAACGACGCCAGCGTGCCTCATACGCATTGGTGACTGCGGAGGAACGGCCGTTCGATGTGCCAAAAACCTGGGCGTGGGCGCGCTTTGGCGAGCTTGGCGATTGGGGAGCAGGCGCCACACCGTCCCGGTCCAATTCGAGCTACTACGGAGGCGACACTCCCTGGTTCAAGTCAGGTGAGCTGAACGATGGCTACGTGGAGAACGCCGAAGAGCGGGTGACCTCGGTGGCGCTTCGAGAGTGCTCACTGCGGCTGAACCAGCCCGGCGACGTGATGATCGCGATGTACGGCGCGACGATTGGGAAGGTGGGCTTGGCGCGCGTTGTCTGCACGACAAATCAAGCCGTGTGCGCCTGCACTTGCAACGACGGCATCAACAACGAGTTCCTCTTTCGAGTGCTCAAGGCCTTTCGACATCGATTCATCGAGCAAGGTGCGGGCGGGGCGCAGCCAAACATCTCGAGGGTGAAGATTGTGGAGACTGCATGTCCAGTCCCACCCCTCGCCGAGCAAAAGCGCATCGTCGCCAAAGTCGACGAGCTCATGGCCCTCTGCGACGATCTCGAGGCCCGGCAGGCCAAGAAGCGAGAGACCGGGGCTCGCCTCACCAAGTCGGCTCTCGAAGCTCTCACGACCGCGGAGGGGCCCGAGGAGTTCGAGGTCGGCTGGAAGCGGGTGGTGGAGAACTTTGAGGTCGTGGTGGATCGGTCGGAGAAGGTGAGGGAGCTGCGGCGACTGGTCGTGGCGCTCGCGCTTCAAGGTCGTCTATCCCAGCGGGCCAAGTTCGATGAATCGGCGTCAGCATCGCTTCGTGAAGTGACATCGGAGCGCGGCTGGCGCATAGAGGAACGGCCGTCAAAGTTGAAAGTCGACCCGAAGATCGAGGCGCTCGTCGGAGTGACGCGGGTACCGACAGGATGGGTAGAGTGCAGACTGAACGATGTCGCGCAGCTCATCAACGGCCGAGCTTACGCGCAGCCTGAGCTGCTCCCCACTGGAACACCCGTAATTCGCATCCAGAATCTGAACGGTGGGCGGGACTGGTACTACTCAGACCTAACTCTGCCGGAGCGGCAGTATTGCGATACGGGCGACCTTCTGTTCGCTTGGTCTGCATCCTTCGGGCCCTACATTTGGGGAGGTAAGAAGGCTATCTATCACTATCATATTTGGAAGTTGAATCTCTCCGCGGCCATAGACAAGAAGTTCCTGTACTTCTCGCTGTTGCACATTACCGACGTCGTGCGCGAGCAGTCTCACGGCCTCGCGATGTTGCACATGACGAAGGGGCAGATGGAACGTTGGCCGATTCTCCTTCCCCCCGTCGCCGAGCAGAAGCGTTTGGTCGCCAAGGTCGAGCAGTTTATGGCACTCTGCGACGAGCTTGAAACCAAGCTGCGCCTCGCCGAGGCCCGTGCCGCTAAGCTGGTCGAGGCCGTCGTGCGGGAAATGGTCGCGTAGGCCACGGCTCGGCTGAAACCCAATGACCAAACTCTGGCCTGACCTTCCAGCGACTCTCTTTGGCCCCGACACGCGCTTCCCGCGTCTGAACGCCGACGTTGCGTTCGTGCATCAGCGCCAGGGCGTCTTCGCGTACCGAGAAGGCTATCGTCGCGGAGCCACGCTCCTTGGCGCTGGTCTCCGCGCGACCGCGGACTCGCCCGAGCTACTCCTGTGGCCCGTGGCGTGGCTCTGGCGTCATTATCTGGAGCTCGCGCTGAAGGAGACGATCGCGCGAGGCGAGATGCTGCTCGACGAATCTGCCCAATGGACCTGGCCGCACGGCCACAAGCTCGCGGCACTCTGGACGAAGGCCGTGCCCCACATCGAACCCCACGGCGCGGCCGGGGCGCCAGAAGTAGCCAATGTCGCGGCCATCATCGGGGAGTTTGATTCCCTGGATCCGGACGCGACAGGTTTTCGCTACATCACGAATGTACGTGGGCAACCGAGTCTAGGGACGGCACCAACGCACATCAACGTTGGACTTTTGGACGAGACGATGCAACGGGTTGCCACGTTCCTCGATGCCGTCCGATCGTGCCAAGAGGAGGCCCTCGATGCGCTTCTGGCGCAGGCGCGGGACGCTCGCGGGGAGTGGTAGCGAGCGAGCTGGACGTGACGCAAAGTCACGACGGACCGTGATTTGGGCTCACCGGCAACCCGAGCCTCACTCGGCGGAGCGCATGAGGGCGTCTTCGACCGCCTTGCGCAGGCGCACGATGCGGTCGCCCGCGCGGAAGTCGTCGGTAAGTTTTTGCGAGGAAAAAACGAACCGGCACGGTTGCTCATGGAGGAGCATGAGGTCCTGGGCCAACACCAGGTTTTCGACGGTCTCGTCCCCATCGCCAAACCCACTCTCCTTCCGATAGGCCACGAATAGCCTCCGTGGGGAGATTGGGATGCTCAGTACTTCAACCGGTCCACCACGGCCAAGGTTGATAAGCAATGGTCGATCCGTCGTAATGAAGGGGGCCTCTGCTTGGGTCCCAACAATCTCCCAATCAAGCCCGGTGATCGCTTCTACCGCGCCCGGATCGCGTATCGCCTGAACCATCAGACTTCGGTAAACGGTCTTGCCCATTTCCTCCGCGCGCACTTGCGCGAGCGCCTTTTCGACCCGAGCACGACCTTTCGGGTCGGTGTACTTCGCAAGGAGGTTGGCCCGCACCTCACGAGCAACGGCCGGCGCCATGCGGTCGGCTTCTTGAATCGGATCCCCCCTGTGTCAGAGAAGTTGTCGCCTCCGCGTAGTGGCGTGAGGGCTTTTCTCTCAGGGGTCGTGATTAGGAATTTATTGTGATCTACACGGACAGCTTCAAAGCGAAGATGGTGCAGCGACTCTCCCCGCCGAACGCGGTCACGGCGATGAGTCTGTCGAAGGAGGTTGGGGTGTCGCAGTCTCAGCTCTCGCGCTGGTTGCGTACGGCTCGTAAGGTGGTCTCGATGACAAA
>JAYUKI010001008.1:0-9850 GCA_043764595.1 Myxococcales bacterium | reverse complement strand
GAGTGGGCTCACCCAGCGAGTCCGACTTTGCCATCGTCCACCACGAGCTTCACATGGCCGAGGTCGACTACAACATATGGACCGACTACGGGCACGTGTCGCCGGCCTTCGTGCTCACCCACGACGGAGTCCCGGTCATCAGCTTGCACGGGCGCGTTCTCACCAAAGAGAAACATCCCCTCTCGCCCTGACGGGAACGAGGTAGACGGCGGACGAACGTTCCGCCGCGGGTGCGTCAGCCGTCGGCGCCCTGGGCACACTTGCCGTCGAAGCCATTGGCGTTGTGAGCGCCGTCGCAAAACGGCTTATTTTTGCTGCTTCCACACCGACAGAGGTAGACCGGAAACTTTTTCGGAACGATCTCCTTCTGCGTATCGCCGTCGAACAGCTTGCACGGCTCACGTACGAGGATCGGGCCATTCTTGAAGAACGTGACGTTGGGCTTTTCGCTCATCTGTGCAGCCTACACGGGGTCGCCGAGGAGCTCCCGTGCACGATCGACCGAAAAATAGAGTCCCCTCGCATAGAGGCGCCGAATCGCCTCGGGTGGCAGATCTCCGGGGCGTCCTCGCGTGGCGAACGACAGCAGGATGGCCGCCGTCACGCTGACGTTCAGGCTCTCGACGAAGCCGCGCATGGGGACGCGAACCCGCGCTTCGCACGCTCCGGAAAGCTCGTCCGCGATGCCGTCCCTCTCGCTCCCGAGCACCAGCATGACGCGCGGAATCTCGGCGAGCGCGTCGGGATCGAGCTCCCCTTCGGGATGGGTCGCCACGAGGGAAAATCCGTTGTCCTTGGCGTTTGCGATGGCGCCGGAAATGGAGGTGTGGCGCACGATGTCCACCCACTTTTCCGAGCCGCGCGCGACACTCGTGGCCGCGAGAAACGGGCGGTCGCGCTCGACCACGTGGAGCGCTTGGACGCCGAACGCCTCGCAAGAGCGCAGCACGGCGGCACCGTTGTGGGGATCGTAGGGGGAGTCGAAGAGCACGGCGACGCTCTCCAGCCGTTTGCCGAGCACGCTCATGATCCTCGCTTTGCGCTCGTCCCTCACGAAAGACTCGAGTGTGCGAACCACCGTCTCGGGATCGTGCCGCTCGACCCGCCGAACGAGCTCCGTGACCAAGGCGTCGACGTCGACCACGCCGTCGCTCTTTCTTCGCATGGGTCCTCGACTAGCCCAATTCCTTCTGCGATTCCTGGGAAAATTGCAGCAAAAAGGCTAGGTTTGTCCCGCGGGATGCCCCGTGCCCATGCGTTCCTCCATCGCCACGCACCTTCCAGCACGCCGGAAAACGAAGCGTATCGCGTGGAGTCGTGCCATCGCGCGTGTGTTCTGCTTTCTTTTTGCGTTCATCGGGCTCGTTCCCGTCGGAGTCGCCGCGCTCGTTCGCGCACCGTTCGTGCGCAACATGATCTCCAGGGAGACCGCGAAGCTCGCAAAAAAGGAGGGGATCGTCGCGCGCTACGACGTGGGCCTGTCCCTCGTTCCGCTCGCCGTGGAGCTTCGCAATATCCAGGTCGAGTCGACCGACGGCCAAGGCCCGTTCCTCGAAGCCAAACACGCCCTGGCCAAGCCGCGCCTCTTTGCGCTCATGGCCGGCACGCTGGACATCGATCAAATCGAGGTCGAGTCGCCCAAAGTCCGCGTCGTCCTGAAGAACGGCGAGCTCGCGAACTTGAACGTCAAGCTCCCGGAGTCCAAGGAAAAGAAGCCGTTTCGCGCTCCGTTCAACGTCGTCAGCGTGAGCGACGGAGTGGTGGACCTCGTGGTCGACGACTTTCTCCATCTCTCGCTCGACGAAGTGGACGCCGATCTGGCCGCCGAGGAGATCGACTCCGTGTCCGCGTCCGAGCTCGAGATTGCGGTGCGCGTAGGCACGATCAAGTCGCGATGGAGACGCCAAATCGCTCCGGACGATCCGAAGCGGGTCGAGGAAATCGACGCCGAAGACGACATGCTCTGTGAGCTCGATGCGCGCGTTCGCGTCGAAAAAGACAAAGTCATCGTTCGTCGTTTCACGACCCATGGCGGCGCGGATCTCGATCCGGCGGGGGACACGTTCACCGGTTGTTCCCTTCCGAACGACGACAAGCGTCGCGTGGAGGTGGCCCTTCACCAAACCACCATCGTGCTTCCGCCCGAGGGAAAGAAGTTTCCGCTCGTGGACGGCCGAGTGCTCCTTCGTGCGCCCATTGCCCTCGCCTCGCGCGCTCCAGGAGTCCCCGACACCGACGGTTGGGTGAAGCTCGAAGGGGAGCTGAAGTTCTCCTCTCCGGACGAGCTCCCGGACTTCAAGGGATCCATCTTGGCCCGCGGAGTGCGTGTCGACCACTACACCATTGCCCAAGAGCTCCAGGGCGACCTCATCCTCCGCAAAGACGTGGATCCGAAGCGCGCAGGCTCTCAGGTTCTCGAGAGCCCGAGGATGAGCATTCGCATGGCCGACGGCGACGTCACGTTGAGCAATGTGAAGGTGCGTCCACTCGAGCCAGCAAGCGCCGACGCCCTCTCCGCGACGGTCGACGTGAAGAGCGTCGACTTCATCAAGCTCATGGCCGAGCTCGGCGTGTCGCAGCACGCCCACGTCCGGTGGGACATCCTCGAAGCACACGTGCCCCATTTCGGAGGCTCGTTCGTGCCGCTCAAGCTCGACGGCGACTTCGTCGCACACACGGGCGTATTCGAGGCCTACGACATCGCCGCCGACAACCCGAACCGCGTCCGCGTGGTCGGCGTGAAGGATGCCCAGATCAAGTCCCACCTCGCCGTTCGCGCCGATGGCGTGAGCTTCGTGAATCCTCGTCTCGTTACGGGCAGCAGCGTCGTGGACGGTCGACTCGTGTTCATCGGCTACGCGGGCGGCCTGCGTGTCGAGGTCCCGAACGCGCGTGTCGATCTCGAAGAGATTTCGCCGATCGGCAACGTGAAGATGAAGGGCTTCGCCGAGGTGAAAGTCGACGTCTTCGGCACGCAAGGAAGCCCGAAGCTCGACGGAGACGTGAAGAAGATCACGGGCTTGGAGATAAACGAGCTCAAGCTCGGAGACATCGAAGCCGGCCACGCCGAGCTTCGCGGTATGGCGCTCGACCTCTCGGACATCAAGGCCACCAAGGGGAAGAGCCACTTCCAGATGCCCACGGGGCGCCTCGATTTCGGTGGCCCAGCGTCCATGCGTCTCGACGCGACGATCGTGTCCGACGACTTTCGGCTCAAGGAGCCGGATACGACGCGCGAAGTCCGCACGGACCACGGGCTCCTCTCCATTTTCAATCTCGCGAACGACCCTCGGTTCACTCCCATCGACGGACGCATCGCGGCCACGGCGCAGGTCCACATCGCCCTCGGCGGCCCAGAGGATCGCTGCGGTGGCGGGTTCATTTCGATCGCCTCCAAAGCGAACCTTCGCGACGTCGTGCTTTTCGGCGAACGGTTCGAGGACGGTCATGCCGACTTCGAGTACCGCTGGCACGACCCGCAGGCGGGCATCGACGGCGCCGACCTCTTCGTACGCGCCCTCACCCTCCACAAGGTCCACCGCGAGGGAAAGGGGCCCATCGGCTCGGTCATCGGCTCGCTGCAGATCATGCAAGGTGGCGACATCCGCGGCAACCTCGCTCTCGACGGCCTTCCCCTTTCGCGGATCGACGCCCTCTCGGCCGCCCTGCCCGGAGTGGACGGCGCGACGTCGGTCGTGGCACGCATTGGAGGGAAGGCGAGCTCCATCTCGGTGAACGGCGACGCCGAGGTGACACCGATTCGCTTTCGCGGAAAAAAGCTCGGTCAGTCGCACGTGCACTTCGAGATGGTCTCCGCTCCGGAGAAACCAACGCCCGTTCGTGGTCACACGAAGTGCGGCGCTCCGATTGGCCCTCCGTTCGACGCCGAGGCGTACCGCGCTGACACGGCCTCTGCGGGCGACTTCATCCTCGACGGAGATCTCTTCGATCGACAGATACAGCTCCGAAACTTCACGATCTCGAGGGAAAAATCGCAAAACTTTTCCGGACGCGTCCTCTTCCGAAAGGTCGACCTCGGGCTCGTGCTCGGGATGGCGTCGTACTCTCCGAAGACGGCCGAAGAGGTCGACGCCATCGACCCGCTCGAGACGACCGGTGGCGAGCTTTCGGCCGACATGGACATCGATCGTCTGAAGTTCGAGGACCTCGCAAACGCACGCGTGTCGTTCGCCCCGAAGTCGATCTCGTTCTTCCGCGACGCACAGCGCATCACGTGGCAACCCACGCCCGTACAAATCGTCTACTCGGAGGACGCCATCGCCCTTCCTCCGCTCGGGTTCGACATCGTCTCTTCGAGCGGATTTCGCGGCACGTTCACGCTCAAAGGAGATCTCGCGCGCGTGTCGAGCAAGGATCCGAAGCTCGATCTTCGTGCCGAGCTCCTGCCCATCGACCTCGGCATTTTCACGGGCATCGTGCCGAAGCTCACCCGCGCGAGCGGCAAGCTGAGTGGAGCCGTACGTGTGACTGGTCGCGCGCTCCAGCCCGACATCGACGGTGAGGTCCGTGTACGCGGCGGCGAGCTTGCGATCCAAGGCCTACCGAGCGTCATTTCGGACGTGAACGTCGACGTGGTCGCCGACGACGAAGAGATCCGAGTGACCCGCGCGAAAGCCGGGTTTGCCGGAGGCGAAATTTTGCTGACCGGTCGCGCGCCACTTCGGGGAAATCAGCTCGGAACCATGGAGGCGCGCGTCGTCTCGCGGGGGCTCCAGCTGAAGCCCGCAGACGGGATCTCGGCCGCCATCGATACCGACGTCCGCGTGTCGTACAACGCGCTTGCCGCGGGAACGGGCAGCGCCCGGCTTCCGCACGTATCGGGCGAAATCCTCATC
The DNA here is from genome assembly GCA_043764595.1 of Myxococcales bacterium. Lineage (GTDB taxonomy): Bacteria > Myxococcota_A > Polyangia > Polyangiales > Polyangiaceae > JAAFHV01. The sequence continues at coordinate 4,994 of JAYUKI010001008.1, read as the reverse complement.
GCGTCGCTCGAATACACACGCCCCATGGAGCTCGACGTCAACGACGCGCTTCGCGGTGGCGCTCAAAGGACTCAGGTGAAGGGCTACGACCCGACGCTCGACTCGATCGTGTTCGGCCCCGATCTCGTGGTGCGTGCCAAAGCGCCACTTCGCATCCGGAACAACCTCATCGAGACCCAGCTCGCGATTGGCCCACAAGGGCTCTCGGTGACCGGAACCGACCAGCGTGTGGGCCTCCGCGGCGAGCTCCGAGCGCTCGCGGGAGGGCGCGTGCACCTCTTGTCGAACGACTTCGACGTGCAGCAAGCGGTCATCAAATTCGACGATGCTTCGAAGATTGCACCCTACATCGATATCGTGGCGACCACGGACTACCGGCGCTTTTCGAGCGGGAGCGCGCTGAACGCGCAGAGTGTCACCGGACGCAACGGGGCTTCGTGGCGCATCAATTTGCACGTCTACGGCGGGTATGGCGGCGACGAGCCCCTCCATCTCGACATGACGGCGGATCCCGCGCTGTCCCGCGAAGATATCTTCCTGCTCCTCACCGTTGGGCTAACGCGCACCGAGGTCGACCAGGCCAGGCTCGGCGATCTCGGTACCGCCGTAGGGCAAGCCTTCGCGAACGTGAGCGGAGCGGACCGCGCGGTGAAACAAGCCATCAACGTCATCGACGATTTCCGATTCGGCAGCGCGTACTCGCCTCGAACCGGCCGAACGGAGCCGCAAATCACCGTTGGGAGGCGCCTCTCCGAGGACGTGCGTGCCTCGATCACGAAGAGCATCACGGACGACCAACTCCGCGGAAACGTCGAGTGGAGGCTTTCGCGCACCACGAGCGTCCAGGGCAACGCCGACAACGTGAACAACTCGGCCTCGGGCTCGTTCCCGAACATCGGTATCGACTTCCGATTCCGCCTCCAGTTCGAATGAGCTGACCTCGGACGTGGTGTCTCTTCGGCCCCAAATAGTCGCGCTTTTCCGCTACGGTACCAGGCCGATGAGCACACCACGGTTCGGAGACGGCATCCGCCGCGGGCGAGCCCCGTGCCGGTTCGCGCCGACCGTGTTCTCGAACCTGTGTCGAGTGCTCGCGCGTGCACGTTCGTTTTCGGTCACGCTCGCGGTTTGCGTGGCCTTGGTCTTCGGTTCGAGTGGAACCCTGCATGCGGCCGATGCGGTCAAGGTCGTCCCCATTCCTTCCGCGCCGCTTCCGACGCCACCTCCGGTAGCTCCGGAGATCGGAGGCTCGGACGCCTCCATCAAGGCCCTCGAGGGACGTCCACTCGTTCGCGTAGATGCGATGGTCGACGACGCCCTCTGGTCGGACATCGCCGTACCGAAGCTTGGTCCTCCTCCCGCGGGTGAAGCCCTCTCGGCGACGGTCGCCCGAAAATACGTCGACGAAGCGACCTCGACGGGGCGTTTCGCCGACGCGGTCGCCTCGGCGGTGGACGACGGCCATGGTGGAGCCATCCTCGTCGTTCGCCTTTCTCCGCGGAAAATCGTCGAGTCCGTGCAGGTGCTTTTGCACGAAGCTCCGTTCACCCGCGAAGAGATCGCCCGCGAAGCCGACCTCACCGAAGGCGGTGAGATCGTTGCAAAAGACATCCCTCGCCTCAAAGAGAAGGTGAAGGTCTTGCTCACGAGGCGAGGCTTTCCCGCATCGAACGTCGCCATTGGAACGAGCCGGGGCAACGACCGCTCGCACGTGGTCGTCACCGTCGATTTGGTCGTCGGTCTCCCCCGTCTCATCGACAGGAAGGTGTTCTTCTACACGCGCGGAAAAGGAGAGGATTTTGCCGCGCTTACCGAGACCTACTCCGTCCATGAAAAGGACCGCGCCGACGAAGCGAGCATGACCGCGGCGAACGCGCAGCTCGAGACCAAGCTACGCTCTGCCGGCTTCCACCGCGCCATCGTTTCGAGCGATCTGGTGACGGTCGGGAGCCTGGTGGTTTTGCGTATTCGCATGGACCCCGGCCCGAAGATCGCGGCCCGCTTCGAGGGCAACGAGCACTACGACGCGTCTGCCCTCGCCGGCGCCCTTGCGCTCGACTCGGACCCGGACCTTTCGGTCGGGCATCTCGTGCAGAAGCTCGGCGACTTCTACCAAAAGCGCGGCTACCTCGACGTGGAGGTGGTTCCGGAGATCCGCGGAAAAAACGAGGATCCACTCGTTTTCATCGTGTTCAAAATCCACGAGCACGACAGGGTGAGGGTCGTCTCGCGTCAGTACCCGTGCCTCAAGCTCGACGACCTCGCCAACGCCGAGAACGCTCCAAAGACCGTCAAAGGCGTCGGCGCCGAGATCGACAGCTACCTCGACGAAGAGCTGCCCGGGCAGGACTTTTTCATGTCGCCGCGCCCTTCCGGTCTCGATGCCCTCCTATCGCCGAACCGAGAAGGCACGCGCGTCACGCCGACGGACATCTCGCCGAACACGACGTACTTCTCGGACACGTACGAGCGCGCGATGAAGCACGTGCAGGAGCTCTATCGCTCCGAGGGCTTCCTCTCCGCCGAGGTCGGTCCGCTGCAGGTCGTGAGGCCACACTGTAGGAAGAACTCGCCTGCAGGCACCTGCGATGCCATCCCGATCACTGAATCGGCGCAGGTCTGCAATCTCGATCCCCAGGGGCTGCCGCTCCCGCTGCCCCCCCCCGACCTGCGCGCGACCTGCGTACCCGAGCCTTCGAAAGGCATCGTGTGCGCTCCGTTCCTCGTGCTTCGAGTGCCCATTCGGCTCGGGCCTCAGAGCCGGATGTACGACGTATCGTTTTCGGGCATCAAGGCCTTCACGACGCGTGAGCTCGCCAAAGTCGCCGACGTGGACATGGGAAGCCCCGTGAGCTCGGCGAAGCTCGACGAAGCTCGGCGCCGCGTGGTCGAGCTCTATCAACTCAAAGGTTATGCGTACGCCGAGGCAAGCTTCACGGTCGACCTTTCCCAAGACCGCTCGCGCTCGCACGTTCGCTTCCGTGTGAACGAACAAGAGCAAGTCATCGTCTCGGGAATCAAGATCCGCGGCAACGTCTACACCAAGAATCAGACCATCGAGAAGCGCATCGCGCTCGAAGTGGGCAAACCGTATGGCTCGGACGAGGTTCGGAAGACCCAAGAGCGCATCGCGACACTCAACGTCTTCTCGAGTGTGGTCGTCTCGCTGGAAGACCCGAACGTCCCGCAGAAGAACAAGAACGTCGTGGTCACGGTGATCGAGCGCCCGCGCCACTCGATCGAGTTCGCTCCTGGTTTGTCCACCGGCGAAGGCGCTCGATTCTCGGTCGAGTATGGCCACAAGAACTTGTTCGGCCGAGCCATCGGGTTCTCCGCACTCGTTTCGCTGTCATACTTGCCGACGGCCTTCATTCTCGACACCACGGCGCGCCAAAACTACGAAAATTTGCCTATCGAAGCGCGGTTGGGCAGCCGCGTCACGTTGGGTATTCAATTTCCGGAAATCGGCCTCGGGCCACTCGTCGGATTCGGCATCGATGCCATCGGAACCCACGACCTACGGCGCGACTATTACATCACCAAGCTCGCGTTCACCCCGAGCATCACCGTTCGTCCCCATCGCGAAGTCACCCTCACGCTCGGTCAGAGCATCGAGTTCAACAACCTGCGCGTCCTGGCGGCATCAAATCTCAGCGAGTATCTGAAGAGCCTTGCGAGTGGGAGCGGGGACACCTTTCTCGCCCAGGCGCGCATCCTGAATCTTCCAGATGGCGAGACCCTCGTCGTGGCTCAGCGCGGGACCCTGACGTGGGACCGTCGCGACAACCCGCTCGATGCCACCAAAGGCACGCTGCTCACGTCCTCGCTCGAGCACGTCGATGCGTTCCCGCTCGGCGCGAAAGTGGGCCCTGACGCGCAAGTCGAGGGGCATTTTCTCAAGTTTTTCAATCGCTTCAACATTTACGCGAAGCTGCCGTTTCGCATGCGGTTCGCGTCGTCGTCGAACGTCGGCATCATTTCCCAGATCGCGGCCGGCTCGAGCACGTATCCGGATCGTCTGTTCTTCCTCGGCGGACAAGACAATATGCGTGGATGGTACACGCAGTCGTTCATCCCGCAGGACGACCTCGACCGGCTGGACGAAGCGAGTGGGCCCGACTGCCCCGCGGCCGGAGCCCCCCAAGACCCGAACATTCCCGCGCCGTCGAAGTGCCTCTTCACCATCAAGACGCTTCCGGTCCGCGGTGGCAACCTTTCGATCGTGCAGCGCTTCGAGGTCCGCATTCCGATCGCCGGGCCGGTCGAGACGGTGCTCTTCACCGACTTCGGCAATCTCTGGCGCCAGCTGCGCTACCCCTTCGACAAGCGTGAGTTTCCGCTTCGTGCCAACGTTGGCACGGGTCTCCGTATCCAGACTCCGATTGCGCCCATTGCCGTGGACTTTGGTTACAACGTGACCCAGCGGAAGCCCTACGAAGACGCCTTCGCGTTCAGCTTCTCGCTCGGTCTCTTCTGAACCCACGAACGCAAAGAGGCGCGTGGGCTTACGCGCCTCTTCGAGGGTCCACGGGCCAGTGTGTCGCGCCTACTTGAGGAGCTCGTCGATGCGAAGGCCGAGGGCCGGTCCGACCGAACGGCCCAAGAGCAAATCGCGTGCATCTTGCACCGAGATCCCTTGCACTTCGAGCGCGCCGATGCGGTCCTCCGGCGAGAACGCCGTCTTGGTCTTTTCCATCGAGAGCTTGTCCGGCTCGTAGGCCGCCCGAGGAACCTTCGTGTCGAGGAGGGTGTAGTCCTCGCCGCGGCGGAGCTCGAAGGTGACCTCGCCCGTGATGCTCGGTGCCACCCACGAGGTGAGGGCGCCCTTGAGCATTTCGGCCTCGGGATCGAGCCAACGGCCTTCGTAGAGCAGGCGCCCGAGCTTGCGTCCGAGCGTGGCGTAGAGGTCGGTCGTGTTCTCCGAGTGAACCGCGGAGAGGATTCGCTCGTACGCCGCGTGGATGAGCGCCATGCCGGGCGCCTCATAGATTCCG
>JAYUKI010001007.1:0-2882 GCA_043764595.1 Myxococcales bacterium | reverse complement strand
TCCTCCTCGCCTAGCAGCAGTAGGACTCGTCGTCGCGCCTCGCACGGCTCGCAACTCGGCGAAAATCCTCGGTCATCAAGCGGTTCGGCGCTCTAGGTGAGCAGGCACAGCAGGATCGCAACGAAGGCGAGCGGGATGCGGCGGGGAGTGGCCGACGGGAGTAAGTCCAGGCTGCTACGGAGCCACGGACGTTCTCGCCCGAACGCCCACGGTGCTATGAGGCAGCCGTGGGCGAGCGTTTTTCACGAAAGCTTTCGAGTGGGTGGCGTTTCGGCCAACGGACATGGGCCGTGCACGCCGCGGCTTGCGCTCTCACGCTTGCTCTCGCCTTCGGAGTGTCGTCCTGCTCGAATCGTGGGTCATCCTCGGTCGGTACCGACGGGGGCTCCACCGCCGAGCCCGTCACCAAGAGCTCCACGGATCCGAACCGGGAACCCGAGGTCGTGCTCGATTGGATTCGTCGGTTCGACGACTGCACGCTCGGGCACCGAGGGACGCTCCTCGACCTCGGCGACCGCACCATGCGCTCACGCTATGGAGAGAGGCTGGGCGCGCCCGACGTCGTCGCGTTCGAGCGCGACGGGAGCACCTGGGTCCACTTCAAATCCAGGCATATTTCGCTGTCGTTCGTGACGACGGAGGCCATCACGGGCGAAGGTGGCCTCACGGTCTCTGCCCGCGCCAAGGGAGGCGCCTCGAAGGCTCTCTCCGTGGTGCTCGATCAGAAGCCCATCGGCCAGCTTGCCCTTGCGCACGCCGAAGTGAAAGTGAGCGAGCTGAAGAGCGCGATGCCCCTCGAAGCCGGCGCGCACAAGCTCGAGCTTCGCTTCGTCGGCGGGGGCAAGTCCAACCCTGACGGCCTCGGGGAAATCGACTGGATCCGCGTCGGTCCTTACGATGGCGACGCCGCGTACGCCGCGCCCACGCGCCGCGATGCGCTCGTCAGTACGACCGTCGGCGGACGCGCGCAGCGAGCCGTTTCGCTGCGCGGCAACGCATTTGCGCGCTGCACGGGCTACGTGCCAAGTGACGCGGTCCTCAAGACGGAGCTCGCCATCACGGGTGGAGGCGAAGCGGAAGTCGAGATCCGCGTCCTTCGGGATCGAAAGGATCCGAGCGTGGTCGCACACCTCACCCTCGGAGGTCCGGACGCCACGGCTTGGAAGCCCTTTTCGGTGCCGCTCGGCGAGCTCGACACGACGGCCGCCGTCGAGCTCGCGGTCGTGCGAGCCCAAAAAGGGACACGCGTGTTGTTCGGCGAAGCACGTGTGGTCCGTGCGAAGCCACTCGCACCGAAGACGCCGTTCACGCCGGCGCGTGGGGTCGTGCTCGTCGTGCTCGGCACGACCGGAGCCAAGTCGCTTTCCGCGTTCGGCGGCCCACGAAAGACCCCGGAGCTGGCGAAGCTCCTGGAGCGTGGCATCTCGTTCGAGAAAAATCGCGCGGTGAGCACCTTCGCGAACGCCACGTTGGCCTCGATGTTGTCGGGGGTCGGACCGCGTGAGCACGGAGTGGTCGACGGCGACACGAGGCTCTCGAAAACGCCCACTTTGGTCTCCGAAGCGCTCCGCGAGGCGGGGATCACCACGGCGTTTTTTACTGCAAATCCAACCACTTCCGAGATCTACGGGTTCGACCGAGGCTGGGAGACGTTCCGCGTCCATGGGCCGGTCGAAGACATCGCGGCGACCACCGTGTTCGACGACGCCATTCGTTTCGTCGAGCTTCACAAGAAGGACCGCTTCTTCATCGTCATCCACGCGCGCGGCGGGCACCCGCCCTGGGACGCGAGCGCCGACCAGATGAAAGACCTGCCTCCACAGAACTACACGGGCGGCCTCGACCCGAGGCATGCGGGTGAGCTCCTCGCCAAAGCACGCCGTATCCCGCCCGTGATTCGCTATACCGATGGCGACCGCGAGCGGGCTTCGGCCCTGCACACGCTCGCGGTCGAGGCTCACGACCTGGCGCTCGGCAAGCTTCTTTCGGCGCTGCGCTTGAACGGCCGCGACGACGACACTGCGGTGCTCGTCACGGGCGACGTGACACCCGACGAGACCGCACACGTGCCCTTCGCGGAAACGGACACCCTCGACGAGCCGCTGCTCACGACGATGCTCGTGGTGAGGCCGCATCGCGCGATCGTGGTGAAATCGCCTACGGTCGACGCGCCGACCGAAAATATGCACATTGCATCTACCGTGTTGGACGCCTTTGGTTTGGCGCCACCGCTCGGCTTTCACTCCCCTAGCCTGTTCGCCCTTGCCGAATCGAAAGACAGAGTCGAAGGTCGCCCCCGCATCGCGCTCTCGTCGCAACGGTTCTCTGCACGTTTCGGAGACCTGGTGCTCTCTGGAACGGGGGACAAAGAATCGCGGCTGTGCGATCTCGCGCTCGAGCCCGCGTGTGCAACCGACGTCCGCACGACGCATCCTTTGGCGTCCGAGACCCTGCACCGCAGGCTCTTCGACGCCCTCGCCCTTCCCGAAGGTACGAAGGCGCTTCCCCCTCGCGAAGAAGCGCGCCTCGACCCCCCCGCAGCCGCCGCGCTGAAGGCCTGGGGCCGCTGAGCAGGCGCGCTCGAGCCATGAGCGTTTCGTGAGGGCTTCGTTTCCCAGCGCAAACGGGCACCGTCAGTCGGGCTCCGGAACGAGCCGCCCGAAGTTGCGGAGTTTGGCCATTTGCCCTCGGGAATCGAAAAGGGCGCCGAACGTAGCGTGTCGTGGTCCGACAACGTGGACCGCGTTTTCGTCGGTTACGCCGAAAAGAGGTGTGCTATGGACGGCTTGTTCGTGGGAGAGGTGACCGAGTGGTCGAAGGTGCATGATTGGAAATCATGTGAGCTCGCAAGGGTTCCAAGGGTTCGAATCCCTTTCTCTCCG
>JAYUKI010001006.1:0-9856 GCA_043764595.1 Myxococcales bacterium | reverse complement strand
CCCATGCTCCTCAGGCAGCTCTTCGATCAGGAAAGCTCGACGTACACCTACCTTCTCGCCGACGAAGTCGCGGGCGAAGCCGTCCTCATCGATCCGGTGCGGGAGCAGATCGAGCGGGACATGAAGCTCCTGACGGAGCTCGGCCTGCGCCTATCGTACGTTCTCGAGACCCATGTTCACGCGGACCACGTCACATCCGCCGGTTTGCTCCGCGAGCGCACGGGCGCCAAGACGTGCGCGAGCGCGAGCGGGGCTCCGTGTGTGGACGTGCAGCTTCGTCATGGCGACGTCGTGCGGGTGGGCGACCTTGCCATTACGGCCCTCGCTACTCCCGGGCATACGGACGACGGAATGTCGTTCTTGGTGAACGGTCATGTCGTCACGGGCGACACGCTGCTCGTTCGCGGCTGCGGTCGCGCTGACTTCCAAAATGGCAGTCCCGAGTCGCTCTACGAGTCTCTCACGGGGGTTTTGTTCGCCCTTCCGGATGCCGTGGTGGTGCTTCCCGGCCACGACTACCGTGGTCACACCCAATCCACGATCGGCGAAGAAAAACGCCTCAATCCTCGCATTGCGGGCAAGAGCAAAGCCGAGTTCGTCACCATCATGAACGGGCTCAACCTCCCTGCGCCGAAGAAGCTCGAAGAAGCCGTGCCCGCCAATCGCGCGTGTGGCCAACTGGTTCAAGGTTGAATCAAGAAAGAGAAAGAGAGAATCGTCATGGTGTACGACAAAGCCACTCCGAATCCCCTCGGCTACCGCGAGGCACCGCCCGCGACCGTGTATGCAGCGAATGGCAAAGTGCGCATGGTCGACGTTCGCGAGCCCGATGAGTACGTGGGCGAGCTCGGGCACATCGAAGGCGCAGAGCTCGTTCCCCTCGCCACGGTGGAAACAAAAGCCGCGGCGTGGGACCGGGACGCCGAGCTCGTGCTCGTGTGCCGCTCGGGTGGCCGCTCGGGCCGCGCGGCGGCAGCTCTCGCCAAGATGGGCTTCACGAAGCTCGTGAACATGACGGGAGGGATGCTTGCGGTCAACGAGGAGAAGCTCCCCGTCTCGCGCTCGGCGCCGTGAAGGCGACCGACCAAAGCGGCACGTGGAACGAGGAAACGAGGGCGCCACGGGCCCTCGTTTTCTTTTCCGGCGCGCGCGTTTCAGTACGTTTCATGGGCCACCCCCCAATGCTCGAAATTAGGCAAAAATCAATTGGCCCACGGCGTGCATCGAGAGAAGTCGTGAAACGCACCGCCCTCGCTTCGTTCGCCTTGTCCCTGGTCGTTTCGTCCGGCCTCGCCCTCGCGCCCCGCACGGCGCGGGCTGCCGATTGGCCGATCGTGACGGCCACCGAAGAAGGGTCGAAGGACACACCGTTTCGGTTCTTCGGCTTCGCGCAGGTCGTCGGGGAGGCCAACGTGCTCGGCTCGCGCGTCACGGGGCTCGCGGCTCCGAAGCTTCGCCAATACGAAGGCCAGTGGGCGACGTTCAACACGCTTCCCGACAGCGACGCGACGTGGGGGCTTTCGGTCCGTAGGCTTCGGCCCGGCGTTCGCGGCTCGGTGCCGGGAACCAATCAAAAGATAACGTACATTGCCACCGTCGAGCTCGGACGGGCAGGGGTTACGCGCCTCACTCCGGCCACACCGATGGATGTCGGGATCACGTTCTCGTACATCCCGGGTGCACGTCTTCGTATCGGGCAATTCAAGCTTCCGCTCTCGGACGAGGTCGTCGAGGCGAATCCACTCGCTTCGGAGTTCGTGAACTACTCGAACGTGGCCTCTCAGCTCTTGCTCGAAAGTCAGGTCAAAAATGGCGTGATCACGAGCAATGCCTACGGCTTTCGCGACCTCGGAGTGGAGGCGTTCGAGAGCTTTTCTCTCGGGAAAAAGCTGTCCCTCGCGTACGCGTTCATGGTGTCCCAGGGACGCATGGGCGCGGTGGACGACGATCCGGAAAAGGACGTTTCGGGTCGTGTGACCACGTCGTGGGTCTTTTCGGGAAAGCGGTCGGATGCGCACCGTCAAGAGCTCTCGCTGTATGTTTGGGGGCTCCACGGGACTCGGGAATATGCCGGGGCACGCGCTCAGCGAAACCGTTCGGGCATGGGCGTGTCCCTCGAGCTCGAGCCCGTTCGCCTTCGTGCCGAGGTCGTGTCGGCCCAAGGCATGGTGGCCATTGGAGGACAACCGCCCTTCGAGGGAGCCCAAGTCGCCATGGCGCCGAACGGTCGCGCCCTCGGTATCGTGGCCTTCGCGCGCGTGCGGCTCGGCGGGCACGTACTTCTGAAGCTTCGCTACGACGAGCTCCATCGCCAAACCGAGAGCACTCCGGACACACGCATCTTCCGTACGCTCACGCCGGCGCTCGAAGTTCAAGTCACGCCAAAAATGCGGCTCATGCTCGACTACGAGCGCCGCTGGATTCTAGCCCCGGATGCAACCGCCGACGCCAAGCGCATCGTCGACACGGCCGGCGACCGCGTGATGCTTCAAGCGTCCGTGTTTTTGCCCTGATCGAAAGCCCCGAACACCGGATCGCCACTGGCGACCGCCACCGTCCGTGGCGAAAAGGCAGAGCCGGGAACCTTCTCCCGGTCTGTCTGGCTCCAACCGGCATGATCGAAGATATCGAAGTCTCGTTCCCCGGCGGAAAACGGGTCGACGCGAGCGTTTTGGGACGCATGATTTGCACCGACCAGCCCACCTCGCTCGGTGGCGAAGGCGCAGCACCCGCACCGTACGACCTCTTTCTCGCCTCCATCGCCACGTGCGCCGGAATCTACGCGCTCGGCTTTTGTCAAAGTCGGGGCATTTCCACCGTGGGACTCGGGTTGAAGCAGACGCACGAGGTGGATCCCGAGACTCACTTGCCCACCCGAATTCGTCTCGAGCTCACTCTGCCGCCCGACTTTCCGGAGAAGTACAGAGCCGCCATCTTGCGTTCGGTCGAAGGCTGCAAAGTGAAAAAGACCGTGCTTTCGGACGTGGCGTTCGACGTAAAGGAGACGGGCCAGCCCTAGGCGGGCCATTCGCAAGACAGACGTGCTCGGCGCCGCCGGCCGAGCCTGAACCTGACGCGGCCCCGCGGGAGGCGACGTGCCATCGCGCAAGCCAATGGACCTCTCGACGTTTTGCGCGACCGGGCGAACCGGCTGGTGCTTGGCCCACGCGCCGCAGGTTGGCCCGTGAAGTGCATCCGCTCCCGTATGGAGAACGCCAAAATTGCCGAACCTCTCGAAGTCCTGGTGGAGCGTGCCCGCTTGGGCGACGAACGTGCCCTCGACGCGCTTCTCGTCGCGTTGGAGCCAACCATCCAACGATTCGGGCGAAGGCTTTGCCGCCAAGACGACGACGCCGACGACGTGAAACAAGACACTCTCCTCGCCCTCTCGCGGCATCTCGGCGAATTCGAGGAGCGCTCGTCCATCACGAGCTGGGTCTTTGCTCTCGCGCGTAGCGCTTGCGCGCGAAAGCGCCGTGGGCTTGCGAATCGCCCACATGCCTCCACCGACGACGTCCCCGATGCCGCGTCCGCCGAGCCGAACCCGGAGGACCGTGTTGCACTCCGCGAGGATACGGAAGCCCTCGCCAAGGCCGTAGCCGCGCTGCCCAAAGTGCACCAAGAGGTGCTGTTTTTGCGCGACCTCGAGGGGCGTCCGGCCGCCGAAGCCGCGAGCGAGCTAGGAATCACGGTCGACGCATTGAAAAGCCGACTCCATCGCGCGCGAGAAGCACTCCGGGAGGAGCTTGGCCCGTTTGAAACATCGTGAAACGTTGTTGCGCGAGGGAGTGATTCCGTATGTACACGATGAGGTTTCGCGCCCTTCCGGAGATGCACTGGAGGCGAATACTTCGCGGGCGAGCCTGACCGGACCTCGTTCTCTCTAGCTCTGCGCGAAGTGAGGCGGAGGGATGTCGGACAGGGCGAGTCGAACTTGCATTCGCCCCGCCCTCGTCGCACTCGCTCTTATCGCGTCAGGCAACCTTCGCGTGCTTGCGAACTTCCCCCATGTCGAGGCCACGAACGTCCGCGACGAGCTGCTCGATGGCGTCTTTCGGGAGCATTCCGGGCTGGCTGAAGACACGAATGCCATCACGAAAGACCATCAGCGTCGGAATCGAACGTATCGAGAGGGCCTGGGAGAGCTCCGGCTCGGCCTCGGTGTCGACTTTCCCCCAAGTGATGTCCGGGTGCCTGCCCGCGGCGGCTTCGAAGACGGGCGCGAAAGCGACGCAGGGCCCGCACCACGAGGCCCAGAAATCGAGGATGACGATGCCATCCTTGTTGACGGTATCGGTGAACGTCGAGAGCTTGATGGGGACGGTAGACATGGCCTTTTCTCCTGCCCATGGGAGCCACGACGACGTCTGCGGGATTCGCGGGGATGCCATTTTCTTCCCCAAGCGCCTACCCTCCGCAATCGCTTCCATTCGGGTCGCGAAGGGCCGCGAAGTCGAGGCTCGTCGAGCCTTCGTACGTTCCACACCGTTCGGCTTGCATAGAAAGAACCTGCCATGAGCCACCCAAACCCTGAAACATTCTGGAACGAGAGGTACGCCGAGCCAGCTTTTGCCTATGGAGACACGCCGAACGCGTTTCTGATGGAGCATGCGTCACTCGTTCGCCCGGGCTCCCGCTGGTTCGTTCCAGGAGACGGCGAGGGTCGGAACGGCGTCGCCTTGGCCGCCCTTGGCGCTTCGGTGACGTCGGTCGATCTCTCCGCAGTCGGCGCGCAAAAGGCACGGGCCTTGGCCGCGGCGCGTGGCACGTCGATCGACGCGAAGGTTGGGGACCTCGCGATGTGGGCCCCCGACGACGCCTCCTACGACGGAGTGGCGAGCATCTTCGTGCATCTCCCACCCGCCACGCGCGAAGCGTTTCATCGTCGCATCGTGCGTGCGCTCCGCCCTGGTGGGGTCTTGCTCCTCGAGGCCTTTGCTCCGGCGCAGCTCGCAGAAGGCCTGCTCTCTGGCGGTCCGCGTGTCCCCGAGCTCCTCTTCACGACCGAAATGCTGCTCGCCGACTTTGCGGGGCTCACGCACGTGAGCCTCACCGAAGAGCGCGTGACGCTCGACGAGGGCACCTACCACCGCGGTCCGGCCGCCGTGGTGCGTGCCGTGTTTCGGCGCGAAGGAGGTGCGCAATGAGGCATCGAGCTCTGCTCGTTCTCGCGGGCGTGGGCTTGTTCGCTTGTGGCACCCCAAAGGCACCACCGCCACCACCGCCGCCCGCCGCCACGGCGCCCCACGGGCACGGGCACCACGGACAAGGCTTTCACCATCGGTTCGACGGCGCCGAGGGGTGGGCCAAAGTGTTCGATGCGCCCGATCGGGACGAATGGCAAAAACCGGAGTTGGTGATGGCCGAGCTGGGCCTCTCGCCCACGAGCTTGGTCGCCGACGTCGGGGCCGGAACAGGCTATTTCTCGGTGCGCATTGCCCGAGTCGTGACTCGAGGAAAGGTCTTCGCCATCGACGTCGAAGCCGACATGGTCCGATACCTGGGCGAGCGAGCAAAACGCGAGAGCTTGCCTGGTATCGTTCCCGTCAAGGCCGACTCCGACGATCCGAAAATCCCCGAGCCCGTCGACGTGATTCTCGTGGTCGACACTCTGCACCACATCGGCGAGCGGGAGGCCTACTTCGCGAAGCTCCGCTCCAAGCTCTTGCCCAGGGGCCGAATCGTCATCGTCGACTTTGCCAAAAACGCGACCATGGGCCCGCCTCCGGCGCACAGGCTCACTCCGGAGGACGTCCTGTCCGTGGCCCAGAAGGCCGGTCTCACGAAGGTGAAGGAGGTTTCGCTTCCCCAGCAGTACGTGCTCGTTCTGGCGCCCTCGAGCTGAGCGGAGCTCCCGTCCGGGGCGCCGATTTGGGTCCTCCGACGAACCTTCGCACCTGGGGCTGGGCTCCCACGGATAGGAGCAAAAGCCATGGGAAACAAAGCCGCGGTCTTGGTGGGTACTTTCGCGCTGTTTGCGGCGTTCGGCTGCGCGGCGGAGGCGGCGTCCATTTCCGAGCCCGAAAAGGTGGATCTTGCCTTCGTGCGCGAGGAGGAAAAGCTCGCGCGGGACGTCTACGACGAGGTGGCGTCGATTGGCGGTGCGTCGTTCGACAACGTGTCGAGCAGCGAGCAAACCCACATGGATCAGGTCAAAAGCTTGCTCGATACCTACGGGATCGCGGATCCGGTCTTTGGAAAAGGCCCGGGGGAGTTCCAGAACGCCGAGCTACGCGGGCTCTACGGAGCGCTCGTGTCGAAGGGCAAGGCGGGACGGGCCCGAGCTCTGGAAGTGGGGTGCGAGATCGAAGAGCTCGACCTGCACGACCTCCAAGGCGTTCGAGACCGAAGCACTCAAGACGATGTTCGCACGACTCTCGACGCGCTCATGCGAGGTTCGCGAAACCACCTGCGCGCGTTCTATGGTCAGCTCCGCGCGGACGGTGGCACCTACGTGCCAAAACACGTCGATCAGGCCACGTTCGACGGCATCGTGACGTCGGCTCAAGAGAAGGGGAATGGTCGATAGCGGACCCGAAGAACAATTGCACGACGCGCTGCGGCCAAAGGTCGCGGCGCGTTTTTGCGTGTGCTCGTCGAGCGGTCGCGTGGACCGTTGGATGAGTCAAAACCCGGTTTGGATTTGGACCGCCAAAGCAGGCTCCCACGAGCGAGCGAGCTTTGCCATTCCGACGTCTGCAATGACTTTGAGGTCGTGCCCCAAATGGAAATAGCCGGCATCCACCGAGACCTCGGTCGTGGGCACGAGCGGGTCCGAAGAAGCTTGCCGGACGACACGGACCCCGAGGGTGCCGTGCACCGCTGCGAAGAAATAGTCCGCTCGGACATAGCCGCCCCGGGTCCAATTGGTGTCGCCTTCCTCGCGTACCATGGCCTCCATGGCCAGATCGAAACCGTGCGAGCGAAAGGCCACTTCGGCTCCAGCGATGCGAATCTGCCCTCCATTCCCGTTCGCTTCGGAAGGAAAGGTCGAAAATGCGCTCGCGCCGACGGCCAGTGCCGATGGGGAATTCGTAAAATCCGCCTCGCCTTCGATAGGTCGTTTCAAGACGTTCCAAACCACTCTCCCCGCCGCACCCGGCTTGCGGGTGGACTGTGGGAAGGGCCTGTCTCCCGAGCCGCCAAACACCCCAATCGCATAGTCGAGGACGCCATCACCCGGCTCTCCCGCCAGCATTGCTCCGAGCTCGCGGCCGGGAAGCACCGACCTCGTCACGGCGCTTCGTTCCACCGAAGCGAGGAGACGTGCCGCCTCGACCCATTCGCGAACGACGGGAATCTTGAAGCGACCGACCCGGAGGCGAATGTCGGGAACGAGCTTCACTTCGGAGTACACGTCGAGAAACTGGATGGAATTCGTTCCCGGCGGATTCCCCATTCCGATCCTGTAACGGACACGCCCGCTGGCAACCTGGCCGAATGCGTAAAATCGCGCACGTGGAAGCGTGACGTCGGACCGAATCGGGGCTTCGGCGGGGGCCGTGAGCGAATAGCGGGCTTGCATGAAGCCACCGAGCGCAAGGCTCATGCTTCCATCGGCGCTCGAGACGCCGAGCCTCGGAACGCTCGACTCTTCTTTCATTTGCGCGGGCTCTGCCTGGGCCTCGGTGGCCACCGAAATCGCAAGCAGACCCATCGCCATGCCGATGGGCATGGCGCGGTGGCGGCTTCCACGGCGCGTGCGCCTGGAGACGTCCATGGCATCCGTTCCTTTCCGTCGACCTCGCCGACCGTTTCACCGGCGGTCGTCTGTTCCTCACCAAGCACGGTCGATGCCAAAGACTCCGTGCACGAGATGGCACGGCTCGTGCTCTACCTTCCTGCAGAAGCCGCGGGTTGCGGCACTGGAGAAACGTCATGAAACGTTCCGCTCGCTCCTCGTTCCTGTTCGCCGGTGTGCTGTCGGTCGTTGGCTTGGTCGGCGCCGCGGGGTGCGGGAAGCGTGAGAGCTCGAGTTTCGTCCGGACCGAGGTCGAGCCTTCGGGCTCGGCGGCGTGCGAGCCACGTTCCTCCGCGCTCGCCGTCGGCGACAAGATCCCCCTGCGCGTTCCGGAAGAATCGAGCATCCCCGAAGGTCCCGTGGGTGACGCGATCAAGCGAGGCAAGCGCCTCGTTACCGCGACCTACGAAGAGCTCCCCGCGAACGTCGGCAACACGCTCCATTGCACGAGCTGCCACTTGAACGGCGGTACGGTGGCTGGAGCGGCCCAGTGGATTGGCCTCGCCGGCATGTTCCCCGAGTATCGCGCGCGCAGCGGCGAGGTCGCGTCCCTCGAGGACCGCGTGAACGACTGCTTCGAGCGCAGCATGAACGGGAAAAAGATGCCTCCCGGGAGTCGGGACATGACCGCCATCGTGGCGTACATCACGTGGCTCTCTCGCGACGTTCCCATCGGTCACGCGGTCGAAGGACGTGGCTTCGAGCGCATCGCGAGCCCGCCAACTCCCGACAAGGAGCACGGCAAGGCCGTCTTTGCGACGAAGTGCGCGAGCTGCCACGGCGTCAACGGGGAGGGCAAGCCCGCCGGCACCGCGTATCAGTTCCCACCCCTCTGGGGCGACCACTCGTTCAACGTGGCGGCGGGGATGGCCCGGCTCGACACTGCGGCGGGCTTCGTGAAGTCGAAGATGCCCCTCGGAGCCGGCGGATCCTTGAGCGCACAAGACGCCTACGACGTCGCGGCGTACTTCACGACCATGCCTCGCCCCGACTTCGCCGCAAAAGCGAAAGACTGGCCCAAAGGCGGAAAGCCGAAGGATGCGCGGTACTGATTTGCACGCAAACGAAACGTTTCAATATGTTTCACGTGAACGCGGAGAAGAGACCATGAAATCGGTAGCGAACGAACCTTCGAGGACGTCGGAAGTGCGCTGGGCATCCAGGATCATCGCCAAGCTTGGCGTTCTCGCCGTGTTCGCGGCGGGATGTGCTCGCGCCGAAACTGCGGCGCCCACAGGACAGGCGACCGAGGCGACGGCGCCCGTCATTGCACCCGCGTCGGCCGAGCCCGACGTTGGCGCCGCCAAAGCTTCGCTCGCGGCCGGCGCTCTCTTGATTGACGTGCGCACCCCAGGAGAGTTCGAAGATGGTCACCCCAAACAAGCGACCAACGTGCCGGTGGACGTGATCTCTGCGCGGGCGCCAGGGCTTTGGCCAAAGGACACGAAGCTCGTCATCGTGTGTCAGAGTGGCCGACGCGCCACGCGCGCGGTCAAAGAGCTCCGGGCGCTCGGATACACGGCGGTCACGAATGGCGGGTCGGTCGAGTCGTTCGGAAGCCCCTGAACGCTCACGCGTACGGCGCTCAGCGGTCGTAGGACATGTGGCCGCCGAAACGGACGCTACGCGTGGCGCGCCAAAAGGGCAGCGCGGGCCTCCATGAGGGCGAATCCTAGGAGATTCTCTCCGCGCCAAAGCGACGGGCTCTTCGCATTTGGGTTGTCCCGTCCCAGCCCGATGCCCCACACGGTGTCGCGCGGAGCGGCTTCGACGAGGACACGGTCGCCGGTGTGGAGGAGGAATTCGCGAAGCTCAGGACGTGCGTCGAACTTTTCGACGTTTCCTCGAATCACCGCTTCGTAACGAGCGCTGGCCCACGCTTCGTCCACATAGCCTCGAACCTCGCGGCCTATGGCTTTGGCCTCCGCGGGGCTCTTGGCCGCGAGCACGCGCGCGAGCGCCTCCGTGTCTCCGAAGAGCTTGGCCTTTTCGGCCATCATGAAATGCTCGGCGGTCGCGAAGGGCGTTCCGTCGACCACGAACGGTGCGGGGTACCACTGGCTCAGGCACGACGCGTCGACCTGGCCCGCCCACTTCGGCGTGTGGCCCCAGAAG
>JAYUKI010001005.1:0-9867 GCA_043764595.1 Myxococcales bacterium | reverse complement strand
GGGATTTTGGCATCGGCTTTCGGGGGACGCGCTAGCGACGAGGGCGAGCGCGAGCCCGAAATGGGCGAGCAGAGGGGGCGGGATTAGCCCCAAGTGCGGGGAACGTCAACTTGGGGCGTTGCCAACCCATGCGGAAGGGGCGAAGAAACGCTCCCGTGGGAGGGGTCGAATCTCTCGTGGTCAGGCCATTGGGGGCCTTCCCTGCCCGTCTCAGGGCTTGCGGGCCACGCGCACGATGTCGGAGCCCGTGGCGCCCGGAGCCGCGTAGTAGAGCGCCGAGCAGTCCGCGTTGGGCTGAGCGCCAGGTCGATCGCCGAGGTCCACCACGGTCGTGTAGGCGCAGCCTGGGCCGGCACGAAAGGCCGCGCGCTCGACCTTCTTGGCTTCGTCGTAGAAAAAGAGCGTTCGCAGGTCTTTGGACATGCCGGTGGGCCGCGGGACCAAATCGTTCGCGTTCGTGGACAGAAGCTCGATGTTGGGGATGAGAAGCTCGTCTTGGACGTAGCGAGAGCCAACCTTCGACGCGAACGTGAACGGGAGCTGACCGGGAGCAACGAACCGCTGAGTCAGAAAGAGCCCTTCGTTCGGAGCAACAACGGGAGACCGAAACGCCGTCTCGTCGCCAAAATCGATACCGACCGTGCTGGGCCCAGGGAACGGCGCGGCCAACGACGGTCGAACCGAAAGGGCCGGTCGCCCGGCGACGGTCACGGCGAGCGAAAGGCCGTTGGGAGAGACCCCGGCTCCATTTGCGTCCACGGGCTGTCCAAGCACTGCTCCATCCGAAAAGGGCTCCGTGACGCTGGCGCGATCCGCGACACGAACGACTCCCAAAGGACCGCCATCGCTTCCGGCAAGATCGTACCAAGCGAGATGGAGCTCGTCAGGGCTCACCGCTGCAAAGTGACGGATTCCGGAGGGGAAGACGGCCGCCGGAGGGTCCCAGCTGGCCGTGGGAGCGCATATGGGCGGTGCCGTGGCCACACACGGATCGCGGTCGCCCGATGTGTCGGTCGAGGCGTCTTTTGCGGTCACGGAGGCGTCGGGGACCGAGACGCCGCTGTCCCGGGTGGCGAGCACGACGGGCTCGCTACTCGAACATGCGTAGAGCGAGGCGTTTGCCAAAACGCAGGCTCCGACGGTCATTCCAACGGCCGAGCGTCCAATCCTTCGCATACGAAGGACCCTACTACTCCGACGCCTCGCAGTCGTACTTTTGGCTCCAGGTGGCCATCGATGGGGATAGCAATCCACCGGTTGCGGGAGTGAAGTCGGCGCTCATCCGCAAGACATTGCGGGAGCTCTTCGTGGGCGGGGTCATGGCGCCACCTTGGTCGGAGTCGAGCATGACGCCGCCCGCGGGCGTATCCGGAGTGGCGCCTAGGGCCAGATGAACGTTGTAGCTCGTGGCCGCTCCGACCGCAGCCACCGTGTCGGCCGTCTGCGCGCGGAACTGAATGCTCGAGTCGCCAGGAGTGTCGACGTCCGCCTGGAACTGACGCCAACGAACGCGCGTCCCCACCGGGCATGTCGCGATGAAGTCGCGCGTGAACGTCGCCGCGGTGAACACCGGCGCCGGTGCAGGCGGGGGAGCGCCCACGCAAGACGAGAGGTCGAAGAGCATGTACTCGAGGGCCTTCTCGGACGCGGTAAGCGGAGTGACGAGGTCACACTCCGACGGGAAGGTCCCGCCGTTCACGCGACGCAGATTGATGGGGGTGACGTGCGACGAAAGGTACACGACTCGCCCGGCAGGATTGGCCGAGCCAACAGGGGTATCGAACGTCGCGTGGTGAACGTAGTTGTAGAATGGGAAGCCGACGAGGTTGTAGTTCGGTAGCCATCCGTTGCCTTGCGGACCGATTCCTACGGATCGACGCTTGCCGTCCGTGAAGCTGACGCGTCCCGATCCATTGAGGCCATTCACCCCGGCTGTGGCGAGCCAGTCGCGGAAATTCTGGGCACGCGGCGGCGCCGTGTTGACGGACGCTTGTTGGTTGCCGGTGCTCCCGGGGTTTCGGTCGAACATGTCTTGGTCGGTGCGCCATACGACCGTGTTCGGATACATGTCCTCGGCTCCGCCCGAATCCCTCTCGTGGTAGAGGTACTTGTCCGAAAGGTGCGTCGCGAAAAACCGCCCGCCTACGTTCACGAAGTTGCGAACATTGGCCATGTTCGAGTCCGTGCCATAGTAGGAGCCGGCCGAGCCCTTGTCCCCGCCTTCGCACGGGAAGAGAAGAATCGAGTGCTTGTTGAGCTCGGTTTGGCTGCTGAGGAGCGCGGCGGTTTTTTCCGGTACCGGACCGCCGTTTCCGGCTGCGAGCTGTGGGCCACAGCCACCGCCGCCACATCCCTCGTAGACGTGGACGCGGCCGGATTGGGCAGGATGCGTGAACTCCGAAGTGGCCACACCCACTTTGGCCAAGAAGCACTCGAGGGTGTCGTATGCGCCCGTCACCACACCAAACTGTGGGATCTCGTTGTCGACGGCTTGGGTCGCGGGCAACCGAACGTGATTCAAGTTTTGAGTCGCGCAGTTGGCGGTGAGGTGAAGCGTCTTTCGCCAGCGTCCGGACTGCACCACGACATCTACGGGAGTGCCATTCGTGATGTTGCCCGGGAGTGCCAAGTTGAACGAGCCGTCGAGGCCGGACTGCACGCGGATTGCCGGCAAACCACCGCCGGCGCCGCCGGTCAGAATGGTGGAGCACGTGTCTTGTGAGGCGCCTTGGGGAAGCGCCGACATAGCCCCTTCTTTCAAGAACACGTAGACGTTCGGGAGCGGCACGTTGTCGCCCGGATCGAAGACTTGTCCCGTGAATCGCGTGGCGCAGGTTCCTGCAGCTTGGAGCTGGACGCCGCCGTCTTGAACGGTGAAGCCCACGCCGGCGTCGAGGCCCGTGGCCGAGTCTTGGTAATCGCTGCAACTCGGGTTGCACGGGTCACTGCACGCACCCGCACCTCCGAGGCCTTTGAGAGACACGCCCTGCGGCGAAAGACCGAGGGGCCCGTTGCTTGCGAACGTGAGCCCTTTCGAGGCCGTGGCCGGCCCCGTGTCACAAGCGCCCCACACGCCACTGCGGCAGGTGCGTGTGCCGGTCTTGCAAACGAGACCGCCCTTTTCGGTTTGCACCTTTTCGCCGCACTGGACGGCGGCGCCTTCACTGGAGCACTCGCATCCGGCGTTCGCTACACGGCAGCGCTCGGGGATGAACCCGACCACGCCCGTGGCGTTTGGTGGAGCGCTATTGCTCGAGCAGGCTGCGAGGACAACCGCGAGCAGAAAGCCCGAGGAGAGCAGAGCGAGGGTCTTGCGAGGAATCGCCGCGGGGAAGATCACGGACTCATCATGCCACGGCTTTTTGGCCTTGGCACCGATTTCGATGAAAATGGTGCGAGGCTGTACGTGCGCAATAATGACCTTTTTGCGTACCGGTTACTCGTTCGCAACGCAGTCGTAAAGTTGACGCCACTGGTCGAGCCGCGGCGAGCCGCCCGCGCCCACGCTGTAGGTCATGTAGACGCGGAGCCACCGCTTCGACGAGAGGCCCTCGTCGCGGAGGCGCTGCGACACGGGCACCGGGTTGAGCGCGCCGTCGACCTCGTTCGCCCACGCCGGCGTGGCCGACACGGGGCTGTTCGCGGGCGTCGCCGAGCCGGCGTTGACGGTCACCGGAGCAGGATCGGGGGACGCCGGGAGACCGGCCTGGGTGTCGGCCGTGGCCGCACGGAACGCGATCGCGCTAGCCGTAGGCACGGACGCTCGCCACTGGAAGAGCTGCCATGTCGGGGTCAACCCCGGGCCGCACGTCGCCTGGAAGTCGCGGACGAACGTCTGGGAGGTAGGGAGCGTGCACACGGAGCGGTCACGCTCGAACCCCTGGAGCTCGAGCCTGTAGTTGCTGCCCGTGGTGTTGCGCTCGGCCTGGAACACCGCGATCTCGTACGTGCTGTTGACGACGAGACCGAGTGTCGTGGCCACAGCGGGTGAGAGGGTCACAGTGCCGGGAGCGGCAGCATGGACACCCCCGATGTCGACCACGAGCCGACCGTTGATGAACACGAAGACGTCGTCGTCGCCGTTGAAGTCGAGCTTCTCGCCCCCGCCGAAGGTGAACGGCACTCGCACCTCGCTCGTGAAGTGGAAGTTCTTGCCAGTGAGCGCGTAGTTTCCGTACCCGAGCCCGTTGATGGGGAAAAAGTTGCTCGACGCGAAGAGGTACTCCCCGCCGACCTGACGGGTGAGCGTGAGAGTGCTGAGAATGCGGATGTTGTTGCCCGTCGGGCGGTACCAGTCGCCGAAGGTCGTCGCGCTCGTGACGGTGCCCTGGCTCGAAGCGAACACCGGAAAACCGTCGGCAGCGAGGTTCGGCGCCACGATGCCCGGCCGGACGCCGAAGCCGCTCGCAGGCTGCATGTCGGGGTGTGTGCCCGGAAGGTCGCGGTAAATGACGGGGACCGTCACGCTCGGCGCGAGGCCCGACGACACGACGTTGCAGGTCGCGCCGGCTTCCACCGTACACGTGGCCGAGCACCCGTCACCGCTCACCGAGTTGCCGTCGTCGCACGCTTCGGACGGGAACTTGATGCCGTCGCCGCACACGGCGACGCACACGCCGCCCGCCTTCGGGCAGTTCACTTCGCGCTGGCAGGTGGGGGAGCAGCCGTCGAACGGCACCACGTTGCCGTCGTCGCATCGCTCGGCGCCCTCGATGGTGCCGTTGCCGCAGGTGGCCGGAATGCAGGCCGCACCCGGCGTAGGGCACTGGAACCCGACCTCGAGAAGACACGTGGCACCGCAGCCATCGCTGGCCGTGATGTTGCCGTCGTCGCACTCCTCGCCGCTCTGGAGGGCGCCGTCGCCGCACACGGCGACGCCGGTCGAGACAAGACCGCCGCCCGAGAGGCCGAAGCCCGGGCCAGCGTCGACGCCCGTGGGCGTGTCGATCGTGACCTGGCAGTTCGGATCGCAGAGGTTTAGCCCACCGTCGACCGTGCCGCAGCCGACCGAGGTCCCTAGCGCGCTGAACCGCAACCCCGAACCTGGCATCGAGCGCACGGATACTTGCCCGCTCGGGCGACACGCACTCCACGTTCCCGATTCGCAGGTGCGAATGCCATCACTGCACCACACGAAGTGGTCGTCGCCTCGAAGCACGGAGCTGCATGCCGCCTCGCTCCCGACCTTGCAGCCGCAGCCCTCGTTGGGAGTGCTGCACGTTCCGGGGGGAAGCCCGACCCCGACGCCAATCGGAGTCGTGCCGCCTTCGCCGCTGCATGCGGCGACTACGCCAATCCCGCCCACGACGAGGCCGACGGCTGCGATACGCGCCCAACGTGATGAAACCATGGCTCTCAAGATGCAATCGCGAGGCCACGGGGCGTGGGTCGCAAACCCGCTCGAAATGAGGCGTGGGCCTTTGGTGCCGAACGGAAAGATTTCATGATGATGAACTTATTGCAGGATTTGAGACCACTGCCACTCGGGTTTTGAATGTAAGGCTCTGTGCGCGGAAAACTCACGCGCGCCGTTCCAGGCCTCCGACGTGACGCGTGCCCTCGGAGTGCTGTCGTGATGCGCGCGACGCGCGAATGCCATACGGTGAAAGGCGATGCTCGAACGCCTCCCTCGCATCCTCACGCTTTCAGCCCTTGGCCTGTCGGGCGTGGTGGCACCACTCGCCTGTTCGTCGTCGACAGTCTTGACTCCAATCTCAACGAGCTTCCCAGAGGCAGGTTCGCCATCCGAAGGCGGGAGCTTCGATGGGGCCACGGAAGCACGGGACGCGGCGAAGGATGCGGGTCGGGACTCCGACGCCGGAGACGCCATCGCCCCCTGCCTCGACGAGCGGCTCGATGGCGGGCCGGAGCCATCGACAAAGTGCCCCAAGACCGGCCCGTGCGCCGTCGCGTGCGAGCGATTGGTCCCGCGGTTCAAGGCCGGAGTGGCGACGGCTGCAGCCACCTGCATCGCAAACTTGCGCTCGTGCACCTCGGCGGCCGAAGTCCTTCCGTGCGTCGACTTGGCGCTCGGCCGTGCGTGCGCCGACCCCACCGCGACGCCCTATTGCACTCCCCTCGTCACCGCGTGCGATCCGAACGCAGGCGGCGTCGGAAGCGTCATCAGTCAAGACGGCTGTGTGTCGTTCGCGAGCGGAATGTCGCCTTCGGGCCGGGCGACTTTTGCCTCGTGCATCCAAAGCAAGATCGCGAGCGGAACGTGCGCAAAGGACGTAGGGGCCTGCGCGGACGAGATTCGCCAATAGCCGTCCCGTCAGGGGACGGATGGCGCGGGCTTCGGCGGAAGCTTCGGACGTGGAGGCGCGACGATTTTCGGCGGGGCGATCGCAGGTAAAACGGCGTCGCGCGCGCAGCGGAAACCGACATTGGGACCGGCTTCGATCGCAGAGCCCCAATCCCGAGTGCTGGAGCGGCTTCGTGAGGGCGCCGTCTGGAATCCACCCCCGCGCAAACTGTGGCTTGCTCCCGAACGCGGCGCCACGTCGCTGAGGTGCTCGGAGTACCAATCGGCCGTCCATTCCTCGACGTTTCCGGAGAGGTCGAGCACACCATAAAGACTCGCGTTGGCCGGCACGCTTCCGACGCGCCACGGACGTGCCGTGCAGCCGCGACCGGAGTTGTCGCGAATGAGGGTGTTCGCGAGCTTGCAGTCGGGCAGCCTATTGCCCCACGGATACACGTAGCCCGTGGGACCACGGGCCGAGAGCTCCCACTCGACTTCGCTCGGCAAGCGCTTCTTTGCGTCGCGACAGAAGGCCTCGGCGTCCTGCCAGCGCACACAGTTCACGGGCAGGTCGCCCTCGCCCGCGTCGAACGTGCACACCGCACTCGACTTCCGCGGTCGCTCGCAATGCTTGCCATCGACACACGCTTTGTAGGCAGCGACGGTGACTTCGGTTTTGTCGATCCAGAACGGCGCGGCCGAAACGACGCGCTGGGGACGCTCGTTCGGAGGAGACTTCGGGAAGTTCGTGCCCATCGGAAAACGCCCCCCCGGAACGAGCACCATGCCGTCGCGCTCGGGCACGGCGAGCCGTGCAATGGACACCGATTTTGGCTTCGCGGGCGCTTTTGGCTCGTCCTCGTTGGTCTCCGGCTCGGTGTCGGACGTGGGCATGACCGGCGCTGGCGTTCCCGTCGGCGCCGGCTCGGAGACTTCGGGGGTTGCGTTCGCCAACGGCACACCGAGGCGGGGGCCGACAGCCACCACGAGCGCCGCAGAAACGAGTGCCATAGATGCGGCACGTGCGCGCGTCACGTGCATTCTACATCCTCGGGCTCGACGGAAGCTGCTCCATGCGGGGCTGCGGTCCTGGCGGCTTGGGCGGGCGGTTCGGTGGTGGCGACGCCGCGAGGGGAGGCTTCGCGTAGGGTGGACGCGACGCCGGGGGCGGACCCGCGTATTTCACACAGACGCCCGCGGCGTGCGCGCGGGTGTAGCCAATGTCGATCGTGGTTCGCACGATGGCGTCGCAACCGAGCTCGCCGCCTCGCTCGGCGAGGGCGTGGGCCACATCCTCGGGGTTGGCCATCGAGCCCGATCCGAACGCTTGCACGAAGCCGAGCTCTTCGACCGGTCGACCGATCTCTTGGGAGTCGAGGTAGAGCTCGACACGGCCATCGGACGAAGGGGTGGTGGGGCGCTTCAGCATGGCCGAGTGAGCCTCCACGGTGCCACAGCCCACGAGGGCCGCGGCGGCCACGAAGGTGACGCTCATGCGTGCCCACGAGCGGGCCGAACGACCGAGAGCATTGGGGGAACGAGGGCTCATAGGCTCGTGCCTCCTTGGTCCGGAACCGGGGCGGGTGGAGGGGTGGGTGGAGGGGCGGCTGCGGGAGCGGCGTCCGGCGACGAGGATGGCGCGACGGGAACGGGAGCGGGAGCAGGAACGGGATCCCCTCCCCCACGATCCGAGTACGCGTGCCCCATCATGCTCACGACCACGATTTCGTCGTTCGTCGTGTACATGCGCTGGCCCGCGCACTGAACGCGGGCACCGCACGAATAATAATAGGTCTCGAGGTGGGTTCGCGTGACGAGCTCGAAGTGGGCGCGAATGCCGTCGATTTTGGCAATGTTGCCGCCAATTTGGGCGACCTTTTGCACGAACACCGGGAGCAGGACGGCGACCGTGGACTCGGCTTGGGCGGCGCTCACTTCGACCACACCAAGGTCGGTGGCGCCCGGCGGAACCTGGTTCGCCGCATAGATGGAGACGGGCCCGGAGTACGCCGGCTGACGCGGGCCCGTCGCGACCGCGCTGCCGCGAACGGTCGAGCACCCGATAGCTCCGAACGCTCCGAACGCGAGCGCACCCATCAGAGCCACGGCGGCAAAAGAGGAGTTCCCTGGGGAGATACGCGGCTGCATGACGTTTCCTTCGAGGCTTATCTTGGTCCCCGCGCGGTGAACCTTCAAGCCCCACGCACCGTGCAATCCGTGCGCTCGTCCTGAGCCGGCAACGGCAGAGGCCCGCAGCTCGACCGCGCAGGCCCCTCGGATTGGGGCTTGTTTTTGGCGCTCGCTCTGCCGCCAGCCGCCGCCAGAGCGAGCTCCCACCTCAGAGCAAGTTCGCCGCAAGCTCGGCGAGCTCGCTGCGTTCGCCCCTGGAGAGAACGATGTGCCCTGCGCATTTTTCGCCGCGGAAGCGGTCCGCGGCGATGGTGAGCCCGTTCGAGTCGCTGTCGACGTAGGGGTTGTCGATCTGTCCGGGATCACCCGTGAGGACGATCTTCGTGCCGTCGCCGGCGCGCGTGATGATCGTTTTCACCTCGTGGGGAGTGAGGTTCTGAGCCTCGTCCACGATGATGAACTGTTGGGGGAGAGAGCGACCACGAATGTACGTGAGCGGCTCGACCTGGAGCTGTCCGCTCTCGAGCATGTCTGCGTAGGCGCGGGTGCCCTTCTTTTGGCCATTCGCGAACAGAAACTCGAGGTTGTCGAAGATGGGCTGCATCCACGGGTTGAGCTTTTCGTCGACGTCACCGGGCAAAAAGCCGATGTCCCGGCCAAGCGGCATGACGGGACGCGAGACCAAGATGCGCGTGTAGACGCCATCTTCGATCGTGGCTTTGAGACCCGCGGCGATGGCGAGCAGGGTCTTGCCCGTGCCAGCTTTTCCGATGAGCGTCACGAGGCGGATCGACTCGTCGAGCAGGAGGTCGAACGCGTGGCTCTGCTCTTTGTTTCGCGGACGTACGCCCATCACGCCTTCGCGAGGAGTGCGGAGCGCCATGACGCCACCTTTGACTCCGTCGTAGCGGCCGATGGCCGTGTGCGACGGGCTCTCCGCGTCGCGAAGCAAGATGCAGGTGTTCGGCGTCAGCTTTTCGCTGGCCGGCATCGCCAAGAATCCTTCTTGGAAGAAGGCATCCACGTGGCCCGCCGGGACTTGGATTTCTTGGACACCAGAGTCGAGCTTTTCGGCTTCGACACGCTGGTTTTCGTAGGTCTCGCTCACCATGCCGAGGGCGTCGGCGCGGATGCGGAGGTTCGTGTCCATCGTCACGAAAATCGTGGGCCGCCCCTGATCTTCTTCCCGAAGATCGAACGCGGTCTGCAAGATGGCCGCGTCCATGGCGTCGGTGTCGATCGCGCTCGGCAGGCTGGGGCGCTTTCCGGGAACGGCAACGCGCAGGATGCCGCCACTCTTCAGGGTGACGCCCTTCGCCAGGGAGCCCTGCTCGCGGAGACCATCCAAGATTCGGGCAATTTGGCGGGCATTTCGGCCACGCTCCGAGCCTTCGCGCTTGAACTGATCGACCTCTTCGATCGCGTAGATGGGAATGATGACGTTGTTGTCCTCGAACCGGAAGATGGCTTGGGGGTCGTGGAGGACGATGTTC
>JAYUKI010001004.1:0-2887 GCA_043764595.1 Myxococcales bacterium | reverse complement strand
CCGTGAAGAGAAAAATCGTCGGCATGCCCCGGTCCGAATAGTGGGACACGTACCTCAGCCGGAAGTCGTGGCTCACGAAGGCGTAGGCCAGGCACACGACCGCGACGGCGATGAGCGCCACCGTGCCGTACGCACCAAAACGCGCGGATTGGAGGGCGCGAACCGTGCCTTTGCGGTGCGCGACGACCGACACGGCGAACGTGTAGGCCGCGGCGATCATGACGCAGAGGAGAAGCGAGCTACCGAACAGCGGAAACGATTGCCACATGAAGACCTCGGGGGCGCAGCCCCGCCCATAGGGTTCGTGGCCCCCGGAGGGAACCAGGAGCTTTGCCCCTTCGTGCGGTCTTTCGCGCGAAGGGCCCTCCACGAACCCGAAAAAGTTCGTGAAACCCACGGAAGATGCACGGAAAGTGCCGCGGCCGTGAGGGACGAGAGAGCGGGCGGAGTCTACCCTGATGTTCGGAAAATGGGCGCATCTTGGGGAGGTCCTGTGGGAAGCTCGACCGCCACCAAGGCTCGGACCGCGGGCGTATGAGCCAAAAAGACCCGAGCCCAGGCGAAAAAACCGCTTCGGGCGGATCCTCGCTCGCGACCCACGCGGCGCTCCTCGTCGTGCAGATCGCGTTTGCGTCGCAGGCCGTGGAAGCGAAGCTTGCCATGATGCCGCGCGGGCTCGGCGGCGAGGGCATTCCTGCGACGGCCATTGCCATGGCGCGCATGCTCGCCGGAGCCTTGTTCTTCCAAGGGTTTTATCGGCTCGTCGACCCGAAAGGGGCCAAGGAGCCCATCGCGAGGGCGGACCACGCGAAGCTCTTTGGTCTGAGCTTGCTCGGCATCACGCTGAACCAAGCGCTCTTCTTGCTCGGGCTCGGGCGGACCACGCCGTTCGCCGCGGCGCTGCTCAGCGCGACCATTCCGGTGTGCGCGGCGCTCGTGTCGGCGCTGTTCGGAGTGGAGCGCTTGCGGGCGCGCACGTTGCTCGGCTTCGCGATCGCCGTGGCCGGTGTGCTCGTGCTCACGGGAGTTCGCTCGGTGGACCGTGGGGCCGTGCTCATCGCGGCCAACTCGCTCCTTTATTCGAGCTATCTCGTGCTCGGAAAAGGCACGATTGGGCGCCTCGGATCGCTTCGCGTCGTGACGTGGGTGTTCACGTGGGGTGCGCTTTCGTTCGCGCCTTTTGGCCTGGTTCCGCTCGTCCACGCCGTACCGGAGCTTCATCCGAAGGGAATGGCGCTCATCGCGTACATCCTGCTCATGCCGACGATCGTGGCGTATTCGCTGAACGCGTGGGCGCTCGGAAAGTCGAGTCCGACCCTTGTGACCGTCTACATCTATTTGCAGCCGCTCTTGGCTGCGATCCTCTCGTACGTGCAGCTCGGCATCGTGCCTTCGGGCATGATGGGCGTGTCGACGGCGCTCATTCTGGTCGGCGTCGGGATCGTGGCCTTTCGAAGGAAGAGCGAGATTCCCGGCCGGCAGGCATGAGCGCGGCCCTCGAGCTCGCGAGATGCCGCTCGGAATTCAGCCGGCGAGCCTCGCCACGTCGACACGAGCCGCGGCGCGCGAGATGGCGCGATCGATGGCGCAGAAGAGCGAGGACTCGCGACTCTCGACCTCGACGATGCCCTTCTCGAGCTCGACCCACAAGCGGCACGTGGTGTCGGGGCCCGCGGTGCCGAGCTTCAAGGCCACCGTTCGCACGGTCGAGACCCGACGCCCGAAGTAGGTCTTCGTGCGCTCGCGCGTGTAGTCCGTGAGAAACGGAGGGAGCGGGCTCATGGCAATCTCGATGCGCATCGCCCGAGGATGACGGATTCGCAAGGTTCGGTCGAATAGGTAGTATCGCATCGAACCATCGAAAGGACCGATATGTCTGGCCCATGGCTGAACTACCAGCACCTCTACTATTTCTGGTCCGTTGCGCGTGAAGGCGGGGTGTCGCTCGCCGCGAAGAAGCTCCGCCTCGCGCAGCCCACGGTGAGTGGTCAGGTGCACGCCCTGGAAAAGTCCCTAGGCACCAAGCTCCTCGAGCGTTCGGGACGGAAGCTCGTGTTGACCGACGCTGGCCGCACGGCGATGCGCTACGCCGACGTGATCTTCGGCCAAGGACGCGACCTCGTCGAGGCGCTCGCGGGCCGTGGTCAAGCCCCACCGCTTTTCCTGACGGTGGGCGTCGTGGAGGCGCTCTCGAAGATCGTCGCCTATCGGGTCCTCGCGCCCGTCCTCGAGGTGGAGGACTCGGTGCGCCTGTCCTGTCGCGAGGACAAACCCGAGCGCTTGCTCGGCGACCTTGCCTCGGGAGAGGTCGACGTGGTCATCGCCGATGCGCCCGCTCCGCCGGGCAGTCGGGTTCATGTCTACAGTCATGCCCTCGGCGACAGCGGAGTCACGTTTTTCGCCGAGCCGAAGCTCGCGAAACGGTTGCGACGGGGATTTCCGAAGTCCCTGGATGGGTGCGCCATGCTCTTGCCTGCCGAAGCCGCCGCGTGCCGTCGACCCCTCGATCGCTGGTTCGAGCGCATCGGCGTGCGTCCCCGCATCGTTGCCGAGTTCGAGGACAGCGCCCTAATGAAAATGTTCGGCGCCGGAGGTGCAGGGGTGTTCGTCGGGCCCACGGCTTTCGCTCGGGACATTGCGAAACGCTACGAAGTGCTCTCGGTCGGCGCGACCGACGAAGTTCGAGAGAGGGTGTTCGCGATATCGCTCGAGCGCCGCCTCAAGCATCCCGCGGTCCTTGCGATTACCCGCGCCGCAAAGGCCGCTTTGGCGCACGATTGACGGTCTCGTTCGAGGGGCGCAGCCCCTCGAGCTCCTGCGAGAAGCGGGCCTGAGAGTCCTCGACTTCTCCGCTTCGCTACGAAGTCTGCGGGGGTCTCGACCTCGC
>JAYUKI010001003.1:0-2889 GCA_043764595.1 Myxococcales bacterium | reverse complement strand
CGGCGTTCTCGCCAGTCGGAGTGGATCGCCAGACTTCCACAAGGCCCCTCGATTTCAACTTCGGAATCCGACGTCGCGATTGCCGAGCTGCCCTATGGGACGGCCACGCCGTTCGTTCGTGAGGCTTCTCCGTTTCCGACGAACGGGAATACGCCGGCGAGAGCAGTGTCCGAGGCTCCGTCCGCAGATCCGCGGAGCACCATGAAACAGGCCGTTGTTCGGCCAGCTACTTGTGGCTGTGCGTGCACAAGCGTCCCCGAGGAGTCGCCGGGAGGCAGCGCGGGATTCCTCGCTCTTGCCGTCGCGGTTGGTTTTTGCGCGCGGCGCCGCAGGTAGCTCGGCGCCCGAACGGCGGGCACGTGGGTCGGACGCGGACACGATTCCCACAAGCCCGACACGAAGCTCGAGCTCATCGACGGGACTTTCCGACGCCCACGACATCGCCATGAAGATCTCGCATGGGCCTTGCCGCGCCCTCCCCGCTACGACCGCGGCGGTCGCTCCGAAGGCTTGAGGCGCTGGTCGAAAAGCCACGGATTGGGGATGGACGCTTCTCCGCTGCCCAGGCGGAGTTGAGCGTCGACCAGGTGGTGCGTGACGCCCACCCAAGCATCGCCGTGCCGCCAGGGACCAGCGTCCTCGTCGAAAGCGCCGAAGATAGGTTCCGCAATTGAGACCATGGTGGGGACCATTCGGCACGAATTCCATCCAAAGGGTTAGCCAACTCTGAGCGGCCAAAACCCAACGTCGAAAACCTTCGCGCACCCAAATAGGCGAACGGCGAGCCCTCGGCTGAAGGCTCGCCGTGGTGTCCGACAGGCAACGCGATGTCCGAAAATGGAACTAGCGCTTCTTGCGACGCTTCTTCGGCTTCGCCGGCGGGCTTACGAGCGGATCCACCACTTCAGGCTCTGCCCTCGAAATCCGTTGGGCAAGGCCAAGGCGAATCAAATAGTCGCGGCGCTTGATGACCGTGCGCGCGAGCTCGGACCATTCTTCGAAGAAGGTGCGCGCGGCGATCAACGCGCTTTTTCGTTGTTCGGCGGCTCTCGCGAGCGCGGCCTCATCCATACGAGCGAGGACGGAGGGGGTTTGCGCGAGCTTGATTTTCGCGCGAAGGTTATCGCGAACGGCTTTGTTGATCTTCCGTGTCGCCAGGAGCGCAACAGCTTCGCGTGCTCCCTTCGGCTGGCCCGTTCGTTCGATCGTATCGAGCCGATTGAGAAACTTGGTGACCCCAAGCAGGGCAGCCGGCCCACGTGCAGGGCTGAGGCCATCCATAAGCGCCTTATGGACTTCCGGAAAGCGTGCGCGCAACGAAGCGTTGGCAATTCGGAAGCCGTCTTCGTCCCAAGCGTCGACCTCCGCGAGGGCCGCAGCTTCCGCCGTGGTTGGAGGTTTGGCATCGGCGGAGGGCAGGAACCGCGCATCCGACGTCGCCTCGAGCAGCTTCCATCCCTCACTGTGAATGGCGGCGGAGTAACCGATGGTCTCGAGGTGAATGTAGATCTCGGGCCGCGATGCCCCACTCAAGAACGTGGTCATGCGGCCCGGGGTCTCGTCGAGCGTCTCGTCGCCGACGGTTTGTTTCGGCACCAGGGCCAGCGACGGCTCGGGAGGTGCCACGACGTCTGGCGTGGGTTTGGACGACTTCTTTTTGGCTGCCATGCGGTCCCCTTTTCTTGGCGAATGAGGGACGTTCCACGGCCCCCCGTCGAAAAAACTCGGCCGTAGAATCCAGGAGTCGCCAAGCCGCGTGCAAGGAGAATTTGCCACTGCCGCACATTTCTTAGTCTGGCCATCCGACCGCAAGGACCTGCTCGGTCCTCGGCCTCGTCTCGGCGCCTAAAGGGGACGCAAACCCACCTGAGCCCGCCCTTTCCAGAACTGGCGGGGCATGGCGACCGATGCGGCCTTTTGACCCGGATCGTTTCGGTCCCGGTTCCCTCGCAGCCCCAGAAAAGAATTCTACTTTTCACGCAACGTTTCGGTCGCGCCCGTCGAGAGAGGCAGCACGTGAGGGTTCCCCACAGGAACGCCCTGAAAGGCAGGCCGATCATGAAACGCCAAACACTGCGTCGCTCCGAAATACGGAGCCGTGTTTCCAACGCGGCGCGCTACACTTCCGCCGCCGGAGAAAGGCCTCCGGGATGCACGAGCCAAATGGGGGCAGAATGAGGGCGCCAGACCCGCACGGTGGGCACGTCAACGGGAAGGACATGACGGCGGCCACGCGCAACGTCAAACCCGCCGCCCCAAATGGCGCGGTGTTTGAGCCTGGCGACATCATTCCGGGAGCGGGCCTTCAAGTGCTGCGCGTCCTTGGCGAGGGCGGCTTCGGCATTGTGCTCGAATGCATGGACCTCGAGCTCGGGATCCCGGTCGCGGTCAAGGTGCTCCGCACGAACGCACACCTCCCCCGAAGTGGTGGCGGTTTTCAAGGAAGAGAGCCGCGCATTGGCCAAGCTCGACTCCGAGCATATCGTGCGCGTTCGTCGCTTTGGCGTCACGCAAGAGGCGATCCCCCGCCCGTTCCTCGTCATGTTCAAGCTCGAGGGGCACACGCTGCTCGATGCGCTTGCCACTCTCGGGCGCTTCTCGGAAGCCGACACGGTCCTCTACGGGATTCACATCGGGCTTGGCCTTGCGACCGCCCACGCGGCCGGCCTTGTTCATCGCGACATCAAGCCGGCAAACATTTTTCTATCCAAGCGCAAAGACCCCATCACGGGCGCGTGGGTCACCATGGCCACCATTCTGGATTTTGGCATCGCGCGGGCCGCAAGCTCCGGATCGCCGGACTCGGCGAGGTTGCCGGTCATTTGCAGCCATCCGTATTGCTGCCCTACGCAGTACCAAGGCCGCGCGTTTCCGCAGAGCGACCTTTAC
>JAYUKI010001002.1:0-2889 GCA_043764595.1 Myxococcales bacterium | reverse complement strand
CACTGCGCTTCGTGCCGTGGAAGTCATTCCGGACGGCGAACCGGTGCACTTTGCCCCCTGCGACACGGGCTGCCTCTTCGACGTGAAAGAGCTCGCGCGCATCGAGGCCGAGTCCGAAGCCGATCTCGTGGTGCTGACGGCCAAAGGCCACTTGCCGGCCTTGTTCCGCCCGCAAATGTACGGCTGGGTACGCGTCCAAAAGGGAATGGCTACGTCCATTGCCGTGAAGAAGCAGATCGAAGGCGTCGATCCGCACGATCAAGAAGTGGTGCTCGGCACGTTCTGGTTCGCTTCCAAGGCTTCGTTCGTGCGCGAGTACGAAGCCATGGTGGCCGACAAAGACACCGTGAACGGCGAGTATTACATCGACACCATGGCGCGCCGCATGGTGGAACAAGGCGCCAAGGTCCGCGCGCTCACCGTGCAAAAATACGTGCCCTGGGGCACCCCGGAGGAGCTCGACACGTTCCACTATTGGAACGACGTGCATCGCGGCGGTCGCCCGCTGTGACCGGCTCGCCCTCGGCCGACCCCGCCCTCGAACGTGCAAAAGCCCAAGGCGCCGAGCTTGGACGATTCTTGGTCGTCGGGCTCTCGGCCGTGGGTACGGATTTTCTCGTGTACATGGCCCTCGTTCGGGTGCTTCCCACGGCGGTCGCCAAAGCCATTAGCTTCGCCGCTGGCGCCATTCTTTCGTTCGTGCTGAATCGGCTCTTCGTGTTTCGCGCGAAGGGCAAAGGCAAAGTCTCCACGCAGGCGGGCGCGTTCGTCCTTCTTTATGCCACTTCGCTTTTGCTCAACATGGGAGTGAACGCGGGGTTCCTGGCGCTCGCCGTTCCCAAGGCCGTTTCCTGGCTTTTTGCCACGGGCTCTTCCACCGTGGCGAACTTCTTGGGAATGAAGTTCATCGTGTTCGCCGAAGCCAAAAAGAAGTCGGCCCTCGTCAAGGAGAGCTCGTGATGTCCGTGCGAAAGTCGATCGTCGTTCCCTGTTACAACGAAGCCGGGAATCTGCCGAACCTCATCGCCCGTTTCGAAGCGCTCGTCCCCGAAGACCGCCAAAAGCTCGATTGGGAGCTCGTGCTGGTCGACAACGGGAGCGCGGACGACAGCCCCGAAGTCTTCGCCCGGGAGCTTGCAAAACCCGGTCGCGACTTCGTGCGCGTGGTCACCGTCCCTCGACCGAACGTGGGCTATGGGCACGGCATCGTCACGGGACTTCGCGCAGCCAAGGGCGAGCTCTTGGCGTGGACCCACGCGGACGGGCAAACGCCGCCCTCGGACGTGCTTCGCGCGTTTGCCATGCTCGAGGCCTCGGCGAATCAGGACGCGACGCTCGTGAAGGGCCGAAGGCGCGCGCGCCCGCTTCGCGACACGCTCTTCACCATGGGAATGCAGGCCGCCGCACTCGCGATCTTGGGGGAGAGCCTGGAGGACATCAACGGTCAGCCCAAGGCCTTCTCACGCAAGCTGTTCGAGCTCGCGAACGACCCACCGACGGACCTCTCGCTCGATCTCTACTTCTTCTACGTGGCCAAGAAGCATGGCTTCACGGTGCGCACCTTCGACGTCCACTTCGGCGACCGCGAGCACGGCGAGTCGAAGTGGGCGTTCAACTTTCGCTCGAAGGCACGCAACGTCGCCCGCAGCGTGAAGTACATGGCAGCCCTCCGCCGCGGGTGAGCGCTCCGCCTCACGCTGCAAAAGAATACGGATTGATTTTTGGAGACTTCCTTGACAGAGCTTCGGCCCTGGGTCATATCTAGCGTCGTGAGCGCGCCGCTGTGCTCAACAAGAGATCCCATGATCCGCTCGAGCCTTCTTACATCCGCCACATCCGTCACGGTCACCCATCGCACCCATCGCGCCCATCGCGCCGCCCTTACGGCGTGCGCGGGGCATGTTGGGCATGCGGCGCACCATCGCTTGCATGGCTCGTGTGGCTTGTGTGGCTTGCTCGGCTCCATCAAGGGTCTCTCCTAAGCGCTTCGTTCGTCGTTCGACGCAACACGAAGGCCGCCAGGGAGAACCCGGCGGCCTTCGTCGCATTTGGGGAACGGCTCGGTTCCGCCCACAAGCGGCTCCCGAAGGACGCGGAGTTGGGACGTCGCAGGACCTCGCTCTCCTCTTCGCTCGTGCACCGATTCCACTGCGGGTCGGGCATCGGATCGACGGGCTCGGCGAACGGACTTCTGCGAATTCAATTCGCCTAGTTTGCGAATTCAATACGCTTAGTTTTGGGTTCTTTCGGCAATAGGTCGAGGTGCACGAGCTCATGCTCGGCACTTGGTTCGTGTTTTGGTGACGTTTCTCGTCGGGGACGAGGGTCGGCTGTGAACCGACGGAGGCGGGTTCGAGTCCCGTACGTCACCCCGCTTCGGATCCTGCGCTCGCGCAGGGCTCGAAGCTCACCGGATGCTTGAAGGGCTACTTCGCAAAGAGCCCCTTCTGTCTTCTTGCCGGTGACTTGCCGACGTAACCCAATTGGTAGAGGATCGCCCTCAAAAGGCGTGAAGTGTCCGTTCGAATCGGACCGTCGGTACCCTGATTTTCGACCGAGTTTTGCGCACCGGATGCTCGAAGGGCTACTTCGTAAACAGCCCTTCTGTCTTCTTGCCGGTGACTTGCCGACGTAACCCAACTGGTAGAGGCCCACCCTCAAAAGGTGCAAAGTGTCCGTTCGAATCGGACCGTCGGTACCTCTGTATTTCGCGAGAATTTCGCATATTTCTTCCTCGAGCAAAAAGCTTGGGCCTTCTCCGAAACCGGTCGGCGGCTAGGGCGTAGAGTGGGGCATGCGTACCCTCCTCACCGCGTTCCTTTTCGCCGCCCTCGCCACCGTCGGATGCAAAAACGCAGCGTCGTCGAAGGACCTCTCTCCGAGCGCCGC
>JAYUKI010001001.1:0-2889 GCA_043764595.1 Myxococcales bacterium | reverse complement strand
TCGGGGCCGAGGCCACCTTGAGGATCTGACCGGACGCGGCGACGATGGCGTCCACGAGGGGGCGCCCTTGGAGGCGAACGCCGTCTTTCGTGGAAGCTTCACGAATCCACGCGGACACTTCGGGAGACTGCCTGTCGTCGAGCGCCGTGATGGTCTCGGCGAGGCTCTGGCCGAGGTCGGCCCAGCGCGCCGTCGAGAGGCTCACGTTGCACGAGCGGTCCATCTTCGGCGTGCCGTCCTCGAACCTGCGAGCGAGCCGATTCTCGAGCGAATACGTGAGGATGCGTGTGGCGCCCTCGCGCTTTTCGGTGGGCTTTCCGAGGAGCGGATGGCTCCACATGGCGAAGGGTTTTTGCGCGGGCAAGCGGATCTCGAGCTTCGCGCTCGCCACACCGGTGCGTTCGGGCAAGAGGTCCGTGGTGTCGAGCGCGAGGTCCCCCTTGTCGTTCGGGATGCCGTAGCCCGCGTAGATGGCTTCGACCGCGTCGCCGGCTTCGAGCTGCGAGAGATCGGCGTGGGCCTGCGACGCGCGCGGCGTCTGGTCCGGCGTGAGGATGCGGCCGTCCTTCTTGAAGATGCGACGGCGGAGCACACGGCTCGTGGAGCGACCGCCCACCGAAGGCCCGGCGGCTTGCGCGTGGGACTCGACGTCGGCCGTACCCGTGAGGCGCCTTACGTCGAAGAGGAGGAACGACACGAGACCTTCAGGCGAAATCGCGTAGCGCTCGTCGTGGGCGAGAACGGCGGTGGCGGCCGTGGGCATGGCGGGGTTTTTGCGATCCGCTTCGGTCACGCGCTCCGCGATGCCGTCGAGCTCCGCGAGCGCGTCTTTGCCCTTGGCCGCGAACACGGAAGGAATGGCCCCGGGTGCATCGTTGGAGCGGAACGCCCTTGCGACGAGCTCGTCCATCGAGACTCCGGGGTTCGTTCCGTAGAGGAACGAGAGCGTCTTTTCGCCCTCGGGGAGAGCGCCGTAGAGCTTTTTGGCGTCGGCCAGCTCGCCGCGGAACATGGCGTCACGAAGGGATCCCGTCAGGAAATAGCGCGGCGAGCCGAAGAGCCGACGGAGCCGAACGAGCTCGGCTTCGGCGCCCGCGGAGTCGCCGGCGAGACGCTTCTCGACGTAGCAGCGAAGGTTCGTGTGGTCACGCGTGGGACCGTTGTCGCATTCGAACGCGAGAGACTCCGGGCCTCGGCGTGGAGTGCTGTCGCGGTCGACGGCTTCGAAGAGCAGCGTTCCAGCAAGGGCGGCGCGTGAGGCTTCGCGGGCTTTGGCGGCGCGATCGTAGAGATCGGCGTCGCCTGCCTCGAGGGCTTCGTAGGCCGTAAGCAGGGACTCGGCACCGCCTTTGACTCCGCTGCGGCGCTTGTCGAGGTCCTTCAGTGCGATGATTTTCGCTTCGCCTTCGCCGCGTCGTTGGCCCGCGAGCGACGAGAGCTCCACGACGGCCTCCCAGCTTCCAGGTGCCGTTTCGAGGGCCTTTTCGTAGGCGAGGCGCGCGCGCTCGGCGACGTGGACGGGCTCGAGATCGGTGGCAAGGCGGATGGCCCGTGCGTATCCGAGGGAGAGGGCCGGGTCGGCGGGACTGCGGTTCATGGCCGCTTGGAGGCGCTCTTCGGCGTCGCGATCGTGGCGTGCAGCGAGCTCGGCGAGGCCGTACACGAGATCCTCGCCGTCGTGGCCCTTGGGGCTCGCGAGCCTGGGGAAAGCGATTTTGGTGACCTTGGTGACCTTCGAGCTGCCGGAGTCTCCGGCCTTCGGAGCAAAAGAAGCGAGCGGGCTTCCGTTCGGATCCCATGCGCGGAGCTCCACGAAGTCTTGGGTGCCGCTCTGGCCGACGCGCACCACGAGGCGCAAACGTCCCGGGCTCGCGGCCACTTCGGCAAGCTGTGTGGAGTCACCGGAGCCGAGCGAGAGCGCGCGTGTGACCACCGTGGCGCCGCCTGCGCGGAGCACCGCGGGGCTTCGGGTGACGAGCATGAGACCGACGCGTCCGGAGGCTGGGACGTCGACGTCGACGACGACCTCACGCATCCCCGGTTGCGACGACGCCGAGCCGAGCTCCAAGCGGCAACCGCTTGCGAAGAGCGTCTCGACGGGAACCGAGCGCCCGAACGGACCCGGCGTGGTGACCGATTCTGGAAGGAGCGCGTCGAAGCGATCGAGCGTGGTCGGCTTCTCGAGCTCGGAGAGGCGCGTGGGACGGCTCGGTCCGAGAAGCGACGCCTTGGTGGCGCACCCGCTGTCGCGTCGAACTACCTCGGCGCCTTCGGCGTTGCCGCGGATTTCCGCGAGCACGGTGCGAGCGCGCGCGACGAGCCCGGGCATGAACGGCCCCTTGGCCTTTTTGGCGAGCGCGCCGAGGCGAGCTTCGGTCGTGCTGCCCTTCACGCGGAACGCGAGCGCGCTTCGGCCATTCGAGATGGCGGTGACGTTTCGGTACACGAGCGCGTCGAGGGCAGAGAGCACGACGGGAACTTGCCAGGGGTCTTGATCGCTCTCGGCGACGCGGTCCAAGGCGTCCAGCCAGGCGGTCTCGGCCGCGGCCGGATCCCCTGTCATTTCGAGGCGATACGCCTTTTCGGCGGCTTGGTAGAGCGTCGGATCGAGCGTGGGCGCTTTGACCGGCGGATCGCCGCAGCCCACGAGGCCGGGCAGCACGGCCAGGAACCCGGCGGCCAGGAACGTGCGAGTGAACGAACGAAGCTTGGAAGATGCACGCATTTGGGAGAAGCTCATTTCTCGCCTCGCTCGATGCGCACGGTCTTGTGCATGAGGGCGTCGACGCGCTGGATGAAGTTGCGCCAGGCGGCGTATTTTTCCGGTGGAATCAAGTGTTGGTCGAGCACCACGGTGCGCTTGGCCACGAGCACCCTCGGATCTTTCGG
>JAYUKI010001000.1:0-9884 GCA_043764595.1 Myxococcales bacterium | reverse complement strand
GGAAGCCGAGCGCTCGATGTGAATCACTCCATTCGGTGCGACGGGAGCGGTCGGCTTCGCGTCGACCTCGCCTGCCGAGGCGAGGAGGTGCCCATCCTCGTCGAAGAGGAGCGCCTGACGGACGTCGGGATCGAGGAGCAACGCCCCCAAGACTTCGCGCGCCGTCTCGGAGTCGTCGAACGCGATTGCGGGCTCCGCGGACCGCGAGGTCAAACGGGCGTACGAAAGTGCCTTGTCTTGGAGCCCGCTCTCGAGCGACCTCAATTGCTGGCGCCGAAGCACGCCAGCCAGGCCCAGGACCAGCACGGCCACCAGCCCCAGAACGAGCCCGAACACCTTGAGCCCAACAGTCGAACGAAGCGGCAAGACCATCGAGACGCAGAACGGTCGGCGGCCCAGTCGCTTTAGCAATCCGGCAGAATTGGCAACAACCTGCGGGAAATACGCACGACACGGCTCTCACGCGTGGCGCTCGATGGCAAAAGAGCCCGTGGGTCGTCCTGGTCCTCCGCAGCCATCTCTGGCGGCATCTCCAGGGATGGTCCCGATTTCGTCGCAACGGTGTCCGTGGCACCGTGGGCACGGTGCCGCCCGCCCGCTCGAGGACCTCCGTACGACCCTTGGAAGTCCCCGACGGGCGACTGGGCAAGTCGTGTGCTCCGGCGAAGCGCCGGTAGCGTCGAGGCCAATTCATCGCGATGGCAAACAGCACTGGTCGGAAGGGATCACCGTCCGCTGCTCGTCGCGAGCCTCGAGATCACCTCTGCGACGGACGCATCGAGCCAGGTGTCACGCGTTGCGAAGGTCTCGGGGGCTTGCCAGTCCAAGCGAATCGGAGCGCCTTCGAGGGGTGGCTTTCCCGGAAACCCCTCGTACGATAGCGCGATGCGGAACAGGCCGAGGCTGCGGCCGTCGGGGCCTCGCATTGGAAACTCGTGGCGCACGGACGTGAAGCCGTG
The DNA here is from genome assembly GCA_043764595.1 of Myxococcales bacterium. Classification (GTDB taxonomy): domain Bacteria; phylum Myxococcota_A; class Polyangia; order Polyangiales; family Polyangiaceae; genus JAAFHV01. Next base: position 8,925 of record JAYUKI010001000.1, on the reverse strand, counting down.
CATGGGCTGTTTTCCAACGATGGGTCCCATTGCATAGGCGGACCAGGTCACGGAGAACGCATCGCAGCTCGAGGTGCACGCGGGTCCGGTAATGATGCCGACGGGGGCCTCCGTCACGCGCTCTGCCGGTCGTGGCCCACGCATTCCGTCGCAGCCTTCGCCCTTGCACAAGAAGGGATACGAAAACCACGCTTCGCCGCGCTGCGCTCCAGCGAGGTAGCTCTTCGTCAGATCGCTGTCTCCGTAGAGGAAGTTGCGAGCTTCGTCCTCGGTGAAGTCCGGCGAGACGCGCACGGTCACCTTTTCGTGCTGCCAGGGCTTCTTCGCAAACCAGCTCAGGAAGACGAACGGATTGTTGCCGCCATGGTTCTCGTGCAGATCCAACACGACCCGTCGCGCGCCGACGAGGTCACGCGCGAGCCCGTCGTGGTCCACGCGCACCATCCGTAGCTGCGCCGAGGTTTCGCGGGCAGGGTACATGAACGAGACGAACCTCACGATTCGCGTTCCCTGAGCGCCGCGATTGCCGGCAGACGGGCGATAGGTGCAATAGTTCACGCCGGTGGTCGCGAGCTCGTATCCCGAATAGGGCACCTTGCCGTCTTGCGTGCAGGAGATGCTCGCCATCGGCGGGCTCGAGTCGATGTCGGGCACATTCTCTTCTCGCTCGTAGCGGAAGGGGCGTCGGAACGAGAGGGTGAGATCGCCCGCGCTCGCGAGCCGCAGTCTCCTGGTCTGTCCCTCTTTTGCGGTCGTCCACGGGATCACCTGGGAAACGATCGCGCGCGCGGTCTCCGAGAGACGAGCCTCGGGGTTCAGGGCGTTCGACTCGAACGGGTGGTCCGCGAGCCACGCCTCGACGAGCACATCGTCGACCGCGAGCAGCTCGTCGCCCACTCGAACCTTCGCTTCGAGCGCGGGATCCTCGATCGACTCCACGCGCACGCGCACCTTTCCAGACGACTCTCGCTCCGTGTGCAGCGACAGGCCGAGCCCAAGGCCCGCAGCTCGTACGTCGGCGGGAGGGGATAGATTGCAGTGACGGTCGCCGAGCGCGCGCTCCAGGTGCGCCATCGCGACCATGCCCTCGGCTTCGGTCTCCGCGCCTTGCGCCTCGCGGCGGAGGCGCTCGAGGGCGCCGTCGAACGCAGTCGCCTGTCCATCCGCGAACACGTGGTGGCGCCTCACCTTGGCGACGAGGTCGTCGAAGAGGGGTCCGAACGAGCCCCGCTGGATCTTGCCGTTTCCGGTCTTGGACGACTTCCCCGACACCGTCGGCGCCGCGGGGGCGCTCAAACGAGCGGGAGCCGCGGCCGTGACGGGGGTGTTGCCGGCGCGGGGAGCGCTCGAGGCGCACGAGGCGCACGAGGCGCAGACGAGCAGAAGCGGAACGAGGCCGACGTGGTTGCGCATGGGATCTACTCTCACGACGGAGTCGCCGTTTGGTTCCTGAGAATGTTGCGGACTCGCGCAACGCCGGACATAGACAGTCTCGGGGCTTCTCGCGGACGTTTAGCGCACCTCGAGCGCGGCCGATGCCGTGGCGAGCGAACGGGGCGTGAAGGCCACGCTGCCGGAGCGAGCTTAGGGCGGCCAATACGAAGTTGGCCCTTCGATAGGGGACCCACCGAGCGACCGGCGACGGAGACCGTCGCACGGCAGCTCACCCTTTTTGTCCGAATGGACATTTGAGTTGGGTCGTTCGCGAGCTTCGTGGCGCGACTTCATCGTTCAGCGTGGGCGCTTCGCGCTCTCGACCCACACCGCAATGCGCGTGGACGAATCCGTTCGCTTCGGGCCGGACATCGGAACGAGGGTCGCGGACGACGGTGGTACTTCCTCGTGATCGTGGTCCATCGATCGTGCGCTGCCGTGCGCGGGCCAGCGAACCGTGTCCTCGTCGGAGATGGGCTCCCGTAGGTTCGGCTGTTCGACGCAATCGGCGGGGGCGGACGACACGATCGTCGGCCATTCGTCCCAGGAGAGCTCCGGCGGCCGCGTCCGCGTCCGTGATGGAGCGCGAACGAGGGTCGGCTCGTCGTCGTCCTCCCTCAGCGGTCGCTGGAGGAGGAACGGGTAGACCTTGGTCTCGCCGTCGATGCGCGCCTGTGCTGCGACTCGGAAGCTACGATGATGCATCTTCTCCTCCTCCTCCTTGCGAACGACACACGATGGGATCTGCGATTGCGACGCGCGTCAGCGGCAGACGGCGCACTCGGTCTCGCAGGCCTCGTCCGAGGTGCAGCGCTGGCCCTTCGTGACCGTCTTGCCGTCGGCGCGGGTACCGCCGATCGAGCACGTGCACGCGCTGTTCACGCACTGGTGGGACGACTGCTCGCCGTTCGGGCATTCCGCCGAAGGCGTCTTCGGAGGCGAGCTCGGTGCGGGCGCAGGAGACGGGCTGCCCCCAGTTCCAGCGGGAGCTGCGCCGCCGCCCGATGCCTTGATGGCGCCGTCGATGAACGGCCTGTAGGCGCTTACCCGCATGTAGTGCGTCTTGTCGCGGCATGTCTGCACGTCCCCGGGGTTGCTCACGAACGAGGCGACGCCGAGGACCCGCGCCGACGCATCGCGGGCCTGAATCGGTCCGCCGGAGTCGCCGCCGCATCCGGACGCCGTCGTTTCGGTTTTGGACAAGGTGACGGTGCGGGCACGCGCTTCGGCGATGACACCGGACCCCGTGCGCTTGACGTATGCGTCCGCCGCGCTTGGGCTCGTGCTCCCGTAGCCGGTCATCCGTACCGTCGCGCCGATGGCGTACCCCTTGGTCTCGCCCGCCTCGGCGAGCGGGAGCCTGCGGATGTTCGACGGTGCGGCCTCGGGGAGCACGATGACGGCGATGTCGTCCTGCCACGTGTCGATTGCGGCCGTGTTGGGCTTCACGCGAACGTCGTAGCCCGGGTAAGCCTGCACGTCGGTTGCGCTCACCGTCGTCGACCACTTGGTCTTCTGGATCGACTCGCCATCGTAGATGAAGATGGCCTTGGGCTTGTTGGTCGCCGAGTCGATCACGCAGTGCGCGGCCGTGAGCACCACGCGGTCGGACACGAGCGAGGCGGTGCATGCGTTCGAGTACGCGCCGCCGCCCTTCGGCGTGGCGATGCCCAGGACGCCGTCGCCCGTGCGGCGCGACGCGACCCCGTCGACGAGGCTTTCGGACGCGATCTCGCTCGAATCGCCCTCGAGCTCGGCCGAGCAGCCGACCCCGGCGGTGATGAGGAGCGCAACACCGAACGCCATGCGGGTGGCGGGAGCGACGAGGGTCGAGACGGTCTTGGAAGCTTGGATGGTCATGGTCTTTCCTCCGGGTTCATCGAAGAGAGCCACCCAGCGAGGCGACCGTCGCATCGGCGCGCGATCTTTTTTGCGATCGCTCCGAAATGGGCAGCGACGGCATCGATTCGTTGCTTGTGCGCCGGATGAGCGCGACGCGCCCAACGCGCGCATGGCCACGAGGAGTAGACTGTTCCTCGGTGGCGACGGGACGGCATCATGTTCTGCTTGCGGTCGGCGCGAGCCTCACGCGAAGCTCGAGCTTCATCGAGCAAGCGGACCCGGTTTCCGCCCAACCCAGAATTTCTGCGACGGCCCGTGGCTTCGCTGGCTCTTCTGGAGAGCATGGTGACGGCCGTCGCCTTTCCCTGGGCGGAACGCTCTCACATTCAGGAATCAAACGATGCTCGCCTTTGGCACACTCCGTTCGTGCGTCCCGGAAGACGACCTCCTCGCGTTCGCCGCAGGTCAGGTGGCGTCGAGCGCGCGGCGGGAGATCGTCGAGCACCTACGGAGCTGCGCGGAGTGCCGTGAGGTGGTGGCCGAGCTCGTGCGCGACGACTCGTCCGAGGGCAGCACCCGGGACGCCCTTGTCGTACCAAGCGACCGGCCGAGCAAGCGGTCGGAGTCGCGCTCGTTCGAGGAAGGGCAGCTCGTTCAAGAGCGGTACGAGGTGATTCGATTCGTGGCGCGGGGTGGCATGGGCGAAGTGTACGAGGTGTTCGATCGATCGCTGTGCGAGCATTCGGCCCTCAAGACCCTCCGCGGCGACTACTGCGACGACGCCGAGGCCGTCGAGCGCCTCAAACGCGAAGTGAGGCTCATGCGTAAGGTGTCCCATCCGTCCATTTGTCGGATCGGCGACTTCGGTGTTCACCGTGGTGACGACCAAGACATTCCATTTTACACCATGGAGTACGTCGACGGAGAGACGTTGTCGGAGCGCATCAAGTCGCGCGGCGCGATGGCGCTCGACGAGTGCCTTCGGCTCTGCGCCACCGTCGCCGCGGCCATCGACGTGATCCACGCAGCGGGCATCATTCACCGCGACATCAAGGCCGGAAATGTCATGCTCGAGAAGGGCGGTCGCGTCATCCTCACCGACTTCGGCCTCGCGACGGTCAACCGTTCGGAGATGACGTTGACCGGCGCCGGCTTCCTCGGATCGCCGCTCTACGTCGCACCCGAGCAAGCGAGGGGAACCAAAACGACCGCGGCGACCGACGTCTACGCGTTCGGTATCCTCGTGTATTACACGCTCTCCGGCACGTTCCCCTTCGTCGCGGATACGCCCCTCGCGACGGTCACGATGAGGCTCACCGAGCCACCACGGCCCTTGACCGAAGTCGTACCCGAGACGCCGGCGGCCTTGTGGAACGTGCTTCGCACCTGCCTCGCGCTGGAACCGTCGCAGCGGTTCGTGTCGTGCGGTGAGGTCGTGCGGGCGCTCGAGCGCGCGGTCGTTCCACTGCCCCTCGAAGCGGGCGGGCCGCCCTTCGATGGACGCTCCGTCGACACCCGCGAGGCGCGCGGGCCGGAAGATTCGGTGCTCGAAACGGAGGAGGCGAGCATGGTCGACGGCGCAGCCATCGCGCCAGTCCCTACAGCCGACGCAGGTCTCGAGGCGCGCGGACTCGCGCGGCTGCCGCCGTGGAGCGGAAAGGTCGTCTCCGTTATCGCGTTCGCGTTCGCTATTGCAATCGTCGGAATGGTGGTCTTCGCAGTCTCGCGGCAGCGGCGCGCCACTGCGGCCATCTCAGCGGCTACGCCTGCCCGCATGGCGTTCGTATCGTTCCGGTCGCGCGCGGGAGTCGATAGCTCCGAAGCAGAAGGCACGTACGACGCGTTCGAGCACCTCGATTACGTTCGGATGGCGACGGGCCTCGAGGGGTACGCTTCGAAGAGGCCACTTCTGGCGGTGGAGTGGGCCGACCTCGCCGTCGCGTGGATGGCCGTCGGGGACGAAGGAAAAGCGGCTCGCGCTTCGACGCAGGCGGTAGACCTCGATCCTCCATCCGGTGACGTTCGCGAGTACGTTGCCGCCGTGTTCGACGATGTGCGCGGGCGCCACGTGAGCGCGAAGACGCGCTACGCCCGCCTCTGGGAGAAGTATCCAGCCGACACGTCCCTCGGCTACCTCGTCGCACGCGACGAGTTTCATGGCGGGGCGCCCCACGATGCCGAGGCGACGTTGCTCGAGCTCACTCGGCGTGGAGCCGCGGGGCCGGTCACCGCCGAGCTCGAGGGCTTCATCGTCTCGACGACACGCGACCCTGCGCGCATCGAACGAACGGCCAACCGCCTCATCGAAGTTGCCAAAACGAACAAGAGCCTACGGCTGGAGGCGCGGGCGTGGCGCCTCCTCGGTACCGTGGCCGAGACCCGCGGAGATGCGACCCTCGCCATGACGCGCTACCGCGAGTCCGAGAAGCTCTACCTCGAGCGCGGAGAGCCCGTGAGCGCGTCCGACGTCACGGACGACATCGCTCAGCTTCATCGCACGCACGGGCGGGCCGCCGAGGCCGTACCGCTTCATCTTTCCGTGCTCGCGATCAAGCGCGCGGCTGGCCAGCCGCGCGGAGTGAGCTCCGCTCTCATCAATCTAGGAGCCGCGTACTACTTCCTCGGACGCTTCGACAAGTCTGCGCAGGCGTGGACGGAAGGCCTCGCGGTCGCCGACAGTCGTGAATACATGCACAATCAGATTCCCCTCTTGATCAACCTCGCCGCAACGAGGCTCCTCGTGGAGGACCTCGCGGGAGCTTCGTCGCTGTACAGCCGCGCCATGGATAAGGCGAGCGTCGCGAGCGATCACCCAGGCGAGGTGTATGTGCTCGAAGGCAGGGCCGAGGTGGCCTTCGTCCGCGGACGTTTCGACGAAGCGGAGGAGCTCCTGACGCACGCGAAGCGCCTCGTGGAGGCCTTTCGCATCGTTTCGCGGGAGGCTTCGCTCGCCGAGCGGTGGGCGATCTTGGCCTACGCACGTGGCGAGCGCCCGAAGGTAGAGTCCTACTGCGGAGCTCCCCTTGCTCGAATCCGATCCACGCACGACCAGAATCGCCTCGAGCAATCTCTTCCCTTGTGCGCGGTGGCGACGGCGATCGGCGGGAACGTCGACGAAGCGGTTCGCCTGGTCGACGAGGCACGAGCCACGGTAGCCACCCTCGAAGGCTCGAACCCCAGGCGCGAGGCGATCTCTCGCGCCGAAGCGTTCGTGGCCTACCTCGCTGGAGATCTTCCCCGGTGCTTGCGGGTGGCCCACGAGGGATCGATCGGCACGGACTCGATCGGGATGAACGGCCCGTCGACCGAGCTTCGGGTTCTCGCGTCGCTCGCCCGCGCCGCCGCGGGCGATTCGACAGGTGCAAACGAAGAGCTCGAAGCGGCGAAGGGACGCGCAGCCCGCAGCGTCGATCCGCGGTCTGGGTTTCGCGTGCGTGCGGTCGCTGCGATGCTCTCCGGGGACGCGAAGCGCCTCGAGAGCGAGCTCCAAAAGACCTCGAACGCGGGGTTCACGGGCGTCGCGGACGAGCTCCGCGCGCTCGCACGCATGCACTCGGCACGCCGGCGCAAACCGTGAGCGCTTGCAGCCCGCCTTTGGTCGGTGACGCATCGAGGGTCACCGAGCCTCGTCGTGGCCCTCTTTGCCACCCCGGGGTAGGCTCTCGAGGTGGCCTACGCGACCGCTGCGAGCATCCGTGCCCTGGAGAAATATCCTGGCATTCACCTCTCGCTCGACGACCTCGAGCTCTTCATGGCGGCCCGCCGCGAAGAGGGGGCGAGCATCGACCCCGGAATCGAGGAGGATCTGTGCTTGACCTTCGCGTGCGTGCAGGGCGATCCGAAAGCCATCGTGTACGTCGACCGGCTGGTGTTGTCGCAGGTCCCGAAGATGCTCCGGCACATGCGGCTCTCGGAGGCGACGGTCGACGACGTCCAGCAGGAGCTCCGCCTTCTGCTGCTCGTACCGAAGAACGGCGAGCCTGCAAAGATCGCAGAGTTTGCGGGTAGATCGCCGCTCTATTCCTGGGTTCGTGTGTCGGCGATACGGCTCGCCCTTCGAAGCTCACGTCGGAAGGGCGCGCGCGCGGAGGTCGGCGACGACGAAGCGATCGTCGGACGCGAGAGCGGCGTTGACGAGGAACAGATCCTCCTGAAGGACGACCAACGTCGCGCCTTTCGTGATGCCCTCCGCGCGGCCGTCGCGGCGTTGCCGGCCGAGGACGTGATGCGCCTACGGCTCCACTACATCGATGGGCTCTCGCTCGACGACCTCGCCCGGCTCGAAGGCGTTCATCGGGCCACCGTCGCGCGATGGCTTTCGAAGGCGCGTGAATCCATTCTCGCGGGTACGAAAGAAGGCCTTCGCGAAGGCCGCCTCACCGAGTCCGAATGCACGAGCCTCTTGGGAATCGCTCAGAGCCGGTTCGAGTGGAGCCTGCGAATGTTCTCGTCGCCAGTGCCGAGCACGCCGCTTCCGACGCTCGACGCGGTGCCGCCGAGCCCACGGGAAGAGCCGTAGATGATTGGTTAGCGAGGAATAGAGCGGGTCACCGAGTCGAAGTCAGCCTTGGGCCGACGCCTCCGCAAGGGGTGTCGGTCCTTCGTGTTCTGGTGCCGAGCGCGAGGCCACGCGTCGCCGAAGGTCCTTTCGACGTTTCTCGGGCGCGCTATGCTCGCGCGGTGGACTTCCCGCACGATGCTTCCGCGCCTCCGGCAACGCCTGCGGAGAAGATGCGCGCGTGCCTCGAGATGTACGAGGAAGGCTTGGAGCTCCAGAGGCTCGCCCTCCGGCGCCGCTACCCGACGCTCGAAGAGCCCGAGATCCTGGCGCTCCTCGACCGCTGGCTCGCGCGAGCGGACGAGGAATGAAGCTCGCCGCCGCGCTCGCCGCCCTTGGGCGGGAGCTTCAGGAGCGCGGCACGCCCTTCGCGCTCGTGGGCGGAATTGCCGCCTCTGCGCGGGGGGAGGCTCGTTTCACGCGGGACATCGACGTCGCCGTCGTGGTGAGTGGCGACGACGAAGCGGAAGACCTGCTCTTTTGGCTTCGCGGGCGCGGCTACGTGGCCATCGCGACGGTGGAGCACGAGCTTGCCAAGCGCCTTGCCACGGCCCGGCTCCGCGATCCGAACGGTGTCGTCTGCGATCTGATCTTCGCGTCGTCGGGCATCGAGCGAGAGACCGTCGACACCGCGGAAGTGACCGAGATCTTTCCCGACTGCTCGGTGCCCACCGCATGCGTGGAGACGCTGCTTGCGATGAAGGTCCTTGCGTCCACCTCCGAGCGCCCCAGAGACGCGGGCGATATCCGGGCGATGGTCCTCGCGAACCCCACATTCGACGAAGAGCGCGTGAAGGCGTACCTCGCGCTGGTGGAGCAACGCGGCTACGCGGGGGGACAGCGGCTCCTTCCCAAGTGGCGGAAGCTACGAAAGCAGCTCGGCGTGTAGCGAGCGTACGAGCGGCGGAAGCCCACGCCCCATCTCTGCCGCGCGCCGCCCCACTCCGACGTCCCAACTCGAAGTCTCACCCAAGAAGCTCGGCGGTCGTCGGCGCGGCAAGCGCCGCGCGCAGCCACCCATCGAGCACGGCCGCATCGGTACACGCCAGAATCCTTGCTTGCTGGGCCTCGGACACCGCGAGGCCACGCGT
>JAYUKI010000999.1:0-2891 GCA_043764595.1 Myxococcales bacterium | reverse complement strand
CATGACGGAATCCCAAGCGCCCGTGCGCTTCGCCGACCGAGGAGCGTTCTCGCGCGACCTCGAGGCTTCGGCCAATGCCTACTTCGCGAGCCAACCCGAGGGGCGCCGCGACATGCCACGCATGTACGGAAAAGCCGCCGTCATCATCTCGTGGTTCGTGGGCTCTTGGGTCTATCTGGTGTTCTTCGCGACGCACGGCTGGCAAGCCGCGCTTGCTGCGGTGTCGGTCGGCCTCTCCATTGCCGGAGTGGGCATGAGCGTCCAACACGACGCAAACCACCACGCGTTCTCCAAGCACGGTCCCGTAAACCGCATCTTCGGCAACATGCTCGACGTCATGGGCGTGTCCTCGTACATCTGGCGCGCAAAGCACAACGTCGGACATCACACGTTCACCAACGTGGTGGGTGTGGACTACGATCTCGACTTCGGAATTCTCGCGCGCCTCTCCCCCGAACAACCACGGCTTCGCTGGCACCGTTTCCAGCACATCTACCTCTGGTTCTTCTACGGATTCCTCCTCCCCAAGTGGGTCTTCTACGACGACTTCGTCGTGATCTCGAAGGGCTTCATTGGCGTGCACGCCCTCCCGAAACCGAGCCGAGCCAAGCTCCTCGAGCTCATCGGTTGGAAGGTCTTCTTCCTTGCTTGGGCGGTCGTCATTCCGGCGCTCTTCCACCCGCTCTGGCACGTCTTCGTCTTCCACGTGATTGCCACGTTCACCCTGGGAATCACGCTCGGCACCGTGTTCCAGCTTGCTCATTGCTCGAGCGACGCCGAGTTTCCGGCGCCCGTTGCACCCGGCCGAACCATCCCGAACGAGTGGACCGTTCACCAACTCGAGACGTGCGTGGACTTTGCCCCGAAGAGCCTCCTCCTCACGTGGTTCGTCGGTGGACTGAACTTCCAAGTCGAGCATCACCTCTTCCCCAAGGTCTGCCACCTTCACTACCCGGCACTCTCCCGCATCGTCGCCGAGGTCGCGGCAAGACATGGCCTCCGCTACCGAAGCCACTCGACCCTGCGAGGCGCGCTCTCGTCGCACTTCGACCACCTTCGCAGCCTAGGCAAGCGGCCTGCTCTCGTTCCTGCGTGAGCTCGACGCGGGCCTTGGGCGCGGGTCGCATCGCCGCTCTTGGCGCGATAATGGTCAGGTGCCGACTCTGCTGAAGCGACCGCTCTCGGTGCTCGGGGTCACCCTCTTGGTCGCCGTGATGGCGATCGGGGGGAGCGCCTGCCGAACGATGGCCGAGTCCATTGCCCAGGCGCCCGCCGTCGCGGTCCCGCAGCCCGCGGCCGTCCGAAAGGCACGCCGAGGTGGAACCGACGTTACTTTTCTGGCCATTTCGGACACCCACTTTGGCTACGGCTATCCCGATCTCGCGAAGCTATCAGCCGATCCACGCAGCGCTCCAATCGGGCTCGAGCGCGAAAACCTCACGCTCGTTTCGGCCATGAACACCATCGAAGGCAAGGCCTATCCCGCCGAGCTGGGCGGCTTCGTCGATCGCCCGCGCGGGGTCCTTGCCGCCGGCGATCTGACCGAATGGGGACGCCCCGAGGAATGGCGCCGTTGGGTCACCGTATTCGGAAAGACGGGCAGCGAAGGAGCCCTCGAGCTGCCCATCTTCGAGGCCGTCGGAAACCACGACAAGGTCCCTGGCCCGTGGCTCGAAGACGAGGTCGCCAAGCGCCACGGTGGACGCCACTATTCGTGGAATTGGGACGATCTTCACCTTGTGTCGCTCGGAGACGGGCCCGACGACGCCGGCCTCGTTTGGCTCGTTCGTGACCTCGACAAGCTCGAAGCGGACGTGCCCATCGTGCTCTATTTCCACTTTCCTTTGGCCGGGGAAAACTCGGCCGACAATTGGTTCGGCCTCGGAACCTACCGTGAGCGCCTCGCGAAAATACTCGTAGGCCGAAACGTGATTGGCATCTTCCATGGGCACAACCACGCTTGGGGCACGTACCTCTGGCACGGCATCGACGTCTACGATCTCGGCGCCGTGAAAGACGGTCCGCACATCTTCACGATCGTGCACGTCAAGGACACGACCATGCAGCTTGCAACCTACAACTACGATTCGCGAACGTTCGCCTGGAGCCACCAGAAGGCCCTCCCGGCACCACGACCGTCCCACTGACTTGGCCGGACGCGCTCCGGCAGCGCTCGCGCTCGGTCGCTTCGTCATCGTCGCGACACGTGTGTCCGCCGCTCGCCACGCAGCCTTCGACTGGTCCATCGAACGCCCCGGTGGATCCTGGATGGTCCAGTCGCCCGACCCTACACCCGATATCTGCCTGAGAAACCTGGGCGGAACGAAGAGGAGGCCATGTGCGCGCATGGCACACATCGTGCGAATAGGGTCCCATGATGACCCGCTCGGCCCTCACGCGCATCGCGCTCCTGTCTTCGATGGCCCTCGCCTCCACCTTCACGGCAGGGTGCTCGTCCGCCGAGCCAACCGACAACCTCGAGGTTGGAGACGACGATCTTACGAGCCTCACGGCGCTCTCGCGCGAAGTGAAATTCTCGGGTGTGGTCTACGTCGGACAGGACTCGAGCGACGAGGCCGTCCTCCAGGCGATTCGCACGCAAACGAAGACGGCGTTCGGTCCGCTGCGTGAAGCCGGCATCGCGGTCAACAGCCGCGAGCTCAAAGAGATCGACAAGACCAAGATCGTGAAGCGCAACGTCACCGTGGTCGACACCAAGGCTCCGACCGCTCCTGGCGCGCCGATGACCGAAGTTCGCTACACCTACGTCGACAATGGCGTGGTCGACAAGCTCTACGCGCGGCGCACGTCGTTGCCACTCGCGGTCATGAGCCCGAGCTACACTTTCCAGAGCGAGCGTGTCCTCAAAGAGTGCACGTCGAACGACGCCG
>JAYUKI010000998.1:0-2892 GCA_043764595.1 Myxococcales bacterium | reverse complement strand
GACGATGGAGAGCACGACGTCCCAGTGGCGCTTGCGCGTGAGCGCCTCGATCTCGTGGTGGGCGTCGCTCGCGAGACGAACGAACGCGTCGAGATCGCCCGTGTCGCGAAGGTCTCCCGTGACGGTGAAGTAGGTGCCGCCCGCGTGCGGCGTCACCGCGACCGTACCTTTCGGCAGGGCCTTCACCACGCGAGACGCAGGTTGCGCGTTGCGGCCGGGCGACGAGGCCTTCTCCCCCGAGGTGACCGCGAGCGCGTCGTCGAGCTTCCCGCGAAGCCGCACGAGATCCGGGAGGTAGGCCTCTTTGGCTATCCGAGCGAGGTTCGCGCGCCCCTTCTCGCGGTCCTCGGCGGTCATGTTCGTGTTGGCGCCACCCGGCCCAGAGACGCCAACCAGTTGCAGGCCGCACGCGGCGGAGCCCAGGCTAAGGAGGCTGAGGACGAACGAGCGACGCGAGAGGGCAGGCATGGGCCGGCGAGTATGGCAGAGCCGGAGCGAGAGATCGCCAGCAACGCACCGCGCGCGCATCACGCGCCGCTCGGAATACGCACGACCCGCCGCGGAGTCTCACCCTCGGCGTCGAAGCTCCTCTTCGAGCGCCCGGACGCGCTCCTCGGCGGCGTCGGCGCGGGAGGCTTCGAGGGCTCGGGCGGTGGCCTCTGCGTCGGCGCGGGAGGCTTCCGTCTCCCTCGAGTCGAGCACGAGCTCACCTTCGCGGGAGGCCAGCCGAAGGTGCAAGGGAATGTCGCGCGGGCCCCGCTCGAGCCGACGTAGTACCCAAACCAAACCGAGGGTCTGGCATGGCGTGGTATCGCCCGTGACCTCGCGCTCGACCAGGTCGTTCTCCACACGGTCCCAAGCACGGAGACGCGCGCCTTCCGGAGCCTCGGGATCGCACCGAACGAGCTCGGAGACTCCCAGCTCGTGGTACCGAGCCAGCTTCTCGTCCCACGCGACGCCATCGCCCTCGTTAGGGCTCACGATCTCGACCGCTAGCTCGGGCGGGCCTCCCTGCTCCCAGGTTTTCCACGAACCAAACACCTTGGTCGGTCGGTCCAGCTTGACGAAGATGTTTGGCGTGACACAGCGCCGGCTGTCGCGCGCGTTCCAATAGACGAATTGGTCGGACCCTACCGTGTGAGCGTCGCCGAGCACGAAGTCGAGGAGCTGAAATAGAAACGTCCGAATGTGCAGGTGCGCAAAGCCTTCGGGCACTTCGGCCTCCACAGGGAAATGAATGGGATTGGGCGCGCGAAGGTGGCGCACCGGCTGCTTCGCGTGAGCACGCACGTCCAGCGCTTTCGCGCGGACGGGCGACGGTGGATCCTGCGGCGCGCGGCTAGCCATGAAATGGAAGATACCGGTTGGCTCTGGGACGGTCGAGAGGCGTGTTCCCATCGTGCTCCGTTGGCGCGTCGTGAAGGCCTCGTCCGCGCTCACGATGCTCATCGTGTCCGATGGCTCGTGCAAAGACGTTCCCGAACAGTCGGTTTTTGAAAGCGCAGATCCTCGCGCTCTGCCCATAGTCGAACCGTCACCTTCGGGAGCTCGATTATGGAAAGACTCGTCCAGATGGCTTGGGGCATGCTCGCGCTGGTTCATGCTGCACCCGCTATGGCGCTCGTCGTTCCTGGGGCGCTTCGGCGGCTCTATGGGCTCGAGCTCGGCGGCGAGCTGCGGGTGCTCCTCGTGCATCGGAGTGCGCTCTTTCTCGCGCTCGTGGTGCTCTGCGGGTTCGCGCTGTTCGATCCGGCGGTGCGGCGCGCGGCGGGGGTGGCGGTCGCTATCAGTGTGGTCGCGTACCTCGCCGTCTATTCCGAGGCAGGCTTTCCCGCAGGTGCGCTTCGGCGTGTGGCGCTGGTCGACGCGTTCGCGCTCGCTCCGCTCGTGGTCGTGCTCGTGGCCGCCTGGCGGACTCGGTCGGCTTGAGCGGATGGGTCGGTCCGAGGTCGGGGAAGCCCCACGGCTCCTCTCGTTGGGTAGAATGAGCGCACGAGGGGCCTGGAGCACCGAACAGGTTGAATGCCGTCGACTTTCCCGGATTTCGCGGCGGTCCGCGTCGTGGCTCCTCCTAAGATAGAAGACTATCCGTCGTCGTCGCGCGTGCCGGACCTTGCGAGCTCCGCAGAATCCTCAGTCCTTCCATCCTTTCGGTGCTCCAGGCGCGTGCTTCATCCACCCTCGATACCTCCGCGGATTTCGCTGTCGGGAGCGCGTGCTGCGTACTTCGGGCCCGGCCTCGACCTCGCGCCGCACCGCAATGCCGCGGCTACCTTGGCCCTCGCTCTCGAGACGCCGTTCACCCTGTCGCTTCCGCCCGAGGGCGCTCCCGAGACGCGCGCCATCGCGCTCATTCCGCCCGACACACGGCATCGATTGGTCGCGACCGGGCCGATGGTTTTCGTCTATCTCGCGGCGCTGAGTGACGATCACCAACGTCTCATGGCGGTGGACCTCGACGCCGCTTACGCACGGACGATGCAGTCGGGGGCGAGTGCCGTCTCCACCTGGGGCGTCGACAGGCTGTGCGCAGAGCTCGGAGTGTCTCTACGCGCGACTGCGGATCCGCGTGTGGCAATGGCGGTGCGCTTGCTCGAGGCGCATCCGCAGGGCTTCCCGCACGTGGGCCCCTTGGCCGCACGCGTAGGGCTCTCGCCCTCGCGCTTTCACGCCTTGTTCGGCCAAGAGGTCGGAATGCCGTTTCGGCGCTACCGTCAATGGCGCCGCATGGCCGTGGTCATGCGCGCCCTCTCCGAGGGCTCGTCCCTCACCGAGGCCGCATACGAAGCGGGCTTTGCCAGCTCCGCTCACCTGAGCGCAGCCTTCCGCGACATGTTCGGCCTCGCGCCGTCCGCGTTGGTCGCGCTCGGCGTTCGGATCGAGCTCGGCGAC
>JAYUKI010000997.1:0-2892 GCA_043764595.1 Myxococcales bacterium | reverse complement strand
GGCTGGCGAAGCTTCGATCCGACCAACGGCATCGTTCCGCAAGGCGACCACGTCCGGGTGGCCATTGGACGAAACTACGTGGACGCCACTCCGACGTCCGGCACGCTCTACGTGGGAGGCGGAGGCGAGACCCTCGAGGTCGACGTGCGCGTGACTCCCCGCGACTGAGCGCGACTGAGCGCAGCGCCGGGAGTCAGACGTCTTGGCGCACGGCGAAGAAGGAGTCGTGGATTTTCGCTCCGACGGCGCTGCATTCGCCTTGGAGCTCGTCGAGCCAAGTATGGAGGCCTCGCGACAGCACATCGCCCACGTCGGTTCGGTCGACTCGCTTGGCGACGCTCTCCAGCTTGTCTTCGGCAGAAGAGCCACTCGTGCCGAGTGGCCGGCCGGTGATCGCATGGAGCGATCGCTCGCCTTTTCGCAGGCAATAGCGCACGCTTCTGGGGAATTTTTGATCGAAGAGCAAGAACGACACGACCTGCGAAGGCATGATTTGGCCGTGCCTTTTTCGATACATCTCGAGTGCCGACGCCGAACGCAGGAGTGCCCCCCACGCGAGCTCGTCGTGCAAGGAGCCCACGCTCGAGGGATCGGTAGATAGGAGCTTGTGCTTCACGTCGAGGATTCGGCTCGTCATGTCGGCGCGCTCGAGGAGGCGCCCGAGCCGAGCGAAATGCCACGCTTCGTTGTGGGTCATCGTGAGATAAGTAATGCCCACGAAGAGCTGCGAGGCCTTTTTGACTTCTTCGAGGAAGTCGAACGGCGACAGAAGCACTTCGGGGTCCTTCGCGGCCGAGACCACACGAAGGTAGGTCTCGTTGACCTGCTCCCACATCTCCGAGGAAATCACCTCACGCACCGTGCGCGCGTTTTCACGGGCGGCCGCAAGGGACGAAACCACCGATCCGGGTGCCTCGCGGTCGAACGTGAGGAAACGAAGTACGCTCTCCTTCGTGGGCGCGGCATACCGCTCTGCGAACGTCTTGTTGTCGCCGAGTGTGTTCACGAGGGCAGCCCAGTCTGTGTCGTCGCCGTCCGGACCGTCCAGAGTGAGGGTGTGGTTCACGTCCACGACGCGCGCCGTGTTCTCGGCGCGCTCCACGTAGCGACTCATCCAATAAATCGCGTCGGCGACCCGGCTCAGCATTCGGTGTCCCCGCCCTGGTTCTGGCTTTGGCCATGATTCTGACTCTGGCTCTGGCTCTGGCTGGGAGCTTGGCTCTGGCTTTGACTCTGGGCTGCCGGCAGCTCTCCCCCGAGCGGTTCGCTTGCACGTGCGTCGGGCGCCCCCAGCACCCAGGTATCCTTGCTTCCGCCTCCCTGGGACGAGTTCACGATCAGCGATCCCTTGACGAGGGCCACCCGCGTGAGCCCTCCTGGCAACACCCAGACGTCGCTCCCGTAGAGGGCATACGGACGCAAATCGACGTGACGACCCTCGAAGGTGTCGCCAGCAAGCGTCGGAACGCGAGACAAGCCAATCACGGGCTGCGCAACGTAGTTCCGAGGGTTCGCGAGAAGTTGGGCTCGAGCCTTTTCGAGCTCGGCTTTCGTCGAGTGCGGTCCGACGACGATACCGTACCCACCCGACTCGTTCACGGGCTTCAGCACCATGTTCGCGAGGTTTTGGAGGACGTGGTCGCGCTCGCT
Source organism: Myxococcales bacterium (assembly GCA_043764595.1). Classification (GTDB taxonomy): domain Bacteria; phylum Myxococcota_A; class Polyangia; order Polyangiales; family Polyangiaceae; genus JAAFHV01. The sequence goes on along the minus strand of JAYUKI010000997.1, from coordinate 1,242 downwards.
TTCCACATCGCAGGAAAAGGTCGGAACGTTGGGCAGGACGGGGTCTTCGCCGAGGTAGTAGCGAATCATTTTGGGAACGTACGTATAGACGGCCTTGTCGTCCGCCACCCCCGTTCCGGGCGCATTCGCGAGCCCCACTTTGCCGTTCTTGTAGACCTCGAAGAGCCCTGGAACGCCAAGCAAGCTGTCGGGCCGGAACGCGAGGGGATCGATGAACACGTCGTCGATGCGCCGGTACAAGACGTCCACGCGCTCGTAGCCGCGCGTGGTGCGCATGCAGAGGACCCCCTTGTGGACGAGCAAGTCGCGCCCCTCGACGAGCTCGATCCCCATCTGCTGGGCGAGGAAGGCGTGCTCGAAGTAGGCGGAATTGTAGGCCCCCGGGGTGAGCAGGGCGACCGTGGGCGAGGACGATGGCGACAGGTGCCGAAGCGTCGCCAAGAGCCTCGACGGGTATTCGTCCACCGAAAGCACACGGGACGCCGAGAGCACGTGGGGAAACGTGCGCTTCATGAGGCGCCGGTTCTCGAGCACGTAGCTCACGCCCGACGGGCACCGCAGGTTGTCCTCGAGCACGTAGAACTGCCCGTCACGGTCCCGGACGAGGTCCGTTCCGACGACGTGGCAGAAAATGCCCTTAGGAGGCAGCAAGCCTTCGCACTGGGGCAAATACCCTTTTGCGGACAGCACGAGCTCTTCGGGAACGACGCCGTCTCGTACGATGCGGCGCGGCCCGTAGACGTCGGCGACGAACGCATTGAGAGCCAAAATGCGCTGACGGAGCCCCCGCTCTATCGAAGAAAAGTCCGAGTGGGAGACGACGCGCGGAACCACGTCGAATGGGAAAATGCGCTCGGTGCCCCCTTCGGCGCCGTAAACGTTGAACGTGATGCCCTTTTGGAGGAGCTCTCGTTCGGCGATGGCATGCCGTCGGCGGATCTCGTCCACCGAGAGGGCTGCGAGCGCCTTCGCGATGTGCGAGGCACCTGGACGCGGCGTCGCATCGGGCTCGAACATTTCGTCGTAGAAACCATCGGTCGCGTAGCGAGAAAACTCCACGTTACCCCCCAGATCACCAAGACTTCCGTTTCCAACCGGTTTCGCCCCCTCGTTCTTGTTCGAGGGGCGCAGCCCCTCGTTCTTGTTCGAGGGGCGCAGCCCCTCGAGCTCCTGCGAGCGAACGGGCCTGAGAGTCCTCGACTTCTCCGCTTCGCTACGAAGTCTGCGGGGGTCTCGACCTCG
>JAYUKI010000996.1:0-9898 GCA_043764595.1 Myxococcales bacterium | reverse complement strand
CTGTCCGACCATTCCGGTAGCCCCGAGCACGCCGACCTTGAGCTTTGCTTTCACGACGCTCGCTTTACCGCATCCCATGGCGGAAGGGCCAGTCTGCGCGTGCGCTTGCCCCGTGGTTCGCGGTGTCGCACCTTTGGCTCCCCTACCCTCGGATCAGGGGAAAAACTCGTACGCTTCGACCGGCAGCAACGTCCGTCCGCTCTCGAGCTTTGCGATCCAGGTCTTCACCTCGTCGTCTCGAAGGGGAAGCGTGTCGAGCTCGGCCACCGTGGCCCAGCGTGCCGAGCGCCCGTGCTCGTCGGGCCCCTGCTTGAGGGGCGCGTCGACGACCAGGCTGGCCGCAAACACGAAGCGTAGCTTGGAGCCTGCTTCGGTCGGGCGATGGTCGAGGCCGAGCATTCCGACCAGAGCGACGCGTGCGCCCGCTTCTTCCAACGTCTCGCGAAGGGCCGCGGCCACCAGGCTCTCGCCGTGCTCCACGCGTCCCGCGGGCAAATAGAAGGTTCCGTCGCGCTCTTCGACGACGAGGTACCGCCGTGGAGACGCCGTGGGATGGGGCACGACGAGGAGCACGAAGACGTTCTGTCGAATGGGGTACACGCGCCTCCTTCCTAGATCAGGCAGGGGACCGGCGCCAAATCCCTCAAGACCGCATCGAATGGGCCAACAGGCCAGTCTCACGGGGCCAAATCGACTCCAATAGGCACGCGGGGACAAGCGATCCGCCCTCGCCAAGTTCCGACGACCACAAAGGGACACTCGATCCGCTCACAGGACGGCCCGAGGCCCACAAAGGGACACACGATCCACACACAGGACGGCCCGAGAGCCACAAACGGACACTCGATCCGCCCACAGGACGGCCCGAGAGCCACAAAGGGACATCGGGGTGGCATGTCCGGGACAGGTCGCGCTCGGCTTGGCGGCGTCCCCGGCTGGAGGACATTGGAGTGCCAACTCGCCTTAGGCCGAGAGAAGCGAGAACGACTGGAGGCTCGCGCGAGGGACGGCTCTGGACGTCGGCACGGCGAGGCCGATGGCTTTCCTCAGGTCCGCGTAGAGCTCGCTCGTGGCGAAGATGCAAAGCTCTCCGATGCGCTCGCGCGGCGCGAGATCGTGAGGCCCTTGGGGCTCCGAGCCGATGGCCTTCTGCGCGACGCGCACGTCCTGCGAAAGGAGCAGACCAGCACGCGCGCTGGAGAGGTCCACGGCCCGACTCCACTTGCGCACGTCGAGCTTGCTTCCGAGCGACTGAATCTCACGGGCTGCCGTCACGAGGGCGGCGCGCTCGCTATCGGTCAATGCACGATGAAGGGTCGTCTCTTGGGACGACTCGACATGGCCCATGCCGATCCGGAGCCCGGACGTCACGACGGCTCGGAGCGCACGGTCTCCCGAAAATGCCCCGCGCGAGGCGAGCTCGGGGCGGCCTTCGGCGAGCCTTTTTCCCAGGAGATACGGGAGGATGGGCTTGGCCCAGCGCACGGCCTCCACGTCCACAAGGAGCGCTCCAGTCGTCTGGGCGCGGCGCGAGAGGGCCTCTTTGCCGCCCCACCGGCCGAAGAGCGGGGTCGCGACGGGCAAGGAGAGAATCTCGCAGGCGTCCACGATGGCATGGCGAATCCCCATGGGGTCTTCGTCCTCCGCGCCCGGGAACGAAGGCGTTCCTTTCGTTCGCGCGAAGAGCCTCGCGTGCGCCCGTGCCAGCGTGGCCAAGAGCGCGGTGAGCGACGGACACAGGTCCGGGTGCGTGAGATGCGAGGCCCACGCGTGATCGGACAAGCAGCCCGGAACGTCGTGAAGGGCCTTCGGTGCCGCGTGGCCGAGGAGGCGCAGCTCACGCGCGGTCGACGCTCGAAAGCCCGAGAGGATCTGCGCGGTGGTGACCGCGTGATCGAGCCGTCCTTGACGCAAAAACATCTCGTGGAGACGCTCGTACGACCTCGCATCGTGAGGGTCCCTGCGGAGGTCCGAGCGAAGCACCGTGACGGCGCGCTCGAGCTCGTCCCCGCCGACGAGCACGTCCACGGCGAGAGCGCGCACCGATCGGTCGCTCGGATCCAGGCGACGTGCGGCTTCGAGGGCCTTTTCCGCGCTCGCAACGTCTCCAAGCCTGTTTGCGTACACACGCGAGAGCTTCTTGAATAGCTCGACGGTCAGCTCGGGCTCGCCGTCGTCTCGAACGCGGGCGATCATTTTTCGGTAGGCGCGCTCGAGGGCGTGGTGGTCTCCCAGCTCGTCGTAGAGGCGCGTGAGGGTGGAGAAGGCATCGAGGCGGCTCTTGTCGGCGTCGAGGACGGCGTCGTAGAGGTCCGCGGCCCGGGCCCGATCGTGGAGCTTGTCGCATACGATTTGCGCTTGCGCGGCGAGGTACTTGGCACGTCGCTCGGGTACTTCTTGAAGCGCGGCGATTCGTCCCACGATAGGCTCGAGGCGAGCCCATGCGTGAAGCTCCCCGAAGACGCGCATGGCGGTATGAAGGAGCGGAAGATCGTGGGGGCTATGCGCGAGTGCCTCGTCGAGCACGGGGACCGCTCCGTCCAAATCGCCCAAACGACGCACGAGAAGATCGATGGCCGACACGAGCAGGGCGTGCCGACGCGCGTCGGCCGAGAGGCGTGACAGAAAAAGCCGCGTGGCCACGGCGCTTCGCACATCGCCGGTCGCTTCGTAGGCCGGGCTCAGCACCTCGAATGCGTCGCGTGTGAGCCTGGTCGACCACGGATGGCGCATGTGGGACGCGTCGGGATCGCGCGCCGGCAGGAGCACGAGGATCGCGCGTTCGTGGTCGCCCCGCGCGGCCAAGAAGGTCCCCAGAGCGCAAAGGGCACGGGGCTCGAGGTCGCGAAGGCGCGCCACGAGAAGGTCGGTCGCGTGCGCGATCCGCGGAGCAAGCTCAGGCGCGGCACTGCATTGGGCGAGCGCGAAAGCGAGCTCGCCGAGAGGATGCGCGCCCTTCGGCAGCGTGCCCATCGCCGAGAGGCACACGGCGAGCGCTTTGCCCGGGTCTCCTACGGCCAGAGCGAGGCCTGCAAGCTTGCGCACGAGCACGGCGGCCTCCGCGGGCTTTTCGTCCCGTGTCGCCGCGGCGAGGAGAAGCTCGCACGCGACGAGCGCTTCCGAATGGCGCTTTTCGTCCGAGAGCCGATCCACCATGACGGCCGCCGCGCGCTCGTTCGACGGATCGGTTCGAAACGCCTCGTCGCACGCACGAAACGCCGCTTCGCGATCGGTCTTGGCCAACTGAGCGCCGAGAAGGAGAAGAAGCTGCGCCTTCCTGCGGGGCGCGAGGGTGGCCTCGATGGCCGTCCGCAGCGCGGCGGCGTTGGCCACGCGCTCTCCGAGCTCCGACGCCACTCTTTCGAGCCCTTCCCACGCCGCGGCGTGACCTGGAACCTCGCAGGCGGCGCATTCGAAGTGGAGACGCCGCTCGCGCGGATCGTCGCAAAGTCCTGCCATGGCCACGTGCTGACGTGCCCGCTCGTGCGGATCGTCGAGCACGGCCACGAGGCGTTTCCGGTAGCCAATGGCCACGTCTCGCGTTTCGGCGCGCTCGGCAAGGGTCGCCGCACGAGCGAGAAACAACGGGTCCGCCGGACACGCCGCGACGGCGCGCCCCATGAAGTCACGGGCGAGCTTTAGATCGAGCGCTTCGGTCTCCGCGATTTCGGACGCGAAGGCGAACGCCTCGCCGCGGGCCGCAGACGAGCGGGCACGCGCCGCGCGGTCGCAGATGGCGCCAAGAAGGCGCGGCAAGTCCCGCAACGCGAGGTAGCTCCGTTCGAGAAGAAGCCTTGTACGAAGGGAATCGGGCGCCTCGAGGACCGTCGCACGGAGGAGGTCGGCCGCGTCCTCGTGCCGGAGAAACCCCGTTCCGAGAAGCTCCGCCAGGCGAAGCGTGGCTTCGAGCTTGCGCTCTCCGGTCGCTCGGCGCACCTGGGTCTCGAGTGCCCACCGCACCTCACGCAGCTGCCCGACGTCGGTGGCGGCGCGCTCGAACCGGAAGAGAACGTCGTCGTCGTCCGGACAAAGCTCGACGGCCATCTGAAAGTGGCGAAACGCTTCGCTTGGGGCGCCAAGGGCTTCGCCGAGCGCGACATGGATATGCGCCCGCTCGCGGTCCCTGGACGTGCGCTCCAGAGCACGAAGCAGGAGGGCCACGTGCTCGGCCCCCGCGCCACGGCGAAGCGCCGCCGACGCCTCGTGCAGAAGAACCACGGGATGCGAAGGATCGAGCTCGCCGAGCGCTGCGCGGAAAGCCTCGGCCTCTTCGAAGCGCTCGAGCTTTGCGAGCCAGCGAACGGCATTGGCAAAGAGCGGGATCCGACTCGGGTATGCAGGATCGGCCAGCCGCTCCACCGACACTGCGACGAGCTCGGCATGGCGCCCGAGCGCCTCGGCGAGTCGCTCGAGGTGATCCAGCACGTCGCCGTCGTCCGGAGCACAGAGGTAGGCCTCGACGAGGCCATCGAACGCTTGGCCCAAGTCGCCGAGACGATCCTCGAGCACTCCCGCCAAGCGAAGGAGATAGCGCGCACGCAGAGCCGGAGTGGTCGTCGCATCGAGGCGCGCAAAAAGCAGTGCGCAGAGGGCCTCCCAGCGTTCGTCGTCGTGGAACGCGCGCTCTTCGTCGTCCGCCTCGCTGCGCCATGGAGGAAGGCGCGGCGTTTGGCGCGAGCCCTTCGCGTCCGAGGCGTCGTGGGGAAAAGTGACGGGAGCACGACCGGCCATGAAGGACCTCCGCAGCGCTGCGCAGCAGGATCCAAGCCATGCGCTACGAAAGGAACTCTGCGGCGGGGACGGAACGCGGGCACGACCCGACGCGCGCTCGACCCGCAGAAGCCCTCCTTCTCGAGCTCGGGCGGCGCTAGGGCGACACTCGGACGCCTGGGTGGATCAGTCTTGCCCCGGAGCACGTGGACCGGGGCACGCACGACCCAACCTCGAGTGCCAGGCTTCGCGGGCAGATACGGCCATGTCTCTCTGCGGAATACGCGTCTTTGCCCGCAATTCATCCGCGGAGGCCAAACGTCGATGGTATTCCCGAGGCACGAATGAGCCCAGTCGAGCCGGAACCCGAGACTCCCGTCGACACGTGGGACGTGACCGAACGCGAGCGCACCGAGAAGGCCTTGCGCAGCCAAGAGCTGGCGTTCCGCGAGCTCTTGATGTCCGCGGTCGAGGACATTCTCATGTTCGACGAAACCGGGGAGATCATTTTCGCGAACGACATGGCCGCTCAGGTGTTCGGCTACCCTCGCGAGGAGCTCGTCGGGCTGTCGGCCGAGACACTCGTTCCTGACGCGGTCCGCGGCGAACATCTCTCGCACCGCAAGACGATCCTTGACGGAAAAGTCAGCGGACGAATGGTGTCAAATCGCAACGTGTACGGCGTCCGCAAGGACGGCAGTACGTTCCCCGCCGAAGTGGCCCTCGGCTGGGCCGAGCACGACAAACGGCCACTCGTCGTGTCGTTCGTCACCGACATGAGCGAGCGCCACGCGGCCGAAAAAGAAATCCGCGACTACCAAGAGAAGCTCCAGCAGATGGCCTTCGACGCCGCGATGGCCGAGCAGCGCGAACGACGACGGATCGCGGTCGACCTCCACGACCGGATCGGGCAGTCGTTGGCGCTCGTGCAGATGAAGCTCGGTTCGCTCCGCGAAGGCGTCGCGGGGCCTGCGAGAGCAGGACTCGACGACGCCATTTCGCAACTCGATGGGTGCATCGTCGACACCCGAACTCTCACCTTCGAGCTTAGCCCGCCGGTCCTCTACGATTTGGGTCTCGGCGCGGCGCTCTCGTGGCTCGCCGAAGACCTCGAAAAGCGGCACGGCATTCGAATCGACCTCGAAGACCCCGGAGACCTTCCGGTCGACGACGCCACCGCGGGCCTTCTTTTCCGCGCCGTCCGGGAGGTCCTCATGAACGTGCTGAAGCACGCCAAAACGACGCGCGCAAAGGTGTCGGTGCACCAAATCGAGGGCAAGCTCGCCATCGACGTGGAGGACGCGGGAATCGGGTTTTCCCCGACCGACCCCACGTTCCGCACCGCCACGTCCGGATTCGGCCTCTTCAGCGTCCGCGAGCAACTCAGTCGTCTCGGCGGCACACTCGAGCTCACCACGGCTCCTGGCCAGGGCACAAAAGTCAGCCTCGTCGTCCCCACCCGTCCCCCGAGCCGGAGCACCCTATGAAAATCATGCTCGTCGACGATCACCGCATGGTGCGTGACGGTCTCCGCGCCATCCTCGAGAAGGAGGGTCTGCAAGTGGTCGCCGAGGCGTCGAATGGACACGAAGCGCTCGCGCTCGCGAGCCGCATGAAGCCCGAGATCGTGATCATGGACATCTCCATGCCCGACTTGAACGGAATCGATGCCACACGGCGCCTCCTGGAGGAGCTCCCGAGCACCAAGGTCATCGCCCTTTCGATGCACTCGGACCGTCGCTACGTCATCGCGATGTTCGAGGCCGGTGCCGTTGGCTATTTGCTCAAAAACGCCGCCGCGGGCGAGCTGCTCCAAGCGGTCGCCACGGTGGCCGAAGGGCTCACCTACATCAGCCCGGCCGTGGCGGGCACGGTCCTCACGAGCCTCGGCCACGAACGCGGCGCTTCCAGCTCCGAGAAGCCTCAGCGTACGCGAGCGCGAGGTGCTCCAGCTCATCGCGGAAGGCAAGTCGTCCAAGGAAATCGCGACCCAGCTCGGCTTGGCCGTGCCCACGGTCGAGACCCACCGGCGCCAAATCATGGACAAGCTCAATCTTCGCACCATCGCGGAGCTCACCAAGCACGCGGTCCGCGAAGGCCTGACGACTCTGGAGTGAGTGGCCCTGTGGAACTTCCCGCGCTGTTGACCGTACACTGCGGCCATGTGCTGTTTCTCGAGCAAGACCGACGTTTCGGGGACGACCCTCTTTGCGCGGATCGTCCGGCGTGGCACCCAGGTGGTCGTGTACCAAATGCGGTACTCGGCCGAGTCGCCCACGGCGATGATTTTGCCTGTCCCCGTGCGCCTTCCCGCACGTGAAGACTCGGTACGCTTCAAGAGCCTGAAGGCCTATCCGAATTTCTTCGAGCACCTCGAGCGCGGATTTCCCGAGAAGCCTTCGTTCTCGCGGAGCGGCTCGAAAGGAGTCCCGGCCACCCAAGTCGCGGTCGCGTCGCTCGCCGTCCACGACGTCGGGGATTTCGTGGCCTCGTTCGTCCCGTCGGTGGCCGACTTCGCTCGCCTCGACCCGCGCTTCGTTCTCGCGAAAGACATTTGGGACAAAGTGCCGTCCATTCAGGGCTTCGGATTTGCCGTTTTCCAGCTCAAAGAGCTCTCCGGCTCCCCTCACCCCATCGCGTTCGAGCTCGACACGAAGCTCGATGGAACGCTCTTCTTTCCGACCCTTCACATCCACGACGGCACCGTTCACGAGAGCGACGACTTCGACCACGCGCTCTACCTGCAGGAGCCCGAGCTCGACGCTCGCGTCTCGGGCTACGACGGCCCCGACGCCAAGGACGAGCACACGGGGCTCGTGCGCTCGGATCGCGCGGCCAAAGACTTCGTCGAGACCGGGCGCACCGAGGGGATCGTGAGTCCGGACCTCTTGATCCACAAGCTGACGATGCGTGGCACGTTGCCCAACCGGGACACGTTCATCGACCTCAAGAAGATCGCCACGAGCCCAAGAGGTTGCTCGCGGTGCGACGCCATTGGGTCCGGCTTGCCGCTCGAGGTTCCACTCCACGTGGGCCTCACGATGGCCGGATTTTCCTGGATCGTGCGCCGGAGAGACGCCCTCCGCCGCCCCAAGGACTGAGCAAACGAATGGCACTGGGAGCGCCCGAGCAAGAACGAGCCCCAAATTCGCATTGGCGAGCCACATCGTGCTCGGTTGCCGCCGTCGCGAGCGTGCGTCATACTCAATCGATGGGCACTCGTTGGTTTGGCGCATGTGGGATTGGCGCGTGGCTAGTGGCCTGTGTCGGCTGCGGTGGCTCGCCCGAAATTCGTGTCGTGAACGAGACGGGCAAGGACGTGACGTCCCTCGTCGTCGACGCGCCCTCCCAGAGTGAGACCTTTGGCTCTCTCAACGTCGGCCAGGCCACGGAGTACCGCTCGTTTTCGCGCGCCTATCGCTACAGCGCGGGCCGCTACGTGGCCGATGGCGTCGAGCACAAGATCCAGATCATCGACTACGTCGGCGAAGAAGAGCTCGGCAGCGGCCAGCACGAATATGTGCTCACTCCGCAGAACCTCGCCCTTCGTTAGAGACTCGCTGGAGGCGGGGCTCCGGTGCTCTGGACGCTCGCACCGCAAAAGCCATGATGCGAGTCGTCCCTCATGGGTACGCGAAGGCCGTCTTCAAGCGATCGCCGAGCGCCTTCGTGGCGGGGCGGTATCCCCAATAGGGATTCGGCTTTCCGTCGACCTCCTTGTCCGCCGACCGGGACGTGGTCGGGCAGATCGAGCCCGCGACGCCCTGGGCTTTTAGGGCGTTCACGACGCGGAGCTCCCGGACCGTAGGATACGCCTTTCCGCGAATGCGCGTCGACGCCGTGGAGCAAAGGGGCGTTTCCTTCGCGCTCCACCGTCAGGTACGGATCGGGCTGAATCAAGAAGTGGTAGACGCTCTCGAGCTGCGCCTCGAGCTTGCAGCCTTGATCCTTCACTCCGAGCACCAACCCCGAGAAAGCCGCATGGAAGGCCTTCAAATCGGTATAAGGCGTGGCTCCCATCGAAGGGGACATCCTTTGGGTGCTTGGGACTTGCGGAAGCCACGCGGCTCCTTTTGCATGTTCATGCCTTCCTCCCTCCGGTCGGTCAGCATAGACAAGCCAGTCGCCTGCGGCTCCTTTGCATGTTCCTTGTGGCTCGGGACGGGTACGAGGCGCGCGTCGATATCCCAGTAGCAGGCGGTGCACGACGAAAGACGCGAGTGAAGGTCCGACTCTTTGGCGAACCGCACGAACGCTTCCGGGAGTCGAAGACCGAGGCGAGAGGCCTCGTTCGACCGCTCGTCCACGAGCTCTCCGGTGTCGAGCCCCTCCTCCTGGTACGCGAACGTCATTCCGCACATCGGGGCTTCGCCCTGGGTTAGCCAGTCGAACGAGCCGTCGAACGGACCTGCAACCGGAGGGAGGGCCGCTTCGGGCACGGACGTGTAGGTGCCACCCTTGCCCCAAAGCCGTGCGTTGCTCCCGCCGAAATCCACTTCCGAGGAAGGTCGAGCATCTCCGCAGACTACGCGAACGGCACGGCTGGAAGCCACGGCTGCGTGTGCGGCCGCGCGAGCCTTCGACGCGACTGCTGCGCCCTGCAAAGCAGCCGTGGTAGAACCCGTGGCGTGAGCTATCTCGTCCTCGCGCGCAAGTACCGTCCGCAATCCTTCGAGGATCTCGTCGGGCAGTCCCACGTCGCGAAGACCCTCGCGAACGCCATCGCCCAAGACCGCGTCGCCCACGCGTTCCTCTTCACCGGCGTTCGCGGCGTCGGCAAGACCACGAGCGCCCGCCTCCTCGCGAAGTGCCTGAATTGCCTCGGAAGAGACGGTAAGGCCACAGGGCCCACGGCCACGCCCTGCCAAGAATGCTCGGCCTGCCAGGAAATCGCGAAGGGCGTCGACATGGACGTCCAGGAGATCGACGCCGCCAGCTACAACGGAGTCGACGAAGTCCGGCGCCTGCAAGAAGGCATGGGCTTTCGCCCCGCCCGGGATCGCACGAAGATCTACATCGTGGACGAGGTCCACATGCTCTCGAACGCGGCCTGGAACGCGTTTCTGAAGACCCTCGAAGAGCCTCCGCCTCACGTGAAGTTCATCTTCGCGACGACCGAGGTCCACAAGGTTCCCGTCACCATCCTTTCGCGCTGCCAGCGCTACGATTTCAAGCTCATTCCCACGCA
>JAYUKI010000995.1:0-2901 GCA_043764595.1 Myxococcales bacterium | reverse complement strand
GGACGGAGCTCGATGCGAACGTGGTCTCGACCCGCGAAACGCTTGGCATTTTCGCGCAAGAACGAAGGCCGAGCCGTGATGAAAATGCACAGCGGGTGTTTGCCCGCGCGCCCCATCACGTGATCGAGCCACGAGAGGCTTTCGGCGTCGGACCACTGTGCGTCCTCGAGCGCGAGCAGCAGTGGACCGCGTTCGGTCGAGCTCAACGTCGCTTCGGTCAGGGTCAGCCACAGCGCATCGCGTGCGCCACGAATGTCGACCGACTCGGGCAAGGCTTCGTTGGTCAAGAGGCGCCCGAGAAGGTCGCGCTGGGCCTCGTCGAGCTGGGTGGGACGGTTCGGAATGAGCGCCGATAGAGCGTCCATGAGCTCGGCGCGCCCCGCACCCTTGGGCAGCCCCGTGAGGGCACGTGCCACGTCGCCCATCACGCCGAGGGCTTGGCCCTTGGCGAAAGACTCGCAGCGCACGAGCGCGAGCTTCGGCGCCGTCGGGTGCGAGCCAATCCCTGCCAGCGCTTCGCGCCGAAGCCTTGTTTTTCCGATGCCCGGAAGGCCCGTGACCGTGATGAGAATCGCGGTCTTGTCCTCGGCGCTGCGCTCGAACGCGGACATGATTTGAGCGAGCTCGGCTTCCCGTCCGACGAAGGGCGCACCTCCGACGAGCTCGCGTCGCGCCAGGACCGCCCCGCCCACCACGGCGGTTCCGTCCGCGCGCAGCATGAACTCGTAGCGTCCGCGGGCGAGCTCGCTCGTCGTGGTGTCGGCCAGGACCTGGCCGCGCTGTGCGTCCCGTGCGAGGGCGGCCGCGCGATCCACGACCTCGCCCGTGGGCTTCGTGCGGTCGATGCGCGAACGTCCCGTGGCGATGCCGACCGCGGAGTTCGTCTTGGCGAGCCGCATGCCAAGGTCCAGCGCACGAGCCGCTTCGTCTCCGAGGGTTTTGTGCACACCGAAGTGCGCGACGATGGCGTCGCCACCAAGCTCGGTCGCTTCGGCCCCGCGTGCGCGGAGGTGCGAAAGCAGGCGATGGCGTGCCGGCCCCTTCGGCACGAAGGTCGCGAGAATGCTCGTGACCAAACGTTGTCCGCCGAGTCCGCGTGACGTCGACAGCACGATGCTCCCGATGCTCATCGGAGGCTCGGTGGCTGCATCGAACGGGCTCGGCGCTTCGGGGCTCTCGAGCTCAGCATGAATGTGGCGAAGCTCGATGGCCACCTCGCGCGCGCTCCCGGGCCGATCGTCCGGGAACGTGGCCAGCAGTCCGCCGATGAGCTCGTCGAGTGCCAAAGGCGCTTCGGGAAAGAGCTCGCGAAGACGTGGAGCGGGTGTCGTGACGAGCTTCGCGAGCACGGCGATGGGCGTGGGGCCCACGTGAGGCGGACGCCCCGTGAGCATCTCGAAGAGGGTGGCGCCCAAGCTGTAAATGTCCGAGCGAACGTCGACCTCGGACTCGCCACGCGCCTGCTCGGGAGCCATGTACGCCGGAGTCCCCACGATGGCGCCAGTCTTCGTGAGGCGCGCGTCCTCGGCGCTGGCGACCCCGAAGTCCACGAGCTTGATGACGAACGTGTCGTCGTGCCCGGCAGAGCTGCCGACCAGGAACACGTTCGACGGCTTCACGTCACGGTGAACGATTCCGGCTTCGTGGGCGCTCGCGAGCGCATCGGCGACCTGGGCCGCGATGTCGATCGCCTGCGCGATGGTCACCGGCTTGCGCTTCTGCCGTTGAGCGATGTCCTCGCCTTCGAGCCACTCCATCGCCACGTAAGGCTGGCCCTCGTCGAGCTGGCCGAACGCGACGACCTTCACGATTCCGGGGGCCGAGAGCCCGGCCAAGATTCGTCCTTCGCGTGCGAAACGGGCCTCTTCGCCCGCATCCACTCCGGAAATCGCGATGATCTTGAGGGCCACGGTTTGGGCCGTGATGCGATCGAGCGCGCGGAACACGATCCCGACGCCGCCCCGTCCGACCTCTCGTTCGACGACGAAACGCCCGCCCATGACGAGCGGAGTCTCGTGCGATTCCCCCGGTTGCATCACGTCTTTGCCCCACCCACGTTCGAGCTTTTGTCCGGAAGCGACGTCTCGCGGCGCTTCTCCCCCACGACGAACACTTCGTAGCTGTTCGAGCGCGTGCCCTCCGGCCGAATCGTGCGCTCTTCATGGAAGTGACGCTTCACCTCGGCCTTCGCCAGGGAAAAGTCCTCGCCCATGAAAATCTTTCCGACGAACGCACCGCCGGGCTTCAAGAGTGCCGCGGCCACGCTCAAGGCCCGCATGAAAAGATCGAAGCTCCGGCTCTGGTCGGTGAACCGGCTTCCCGTGGTGTTCGGAGCCATGTCCGATAAGACGACGTCGTAAGGAGAAAACTTCGACAAAGCCTCGGTCTCGAGCGAAAGAGCGTCGCCGATGAAAAACTCGGCCTGGGCCGGAAGCGCCGTCTCGAGACCCTTCAAGTCCATCGCGAGCACGTGACCGTTCGCGCCCACACGCTGTGCGGCGTAGAGCGACCAGCTTCCAGGAGACGCACCAAGATCGAGCACGCTGTGCCCAGGCTTGAGCAAACGGACCCGCTTGTCGATTTCCTCGAGCTTGAAGATGCTGCGGGCGGGATAACCCGCTTTTTTCGCTTCGACAGTGAAGCGGTCCGCGCCTTTGTAGGGGTTCTTGCGCCCAGTCACGGTCGCGCACCTTTCGGATTTCCGCGATCCGGATGGACCGCACCCGCGGATCCAATCGGATCCACGACCTCACCGTTGTCGCCCGTTTTTATGTGGAAATCACGGGATTTCGGATTGGCCCTCGGGTTGCAACTCCCGTTCACGAAAGCCAAGGGGTTCACCGTGACCATCAAAAGCCTGTTTCACGTCCAGTCGCGCTCGATCCGCCCCGCTCCCCAAAA
>JAYUKI010000994.1:0-9930 GCA_043764595.1 Myxococcales bacterium | reverse complement strand
CATCGATCCCCGAGAGATCGAAGTTCGAGGGTTTGAACTCGAGCGCCGCTGCAGGGGCATCCGGCACGCTGCCGGCGTCTGCAGCAGAAGGCGCGGGGCTTGCGTCATTCAGGGGCTCGAGCAGGTCTTTGGTGGGAACCGGCGCGAGGGTGCACGCGGCGCTGGAAAGGACGAGGGAGAGGGCGATGGCAAAAGACGAACGATTCATGACGGAACCTCCATTTGGGCTGGGGTTGTTTCCCAGTGACCCTCTCTCGACGGGGGCGCCAAAGGTGTTGCGTGGGATGCGTCGATTTCTTTCGAAAGTTCCAAGTACTCGAAATTATTAATATGTTGGGCGGTCCGCCGAAGGCGAAACCGCTGGGAAGCCCGAGTTCGAGCGCATGCCCGTCGCGATTGCCCCGTTCGAGCGCGGCGCCGGGCTACCCTCGGCAGGATGGGTCGCGGAACAACGGCACGTCGTGCACGCACCCTTTCTGCGGGCCTCACCCTCGTTGCGGCTTTCGCCGTCGCGCGAGATGCACGCGCCGAGTCGCCCGAGACGGCGCGGGTTCGAAAGGAGCTCCACACCTACTACGAGGGCGAGAAGAGCGGGTCGCTCCAGTTCGCCGTACCGGGTCTCGTTTCGCTTGGTGTGGGTACGGCGCTTCTCGCGACGGACCCTTCCGACCTGGCCAGAGGCGCGGCGGTTCCGGTGCTCGCGTTCGGAGCGATCGAGCTTGGCGCCGGGCTCGTGCTCTTTCTACGGACGGACGCTCTGCTCGCGCGCCTCGATGGCGAGCTCACGCGAGGTCCATTGGCCTGGAAGGCCGCAGAGACCGATCACTTACGCCGTGTGCGCGACCAGTTCGCGGCTCTCATGTGGACCGAGATTGCAGTGGCAGGAATCGGTGCCGGTTTGGCTGCCGGGGGCGCCTACGCCAAGGCGCCAACGGTGCAAGGGGTTGGCATCGGACTCGCGGTGGAAAGCTCGGTGCTCTTCATTCTCGATTCGATCGCGGCCGAGCGTGCCAAGCCGTACCTCTCGTCGCTCGAGTCCTTTCGGGTCGGGCGCGCAGGGGAGTCGGGCTGGGGCGTGTCGTATGGCGCGCGATTCTGAGCGTGTCGCGCGGTTCTCGATCGAGGGCGTGACCGCCCGGTGACGATCGTGGCGAAGCTCAGGGGATGAAGAAGCTCGTTCCGACCGTGACTTCGGCTCCGTCGAACGAGTCGATGCGCGCCGTTCCGAGTTCGCGTCCGATGCACGTGACCGCCGAGAGCGAGAGCCCCGCGGGCTTGTCGATGAGAACCTTCGAGATGTTGCCGCCCGGGACGTACGTCACGTTGGCGTGCCCGTGCACGCTCGGCGCACCCTCGTTGCGGCACTTCGCGAGATCGACCTTGGCGAGTGCATTTCGGGCACTTATCGGGTCAAAAAACGAAGCTTCCGCCGGCGGAACCGCGTCGCGAGGTGAGGCGGGGGGCGCGACGATCACGGTTCGAGGCGGGGCATCGACCTCGACGTACGTCACGTGCGTGCGGTGATGATGGGAATGGGACGCCGCGCCGACGATCATGCCGGTGGCGAACATCGCCACGCCGAAGCCGCCGCGACCGCAGCCGCTCGCAAAGAGGACGAAAAAGAGAACGAGCGGAAGGTAAACGCGCTTCATCGTGCACGCTCCTTCCATGGACCGTGCCAGCACGTTCCCGTCGTCAGGGAGCCTTGCCGACCTTCCACTGCTTCGCTTTGCCCAGGTACTCGAGCACCTTCTGGCTGCCGTATCCGAGGCGACTCGTGCTCGACGTCGCGATGTGGGCCTCGTCCCGGAGGCCGCCCCACGCAAAGCCGAGCTCGAAGGTCTCGGGATACGCCTCGCAGAGGTCGGAGAGGAGCGAAGCGGCCTGGTGGTCGCAATCGCCTTCTTGGACGTAGAAGCCCACGTGAAGGTCGAGGCGCTTTCGGTAGCTCTCGAGCTCCGCAGTGACGCCCATCTTGGTGCTGTAGACGAGACGTCCGCCGTCGGTCTTCACCGTGTCGAGGAGGCTCGCACCGTTGAACATGACACTTTGACCCGGGTCGACTTCGCCACGGTCGCAGGCGTCCTGGAGGTCGCCGGCAAAGTGAAAGAATTGAATCTCCCGGGGACCGGGGTAGGGGACACCGTCGATCGATTGATGGGCTTGGGAGACGCCCGCCACCTCTTCGCGGAGAAACGCCGCGACGGCAACGACGTGGATGCCGCGAACGTTCATCGCGTGAACGACGTCTCGGAGAAACTCAGGGGTGCTTCGGAGCGACTTGATCTCGATGATGACCGAGAGGCACGGCTTTCCCGTGACCTGGCGATGCACTTCGACGGCGCGTTTTACGCTCCACGGCGGCGCGAAGGTGTGACGCATGCACGCCTCGTCCGAGTCGCTCCGCGGATCGGCGGACATTTCGGAGATGGCCTTTCCGAGGTCGTCGGACTGGGCGAGCTCGAGCGCGCGAGCAAAAAGGTCGAGCCACGAGTCGACTTCGACGCCGCCGAGCCCCGTCTTGGGCGTCTTGCGGACGTCGCGGTATTGGCAAATACCGAGCTGCTCTTGAATCGTGTCCGTCGGAGTGGCGTGGGCGATGAGCGACGTGTCGATCATGCGTTCCATGAGCTCGTGGAGCGCGTTTTTGTCACCTCTCGCCTTCTCCCAAAGGGGGAAGAGCTCACTGTCGACGAAGAGGTCCCACTCGAGTCCACACAAGTGAAGAGGGCTGTCCTCTTCGCCATCGAGGGGCGGAGCCGTGGCGCTCCGAAACACGCCGAAGGCTCCCAGCACGGGATTGTTCTCGAGCATGGGCATGATCTCGGCAAAACCCGCCCCGGCTTCGAGCGCAGCGCGAATTTCCTCGAACACGTCCGGCATCAAGAACGCCAGAATGCGTCGCCAACGTGCGTCGGCCAGGAGGGCGGGCGACGCTCCCATGAACGCTCCGTGCCCGTAGAACTGGGTACGAATGGGCGTCAGCTTGAACGACGAGGGCACGAAGGGAAGGTCGTCGACCTTGTCCCATATCTGCACGCCGAGCTGGCGAACCTCGGCACCTACGAGCCGCGCTTCGGCTTCGAGCCTGCGGCGCCTTCGTCGAAGTCGGGTGACGATGCTGCCAAAGAAGGTCTCCACGCGACCCCAGGTACGGCCGAACCAAGAAAGGAATCGGAAGCGTGCGCTTGCCTCTTTGCCCATACCGATGGCTGCCCTCGGGCAAGGCCGAGCCGACGGCCCGACGGTTGCCCATGAGAAGCAAGCGTACCTCACGTGAGCGACCTTGCATCGGAAAGCGGGGCGATCGCCGGAAGGACGAAGGAAGGATGCGGCCTCGCCGCGTCGTTGCCGCCGCGTCTTGGGAGGCGCCGGCCGCGGACCTTGCCGTGGTGCGCACGACGGCGGGTGCGGTAGAGTCGTGCGATGGTCTGCGCGTTCTGCAAACGAGAAATGGCCTACGTGCACGGACACGCCACGTGCGTCATGGGAAGCTGCCCGATGTTCGGAGTGAACCAAGCCGAGTGTTGCAGTGGGGAAACGGCAGCGTGTGGTCCGCTTACGGCCGAAGTGGCTGCCACCGGCCCGAGCCCGGCTCGCGAGCATCCACGGCAAAGCTGAGCCACGGCACGCACCTCCCGAGACAAGCGCTTTCGTCCCGCGGGAGAACGGTGCGTTGCGCCGCGTGCATCAAGTCACTCGCCGAATGGCGTGTTACCGATAAGAGCATGACGTCGCCCATTCTGAAGGTCCGCGCTCTCGGCTTTCCTTGGCCCACGGACGATCCGTTTCTCTTCTGCGTTCACCACGACGATGCGTACCCCGCGGGCAACGAAGCGCTCGGGCCCGCGGTGTCCCTCGCCGGGCGGAACCTCGGGCAGGACTTCGAGGTAAAAGACGGCTTTCGCATGTACCACGGGGACGTGGTGCCGGGCTTCCCGCAGCACCCGCATCGGGGCTTCGAGACGCTCACCCTCGTGAGGGAAGGTCTGGTCGATCACTCGGACTCGCTCGGCGCGACGGCGCGTTTCGGCGGCGGGGATGCGCAGTGGCTCACGGCGGGCAAGGGCATCGTCCACTCGGAGATGTTCCCACTCCTGAAGAAGGACGCGCCGAACCCCCTCGAGCTCTTCCAGATTTGGGTGAATCTTCCCAAAGCCGACAAGTTCGCGGAGCCGCACTTCGCGATGTTCTGGAACGAGGCCATCCCGCGCATGGTCGTGGCGGATGCCGACGGTCGCAAGACCGAGGTGACCGTCGTCGCGGGGGCGTTCGGCGAAACCCGTCCGCCTGCGCCGCCCCCCGCATCATGGGCCGCGCGCGCCGATTCCCACGTGGCCGTTTGGACCTTGAAGCTCGAGCCGAAGGCGCGGTTCACGTTGCCTTCGGGCGAGCCAGGCTTGAATCGAAATCTCTACTTTTTCCAGGGCACGAGCGTCACGATTGCGGATCGGTCTTTCGACTCCCACTTGGCCATTGGTGTGGCGTCGGAGGCTTCGTTCGACATCGTGGCGGGCGACGACGCCGTGGAGATTCTGCTCCTTCAAGGCCGGCCGATTGGGGAGCCCGTCGTCCAATATGGTCCATTCGTGATGAACACTCCGACCGAGGTCCAACAGGCCATGAACGACTACCGACGAACGCGCTTCGGAGGATGGCCATTCGCGGACGATGCCCCAACGCACCCCCGCGAAGAGGGGCGCTTCGCGAAACACGTGGACGGTCGGGTCGAAAAGGCGGGCTGATCTCGAAGCCACGATTCTGAACGTCACCGACTGGCAGGTTTTCGCGCGGTGACTTCGAGCAACTTTCGCAGGACGTCGGGGTGGTCGACGGTGATGGCGTCCACGCCGGTGCCGACGAGCCTGCGAAGGAACGCAGGGTCGGACGAGGCCCACGTGGCCATCGCGAGGCCTGCTCGGTGGGCCACCGCCACGCTTTCGGCTGTCACGAACGAGGCGTGGGGAATCAAGACGTCCGCTTTGGCCTTTTTCGCGAGGGAGACCTCGTCGATTGGCCGTGCGACGTACAAAACCCCTGTCTTTACGAGGGGTTCCATCTCCTTGCACTGCTTCGTGGCGACGTGGTCGAAGCTGATGACGAGCACGTCTTTGGACATACCCGTTCGGTGGACTGCGGACAGCACGGCTTTGGGCAGATCGTCGGGGACGTTGGGCTCGCCCTTCATCTCGATCTCCACCTTTACGCCGCGTCCTTTGGCCCACGCGAGCGTCTCGTCGAGCCGAGGCACGCGCTCGTTCGCGAAGGCTTTGCCGAAGAAGCTTCCGGCGTCGAGCTTCGCGAGAGCCGAGGCGCGCTGCGTGCGGACGGTGCCGATTCCGTTCGTGGTCCGCTCGAGCGAAGCGTCGTGAAGGACCATGGGTACGCCGTCCTTCGTGAGGTGCACATCGAGCTCGATCCACTCGGCACCGAGCACGGCGGCGTGCTCGAAGGCCCCGAGGGTGTTCTCGGGCCGCACGCCCATCGCGCCGCGATGTCCGACCACCGAGGGCAGGCCGCCCGAACGCATCCAAGTGGCCCGCGCCGGGACCGTCGCTGACGTGCTCATCGGCCGTCAGAATAGGCCTTTCGAGGGGGTGGCGCGCAAGCGTCGCGCGGAGGACGAGGCCGCTTTGCTTCCCCGCTTCACGCAGTGTCTCGGAGCCTCTCGCGCACCCTCGCCCGAGATCTCGTCGTTTCGGGCGGTCCTGCGCTACGCTGCCGTGGATGGGGACAAGACCTGGCGTGGGCGGCGAGGAGAGTGTCATCGTGGACCTTCCTTCGGAGGCAGGCGCCGCGGTCGAAACGGACCTCATGTTGTCGGCGCTCGCGCCGCAGAGCAGGGACTTGGTCGCGCGTGAGCCTCTCGAGCCTCGCGGGGGCGTCACCCATGCGGACGGCGACCGCGGGCCGAACGCGACGGTCGCTGGACGCTCCGCCAAGACCCGCGTCGCCGGGGTTCCCGTGCTCGACGCGGCTCCGCTGCCTTCGCCGCTCTCGCCGTCCGGGCCTTCCCAAAACAAGAGAGTTGCGGCGTTCATGGCTTCGGTTGGGCTGTCGTTCGTGGTCGGCCTTCCCCTCGTTCTGCGGATCGATGGCGTGTGGGGTGAACGACCAGGCGCGCCCGTCGCTTCCGCGCCGCTCGCTGCGAGCGCGACCCCAGCGGCTCCGACTCCGGTCATGCCATCCACGCCATCCACGCTAGCCACGCCATCCACGCTAGCCACGCAGGCGACGGCCGTGAATGCGGTGGCTGCGCAGCCTCTCGCGCCGGGCCAACCGGCCTTGCCGCCCACCAAGGGTCAGAAGCCGGTTCTCTCCGCGAAGACGGCTAGCGCGCCCGCGATTGCATCGCCGCCGCCGCAAGCGCCTGCCGCCTTGAACACGGCCGCATCACCGCCCACGCCCGCCACACAGACGCCGCCCCCCGCGTCGACTCTTCAGCACGGCAGCTTGATTCAGTAGCCGACGAACCAAAGGTGCCTGGCCTGCCGTACCGACCGGGCGGGAAGGGAGGCACGAACGCCGTCGTCAGAAACGATTCCCAGGATCAGACGCCGACCGTCGTGCCGATGGATTCGCCACGAAGGGCGCGCTTGATGTTGCCGGGAGCGAGCTTGAACACGCGAATGGGCATGCCATTGTCGCGGCACATCGTCGCCGCGGTGGAGTCCATGACCCCGATGCGCTCGGAGATGAACTTGTCGTACGTCATCTCGGTGATCATCTTCGCGTCCGGGAATTTCACGGGATCGCGGTCGTAGATGCCTTCGACCTTCGTGGCCTTGAAGACGGCCTCGGCGCCGATTTCCATCGAGCGAAGCGCGGCTGCCGTGTCGGTCGAGAAAAACGGATTTCCGGTGCCGGCCGCGAAGATCACGAAGCGGCCTTTCTCCAAGTGCCGCACGGCCCGGCGACGAATGTATGGTTCGGCCATTTGGCGAATCTCGATGGCGGTCTGAACGCGCGTGGGCACGAGGGCCTTTTCGAGAGCGTCCTGAAGCGCGAGAGCGTTCATGACCGTGGCGAGCATGCCCATGTAGTCGCTCTGGGTGCGGTCCATGCCTGCCGCGGCGCCCTTCAGGCCACGGAAAATGTTGCCGCCGCCAACGACGATTCCGACCTGCACACCGAGCGCATACACCTCGGAGAGCTCCGCTGCGGTCTGGTGGAGCACGACGGGATCGAGCCCTCCCTGCGTTCCACCGAGGGCTTCACCGGAGAGCTTGAGGAGGATCCGCTTGTACCGGAGGTCCGGATGAAGCGAGGGACGAGCCGATTCGACGCGCGGTTCTTCGATGGCCATGGGAGGCCTTCTACTCCGCCTCGCGCGCCAGACGCAATGCACGTGCCGATGGCCGCGAAAGGACGATCGTTTTCAGGCTCGGGCCAAGCCCGCCGCGCGCGAATCGACCTCCGCTCGCTGTCTCACTCGATGGTGGAGCTCGTGACTTGGGGATCGCCTTTCGCGAGCACGAAGATGCCGGGATAGCCCTTCGTCTCGAAGCCGTCGCTCGGGTTGCGCCGGAGCGTCGAGCTGGCGATGGACAGCGTTCCGCTGCGGTCGTTGCTCACGAAGAAGATGGCTCCGCCCCCTTCGTTCGCGTGGTTGTCCTCGATGCGAACGCCACAAAGCGAGAGCGTGAAGGTGTTTCCGTCGTTGTAGATCGCGCCGCCACTTCCGCCGCCCGGAGTGCCCGCTTTTGCAGGGTTTGCGCCGCGTCCCGTGGCGTCGTTGTGGGTGAAAATGCTGTCGATGACCGTGTAGGATACACCGATACTGCTGAGCCCGCCGCCGTTCGAGCCGACGTTGCCGAGGCCCGGTTGGCCACCGAACGTGGAGCCCACCACGTAGAGCGGCTTCTTCTGGGACTGATCGAACGCACGCACCGCGCCGCCGCCGACGTCCTGGCCCGTGGCATCGCAGCGATTGCGGAAGAACCGGCTGTTCACGATCTTGAGACGCCCGCCGCGATCGAAGATGGCACCGCCGCCACCGGTCAGGGTCTCGCCCGTGGCGTTTCCATCGGCGAACGTGAGGTTTTGCACCGTGAGCTCGGGGGTCTCTTGGTCCTGGCAGTGGGAGGTCGTGAACTTCTGTTTTTCGTCGCAGGTGTTTTGGTAAAGAATGCGGACTTTTCCGCCTCCGCTCAGCGTGACCTTGTTTCCGCCGTCGATGACGATTTTCGGCTTGTCGTTGACCACCTTGGCGGTCTCGTCGAGCACGATGGTCTTGGGTGCGGCGCCACAAGAAAACGTGATGACCCCGCCCTTGGCGACGGCGTCGACGAACGCCCGACTGGTGCAGCTTTCCGGTGTTCCGTTTCCAACGACGGTGGTTGGGGTCGAAGAGTCTTCGGCGTCGGCTTCTTTTGGAATCGCACAGCCGCTGCCCGGATTGCCGGCCGGAGGAAGCTGATTGGGAGGGGGGAGGGGATCGCCGGTTCCCGCAGGTGGGGTCGTGCTGCCCGTGGTGGACGAAGGAGCCGGTGCGCCATCGCTCGCCCCCGAGCTGCTGCACCCCACGACGGCGCCCGAGACCGCGAGACCCAAGGCCACCAAAGCTCGAATGCGCATGCAAAGCCTCCGTCCCCAAAGGTACACGCGATCGGGCGCCCAGGCTCGGAGGCTGCCATCCTCGCAGGGGGGAGAGACGGGGCCTCCAATCCGGGACACTGGACGGATCCGCACGCTGGCGAGCTTCGGCCTGTCGGTGGTAGACCTCCCTACCTCCGACATGCCTTCGCCGTACCGCCGCCGCTATTCCTGGTTCTTCGTGCCCGTCGTCGTGGCAGCGTTGGCAGGGTGCGACGCCTGCAAAGGTACGCCGGACAAGCCCCAGGAAGACGCGGGCGGCCACGCGACGAGCGCGCAGCTCACGCCGGAGCTCGCGGCAAAAGTGCTTGCGAAGGTCGGAGATCGCACCATCACGCTCGGCGACTATCTCGCCGCGCTCGAGCACATGGATCAGTTCGATCGACTTCGGTATCAAGCTCCCGAGCGACGCAAAGAGCTTCTCGAAGAGATGATCCGAATCGAGCTGCTCGCTCAGGAGGCGACGCAAAAGGGCTACGACAAGGACCCCGTGGCCCAAGCCGAGATCCGATCCATTCTGCGGGACGCCATGCTCGCGGAAGCCCGAAAAGGGGCCGTTTCTCCAGCCGACATTCCCGAACCCGAGGTGCGTGCCTACTTCGACGCCCACAAGGCCGAGTACCACGACCCCGAGCGCCGTCGTCTCTCGTGCATCGTGCTTCGCGACGACCCTTCGTCCAAAGAAGTCGTGACGGCCGCGCTGGTCGCGTCGAGCGCGGCCGCGTGGGGTGAGCTCGTGAAGCAGAAATCGATGGACGCACAAGCGCGCGCCAACGTTCCCGTCGATTTGGCAGGGGACTTCGGCATCGTGAGCCCACCCGGCGATAGCCGCGGCGAAAATGTCCGCGTCCCGGAAGAAGTCCGCGCGGCGGCGTTCGAGATTGCGAAAGTCGGAGACGTGCTCCCGCGGACCGTCAAAGTGGGAAGCAAGCTTTACGTCATTCGGCTCACCCAGAAGCTCGAGCCTCACGACCGAAGCTTTGCCGAGGCCGAGCGCGTCATTCGAGTGAAGCTCGCCCAGGACAAGGTGCGCGTTCGCGAAGAGGCCGTACTCGCGGATCTCCGAAAGAAGCACAAGATCGAAATTGACCAGACGGCACTTGGCACCGTTCGAGTCGATCTTGTTTCGGATGCCGGGCCGCCCCAAGCACCGCAAGGTGTCGCAGACGCTGGAAAATAGCGGTCCGAACGAAAGTCGTGTGTTCGCGCGGACGGAGGGCTGCATTCTCTGCTAAGGGGATAATCGTGACTCGCCCGAACCAAAGCTCGAATCTGGAAACGTCTCTCAAAGCCCTCGCCAACGACATGGCCCAAAAGCTCGTGAGTGCCGTGCTG
>JAYUKI010000993.1:0-2910 GCA_043764595.1 Myxococcales bacterium | reverse complement strand
GGGTTGTACTTCATCTTCTCGATCTCGGGCACTTCGCCCAAGTTGCCGTGATAGTTGAGGAAGTTGAAGCGACGAACCTTGTACGGGCAGTTGTTCGCACAGTAACGAGTGCCGATGCAGCGGTTGTACGCCATGTCGTTCAAGCCCTCGGGCGAGTGCTCGGTCGCGTTGACCGGACAGACGTTCTCGCAGGGGGCCTCTTCGCACTGGACGCAGGCGACGGGCTGGACCGAGACCTCGGGGTTCTCGATGTCGTCGCCGACGAAGTAGCGGTCGATGCGGATCCAGGCCATTTCACGGCCACGCATGATTTGCTCTTTGCCGACCGCGGGGATGTTGTTCTCCGACTGGCACGCGAGCACACAGGCGTTGCAGCCGGTGCACGCGGACAGGTCGATGGTCATGCCCCACTTGTGGCCCTTCGAGTAGTCCACGGTTTTCCAGAGCGGCGGAACCTTGGGGTCCGGCGTGCCGTACTTGCGGTGGTGCTCGGGCGCCGGAAACAGAGGGAAATCCGGCTGCTTGCGGAACTCTTCGAGGGTGGCATCGATGGCGACCGGGCGGCCTTCCATCTCGTGGTGGTCTTGCGTCTGGGCGATCTTGAAGCGCCCCGTGGCGACGTCGTAGGGCCCGTCGGGCTCGACGCGGCCGGGAGGCGGCGAGTCGTTGCTCGCGATGCCAGGGCGGCGAAGCTTGTCGGTGAGCTTGTCGCGCTCGTCGACGGTCATCTTCGCGACCGTCACGCCATCGGCGAAGTCCATCGCGTCGAGTGTGCGGATCGAGCCAGCGTTGAAGCCGTGTTTGTCGCCGTAGCGACCGGCCTCTTGGCGTCCCCAGCCGAGCGTGAGCGCGACCGAGTGGTCCGTTTGTCCGGGCTGGATCCAGGCGGCAATTTCGAGGCTGTTTGGGCCGCGGGTGAGGCGAACCATGTCGCCGCTCTCGAGCCCGAGGGCCTTCGCCGTGGCCGGCGAGAACGACGCCACGTTGTCCCAGGTGATCTTGCTCGCGAGCTCGGGGAGCTCGAGGAGCCAGGGGTTGTTCGCGAAGCGGCCGTCGAAGATGCGCGCGTCCGCAGCGAACGTGATCTCGAGATTGTCCTGCGCGAGCGGCTTGCTCGAGCGGGTCGCCTTGGCGATCGCCTGCCCAATGGCGGCCGAGCTCGGCTTGAGGCCGCCCTTGGCCTTGAGCTCGGCCCCTTGGACGACGCCTTTGTGCAGAGCCTTCGTCCAGACCTGCTCGAACGCCGGAGCGCCGCACGGCTTTCCGCCTTCGAGAGGCATCGCGCGGAGCGTGTTGCGCACGAGATCGTAGCCTTTTCGGCTCGCTTCACCGGCGAGCACGGCCAAGACTTCGATGTCGCTCTTTCCCGAGTGAATCGGGAGAATGAGCGGCTGCTGGACGGCAAGCGTTCCGTCGGTGGAGCGAGCGTCGCCCCAGGACTCGAGCTCGTGTGCTCGTGGGAAGGCCCACGTGACGGCAAGGGCCGTTTCGCTCATGTGCGAGGTGAACGCGAACGAGCTCGTGACCGCGTGCATCTTCTCGCCGAGCTTGAGGTCGGCGGGTGCGTCGTACGCTGGGTTTCCGCCGAGCACGACGAGGAGGCTTACTTTGTTGCCTTCCATGTCGGCGGCGAGGGTCTTGAGCTCGTCGAGGATCTCGGGCTCGTCCTGGGCGGGGAAGAAGTTCACCGTGCGACCCACGTTGCCGAGGGCGACGTTGAGCGCGTGAACGGCGGCGTGGACGCGGGCCGGCTGGCGTGCGCCTGCGAGGACGGCGCTCTTGCCCTTGTTGGCAAAGAGCTCTTTGGCGACGACCTTCGTCCACTTCTCGGGGAGGCCCTTCACTTCGGCCTTGGCGGCCTCCGCGACGACCGGGCCGAGCACGTCCGCGCCGGCGCCGAGGGCGGCGACTTCCTTCGCGAGCGCGAGGAGGTAGCCCTCGATGTCGCGGGCCGGGAGGCGCAGCCGGTGGTCCGCGTTCGAGCCGGTCACGCTGAGCGCGGGCTCGACCACGTAGAGGCGGTTCATTCCGTCGCTGGCGGTGCGAGGGCGACGTCCGGCGGAGAACCCGCGCGTGTTGCGAACGGCGCCCGTATCGAGGCCGAGGAAGTCCGAGTCGATCGAGACGATGGTCTCGGCTTGTGCGAGGTCGTGAACCACGCTCAGAGCCTCGCCGAACGCCAGCTTCGCGCCTTCACGCGCGTTCGAGTCGCTGACGGGCGCGTAGGTGACGAGCTTGGATTGCGGCAAGCGGGATTTGACCGCGTCGCGGAGGCGCACGAACGTGGGCGACGACGAAGCCTGGCAAAGGATGCGAACCTTTGCGCCGCCGTCTGCCGACTGCTGGCGAACCGCCTCTTCGAAAGCCTGCTCGGCCTCGGCAAAGCCCGTGGCCACGTGACCGATGTTGCGCGTACCTTCGCGGCGCGCGTGCATCGGCGCGCGGATGCGGTCCGGATCGTAGACGTCGAAAATGCTCGCTTGTGCGAAGTGATCGGTCTTGCCGCGGCTCGACGGGTGGTCGGGGTTTCCTTCGACCTTGGTCGGACGTCCCTCATGCGACTCGACCACGAGGCCGATGGCCTCGCCGCGCTGCACGCGAACGGTCGCGAAGTGCTGGGAAACGTTCGGCAAACCGTACTCGGGTGCCTTCGTGTACGGCAGGATCTTCTCCACCGGACGGCGTGCACAGCCCTCGGCGAAGAGGGCCGTGGAGATGCCCGCGAAGAGCATGAACCCACGACGGCCGACGCTGTCGTTCGGGTCGACTTCCTGGACCTTCTGCGAGGCGATCACGGGAAGGCGTTTGCCGTTCCCTTTTGCCTCGTCGAGCCCAAGGGGGAACTCGGCGGTGGCGCGCACGTCACGCGCCTCGGTGTTCGACTTCGACTCGAGGCTCTTCCAGAAGAGC
>JAYUKI010000992.1:0-2911 GCA_043764595.1 Myxococcales bacterium | reverse complement strand
GTGCTCGACGTGCACTTCTACCCGCAAGGGGAAAACATCCAGAACCGGGACATGACCGGCGGCGAAGATCCGTACACCGTGCAAAGGCGCTTCCGCGCGACGCGCGCCCTGTGGGACAAAAGCTACCTCGACGAGTCCTACATCAAGGACCGCATCTACCTCATTCCTCGCATGCAGCAGCTCATCGCCGAGAACTATCCGGGGACGAAGCTTCAAATCGGCGAGTGGAACTTCGGTGCCGAGCAGCACGTGTCGGGAGCCTTGGCCGTCGCGGAAGCTTTTGGACGTTTTGCCGAGTTCGGAGTGGACTCGGCGTTCTATTGGCAAGCTCCGAAGAAGGAACTGCCTGCGTACCAAGGCTTTCTGGCCTACCGCAACTACGACGGAAAAGGGGCTCACTTCTACGACGAGCTCGTGAAGACCGAGGGATCGTTCGGCTCGTCCATCTTCGTGTCGCGTGATCCGAAGACGAAAGCGATGGTGGCCATTTTGCTCAACTTCGAGGCGGACAAGGAGCTCGACGCGACCGTCGATTGGGGCGGATGTGGCAACGCCGCCTTGAAGCGAAAGTTCGTTTACGCGGGCAAAGGGACCTTCACCGAAGAGAAGGGCGGAAGTGCCACGAACCTGAAGCTTCCGCCGTATTCGATTACGGTGCTCGAGCTCTGATCGTCCCCACCTCGGCAAAAGAAGATTCCATAGCGTCGTCGGCTCGGTGCACCGACGCCATTCCGTGTCGAAAAGGCTCAGCGTGCCTCGTCTTCCGGCGGGCCACCGAGCCAAACCGATGGCTGGTGCGGGCTGCATTGGGATGCTCGAAGGCCCGTGCCCCGCAAACAGGCCTCGGTGTCGATTCGTACGAGCCCCTGTTCGGTGACGGCAAAGTGGAAGTCGTCGGCCCAGCCTTTGGTGACTGGTCGCGACGGTTTCGGCATCTTCTCGAGGCGCCGAAAAGCGCCAAGATGTCCGGGAACTTGGCTTGACTTTCCAGGCTTGGATTCTACCGTCGCGCCGATGCCGCCGCCGCCCTCGATCGCACGACGCCTGAAGGCACCATCCACCGTCGCGACCGTCGCGTATTCGCCCGATGGCCAAAGGCTTGCCGCCGCATGCGGCGATTCCCTCGCACTGTGGGATTCGGACACCGGGGAGGAGGTCCTGCAGCTCGCCCTCGTACCGCGTGATGCCTACGAGATTCCAATGGCTTTTTCTTCGGACAGCCAAACCCTTGCCGTGGGTACGGCGGGAATTCTGCTCGTCAATGTCGCGTCGGGTTCAACATTGTCGAGTCTTCCATCCCGCGGCGAGCCGAAGGCCTTCGCGTGGTCCCTCGACAGTGCACTTCTCGCCATCGCCTACGACGACGGGTGCGACGTACTCCGGATATCGGCAGGCCAAGTGATTGCCCACATCGCCACACGCGAAGTGACGCACGTGGCGTTCGAGGACGAACGCACGCTCGTCGTTGCCTCGTGCATTGCACTGGTTCGGTATCCCTTCGATCCCGAGGGAGCCTCTTTGGAGGGCGCTCCGCCGACGCCGGCCGCGGAGGCTTTCGCTCCCGTGGCGTATCGGCTCGCACGCATTGCCGACGGGTGGCTCGCAGATGGCGGAGACGAAGGCGCTCTGGAGGTTTATGCGTTCCGGACTTTGGAGCCCCTTCGCACACTGACGCTTCCACCGCTCGTCCATCGCCGTTACCTCTTGGCAACCGCCTCGGGCGAGAGCTTCGCGATTGCGGCGGAGGATACCGAGCTCAGCCTCCGGCGCATCTTCGTCTTCGACAGTCGCTCGGGCGATGTTCGTCAAGACGTCGATCTTTACGCCCACACCGACTATGGCGGGCCGAACATTCGCTCCCTCGCCTTCCGTCCCGGAGTGCCTCAAATGGCCATTGCGACGGGGGAGGAAGTGCTCGTTTGGCTGCCTTTGCGCGAGTGAGCTCGGCGTGCATTTCGGGCCTCCGTCGTTGGGCGGGTTCGCTACGGTAGCCTCGATGCCATTTCCTCGCTTCGGTTTGCTCGTTGCCGCATTCGTGACGCTCGTCGGCTGCACGGGGGTCGTTCCAACGAAAGTCGCCGCGCCTGTGCAATGTCCAGTCGTGCCTCCGGTGGTCGTCGTCACGCGGCATGCCGAAAAGGCCAACGACGATCCAGATACGCTTCTTTCCGACCGTGGGCGAGCACGGGCGGAGCGGTTGGCAAGGTTGATGAAGCCCATGGCCGCGAGCCGCGTCTTCGCGACCGAAGCCCGGCGCACCCAGCAGACCGTCGAGCCCCTCGCAGAAGCTGTGGGAATTCGTGTCGAGGTTCGGCCCGCCAAGGACGTGGAGAGTCTGGCGCGCGAGCTTTTGGCCCTTCCCTCCGGAACGGTCGCGGTGGTTGCGCATCACTCCAATACGGTGCCCAAGCTTACGCATGCCCTCGGCGCGGACGTGCCGAGGCTCGAGGGGGGAAATCTAGCCCACTCGGCGTTCGGGCGCGTCTTCATCGTGGTCTTGGGGTGTGGCGAACGGAAATCGACGCTCCTCGAGCTCGACACCGACACGGCCCCCGAGCCGGACACGAAACCGACCGACGTGCACTGACCTCGCGCACGCGTCGAGTGCTCCGTATCCCGACCTCCCGAAACGCGCCCCGTCCTTGACGCCATCTTGACTGCACGAGTCGTTCCGGAATTTCTCGCGCCTTCGCTCTGCCGGCGGACCTCCGGCAGAGCGAAATCCAGGGCTTCAGCGCCCGTGAAACTCGCGCGATTGTTTGATGACCAGATGCCCATTCGCCAAGATCTTGGCCTCGAGGTCGAGAGACTTTGGCTTGTCGTCGTCGAGCCACACGTTTCGGCAGTCGCCGGGGTAGTAGTCCGGGCTCGCGGAGCAATAGGCTATTTCCACGGCCTTCGTGATCTCCAC
>JAYUKI010000991.1:0-36727 GCA_043764595.1 Myxococcales bacterium | reverse complement strand
GGCTGCATTCGGTAACTTCGATCTCCAGCCGTTCTGCTTCGATCTTGGATAAATCGAGAACGCTGTCGATGACTCCGAGCAGGTGCTCGCCATTGCGACGAATGGTGTGGATGTGCGCCAGGCGCTGAGCGGTGGTCAGAGTGCGCCCCAAAAGGAGCTCGGAAAACCCAAGAATCGCGTTCATCGGAGTTCGAATCTCGTGGCTCATGTTGGCCAAGAAGTCGCTTTTGGCGCGACTCGCGCGTTCGGCTGCCTCCATCGACGCCTCGGCAGCTCGCCTGGCCTCATCGAGCTCTTCGGCCTGCACGCGGAACCGGGCGACCGTCGTGTGACTCAGGAATGCGGTGCCAATCACGAGAGCGCCGAGCAGCGCTCCAACGACCCATTCGCCGCGCGCAAAGGTGCGGGCCTGGGCGAGCTCGGCGACGAGCTCGGCGCGCTCGAGGTCGGTCCGCTTCGTCACGACGGATCGGACGACCGATTGAACCTCCCGTAGGGTCTTGTCCATCTCCGCCATATGCTGGATGGCTGCTCGATCGCGCCCGGACTCCACGTCCTGGAAAACAAGCTCGGCGAGGCGAGCCGTGTTCCGAACGGTGGTTTCGACGCGCACTAGCTCGTCCTCCGACCACGCTCCACGCGGCTTCGCCCAGACGCTGCGAATCTTTAGCATCTGCCGCTCGAAGGCCTGCATGCCGATGCGGAGTCGGTTCCGCTCGGCCGAGACGTCGCGAGAACGCAAGACATCGTTGGCAGGCGCTCCAACCTCTTGAGTGATCGCGCGGAGCTCACGAAGGTCGCTCCACTGGTCGACCCAAGCTTGCTGCGCACGAATGCGCTGCTCATAGCTGCTCGACACACGATGCCCCAAGAAGAGCACTACGACAATGACGAGGAGATCGAAGCCGAGCAACCCAAGATAGAGCCAACTCGCGCGCTCACGTGTCCCCTTCATGCGGGGAGGAACGGCACGCGCTCCCGAACCTGAAGTCTTTTTTTGCCGAATTCCTTCTCGGCACTCACCGGCCTACGCCGCAGCGTTCCGCCAGAAGGTAGTCTCCGGTGCGCTCTCCAAGGCCACCTGGGACGGGTGACGAATGCCTCGCTCCGCAAGGTGGGCGGCGACGAGCAGCGACAGCACACGGTCCCCCAAGCTGCGCGCATGATTCGTGGGAAGCCACCCGATGGCGCCGTCTGCATCGAGGAACCGAGCCACCAGACCGGCCCGACAAGTGGCGATCACGAGACCGTGGTCCGAGGGAGGGATCTCCAGAGTCTTTTGGGCTCGACGCGAGGTGCAGCGCGCATCTTCGATGATCGCCTCGATGCTCTGGCCGTCCATATCGAGAAGCGAGAGAGGATGCGGGAGAGAAGAATCGGCCGCGCCGCCAACGGTAGCGTAGTGCGTCAGACTCGCGTACGAGCCAAGTAGCCAGACGGCGAGCTGCGTCCTTCCCCAGGGTCCGGACTCGTCGACGAATCGTGACGCTGCACGGGAGCACGCCTCTTTTACCATCGCGCGCTTCAGCTCGGGAAGGAACATCGCATCAAGGGAGGGCTCGTTCGATCGCACGGACGTTCTGAAGGCCATACGACGCCGTCTGCAGCGTTCATGCCCAACTCGCGAGCGAGCATTTTCCAATCTCTTTCTCGTGCGCCTGGCCACGGACGGCGGTCGGATGACGCTTTCGTCAACGCCGTGGCGACGACGGGGCCGCTCCTTCGGGCGGCCCATCGACCCTACCAGTGCGGCCTCCGTCGCCGAATCCCAGCGCATTTCCAAGTCCCCGCTCAGTGGGCCGCGGACGTGGGTACCGGCGCGTGGGCCGGCTCTCCCGTCGGTCCTTTCGGAACCTCCGACGGGGACGACGTCTTCTTCACTCCGTCGATGATGGCAAGAGCTTCGAGGAGGCTGTACTGGGTCTCCGTGCGGCGCTCGACACGCGTGATCCGGCTTGAGAGTGCCGAGATTTCGCGCTGCTCGCGGGCCTCGTGCTCTTTCACTTCACGTTCGGTGGTCTTCTGCCTCTCGTCGCTTGCGGCGACGGCCGCCATCGTCTTGGCAATCGATCCCGCATGCTCGTCGAGCGTCGCCCGCGTCTCGTCGAGCTTCGCGCGGGTTGCCGCCGACTCACGATGAAGATCGCTCACCTCGGCACTCAGCGCGGCCACGGGCACTCGGTCGTGGTGGCTCTCGGCTCGCACACCGAGCACGCCGGCAGCGAGCGCGCTGTTCGTGACGACCAGAACTCCGAGAGCGACCCCGGCACGACCGCGACGCGCGGGCCGTGGAGCCGCCCGCATCGCTACGCCAGACTCGGCTTCCACGGACGGAAAGCTGTCCACCGAATGGGTGACTCTGGCGAGGAGGTCGACGTCGTCAAGGGCGGGGGCCGCAAGCAACGCTCCCTCGGAGACGGCCGAAACAGCCTCTGCGGCGGCCATGGACGCCATGGACGGTGGTGGAATGGTCGCTCCCGCGCGGGGCTGCGACACCGGCGACACGAACCACGGCGTCTCGTCGGCGGCGTCACCCGAGGCTGGCGCATCGCTGACCGTCGGAGCTTCGGGACCGTCGAGCATGGCCGGCGCATCGCTCACCGTCACCTCGATCACGGGTTCACAATCGTCCGGTGCTTCGCTCACGGTGACCTCGATAGGGAGCTCGCTCGCCTCGTGGGCCGCCAGCTCATGGAGCTCGCTGTCCCTCACATCCATTGGGAGCAAGCTCGAAAGCACCGGCCGGGTCGACGTCGAATCGATTCTCGGCGCAAGGTCCCACAGCTCACTGTCCCTCACATCCATCGGGAGCTCGCTCGAGAGCACCGGGATCGACGGAGGCGCTTCGAGCCTTGGCGCAAGGTCGGAGAGCTCGCTGTCCCTCACGTCCATTGGTGGCTCACTGAGCGACGACGGTACGACGGTCACGCCAGCCCGATCGGGTACGGGGACCGCCATGGCGTTCGAGACGAAGTCATCCGACGAAAAGAGCGTGGAACCCTCGGGAAACGCTCCATCCTCCGCGCACCACGCGACGACCTCGGCGGCGCACGCTCGATCGAGATCCGGAAAGCGCTCCAAGAGCGCTCCGACGGCGGACGCGGGGGGTTCGGTTTCGGACGGCCTGGTCGTGATGGGTTGGGTCATGTTTTGGCGGAGCATGGGAAAGAGGCTCCTTCGAGAGCGAACGGTCGAACGGCGAAAGAGTTGAGCCTGGATTCGCTCTTCCGTCGGGATGCGCCGTCCGATCGAGGCGACCTCGGGGACTTCGCGCAGTGGCGGATTCGGAACGTCGAGCGCGAAGGCGCGCCCAAGCGCGAACCACCTGCGCACCGACTCGAGCAAAGTACACCGTTCAACGTGTGGACTGCCCCACCGCCTCGAGCGCGGGTTGACTGGGTGTTCGGTCTTCGGCGGAAGAATCGTTGGCAATCCTTCGGAGCCGGTAGCTACTCGAGATTCGCGACACCTGATTGAGCATCGCCAACAGGCCTAGCTTGTCCACGGCTCGCGCCAAGGCTTCCTTCGGCGAGATGATCTGTCGACCGACCAGCGTGGAGAGCGACTCGTTCAACGTGACCATTCCAAGGGCTCTGGAGACCTCGACGATGCCTGGAATCTGCGAGGTTTTTCCCTCACGAACGAGCGAGGCCACAGCCGGCGTGACGAGCAAGATCTCGTGAGCCGCCACGCGTCCACCCCCCGCCTTCTTGCAGAGCGTCTGGGCTACGACCCCTTTCAATGACCTACTGAGCATGAGACGGACTTGAGTCTGACGATCCGGCGGAAAGTGGTCGATGACTCGTTCAATCGCCCCCACCGACGAAAGCGTGCTCAGACTCGCAAAGACCAGATGACCCGTCTCGGCCGTCTCAAGAGCTATGGAGATCGTCTCGATGTCGCGCATCTCGCCTACGAGCACGACATCCGGATCTTCGCAAAGAGCGGCCCTCAACGCCGACGTGAAGGTCTTCGTGTGGTGCCCCACCTCCCGTTGATTGACGAGGCACCGTCGGTTTTCGTGCATGAACTCGACCGGATCCTCGATGGTCACGATGTGGTCCCGTCGCGTCCGATTCACATGGTCGATCATCGCCGCGAGCGTGGTGGTCTTTCCGGCCCCTGTCGGTCCAACCACGAGCACGAGCCCCGAAGTCAGGTTGCATAGGTCGACACACGGTTTCGGGAGCCCGAGCTCGTCGACGGTCGGCACGTCGAGCTGAATCTGACGAACGACGATCCCCACGCCCTTACGATCCTCGAAAACGTTGATGCGAAATCGGGCGACCCCGGGGAGCTCGTACGCAAAATCCGTGTCCCGGTGCGCGTCGAATCGCGCTGCGGCGGGCGCCGGCATGATCGCGCGAACCAAAGCCTCCACTTCGGAGCTCGAGAAGGAGCGTTCGTCGTCGAAAAAGCGCAGCTCGCCGTGGACGCGCAGGGCGGGTCGGCTTCCCGCCGATACGTGGAGATCCGACGCCGCACTCGAAACCATCTGGAGGAGCAGCACGTCGATACCGGACGCGTCTCCAGGGATCATCGTTACTGGCATCCGTTCGGAGCTCGTCGAAGTGCCCTCGTTCGCGGTCGCCTTCTCACTCTCGTCCGTCGCCGCACTTCGATGGCCTGCCATCGGCAAGAACGTCGCCTGGGATCCACGCCGGGCACGGCGAATCGTGAGCGACAGGTGGCCTTCGACTCCCGAGAGCGCGATGACGAAAGTCTTCCCGTCGTGCTCGTGCCGTACGACACGCGGCCTTTCGCTCGGGAGGAACGCGAGCTCGTCCTTCGACAGGATCTCCGACGCAACCTCGTGAAGGACGGCCCGGCTCATGGGCTGCGAGGCGACCGGGCGCCGACGTCCCTCGTGCACGACGTGTGGCCGGTCACCCATCGTCAGGAGAAGCTCGTCGGCGGGCACTCGCTCGAACAACGCCAACAATTGGGAGAGGCTGTACATCCCTTCGGTAACGGCAACTTGCGCGCATCGTCAATACTACCGAGCTCGTATTCGCGACTCGCAAGCTCCCAACGCGGTCGGCTCGAGCCTCAAAGGCTCCGACGACGAATCATTTCGACGAGTGTGGTTCGATTGAGGCCGAGAAGCTGGGCGGCCTTGTTCTTGTTGCCACTCGTGCGACGCAGTGCTTGGACGATCAAGTTCGTTTGGTAGCTCTCGACACACGAATAAAGGTCCAGACCTCCTTCGGGAAGTGCACTCGGAAAGAGCGCGCTTTGAGAGACCATGACGTCCGTGGGCGTAGGCGGGGCTTGGGTGTCGAAGACCGGCGGCGGGATGGGCGCGAACGACAAGGCCGCTGCTTCGGGAGGCGTGCGAGGGCTCGCCTTCGGGCGCTCGGTCGGGTGCGTATCCTCGGCGACGAACGTATCGTTCGACGCAGGCCCGCCGAAGACGTCCGAAGCTTCCAAGAACGGCCCGCGCGCGAGAAGGACTCCGCGTTCTATGGAGTTCTCGAGCTCACGAACATTGCCTGGCCACGGATATGCGGAAATGGCCTCCAGCGCGGAAGGAGAAAAACCTCGAAGGCTACGAATGCCACAACTGGCAACGAAGCCGCGAAAGAAGTGCTCTGCCAGGACCCGGACGTCGGCCCCGCGCTCCCGAAGAGCCGGCAGAACGAGGTGAATGACGTTGAGTCGGTAGTAGAGGTCCTCCCGAAAGCGTCCGGCAGCCACGTCCGCCGCCAAGTCGCGATTCGTCGCGGCGACGATACGCACGTCGCACTTGACGGCTCGGGACTCGCCGACGGGTGTGTACTCCCGCTGCTGCAAAACCCGGAGGAGCTTGACCTGTGCCGATGGCGGAAGCTCACCGACCTCGTCCAAAAAGAGTGTCCCGCCTTCGGCGCTCGCGACGTGACCCCGACGGCTCGTTTGCGCGCCCGTAAACGCTCCCTTCACGTGCCCGAAGAGCTCACTTTCGATGAGCTCGAGGGGAATGGCTCCACAGTTGATCGTAATGAGGGGTCCCTGGGATCGAGCGCTCGCATCGTGGAGGGCGGCGACCGCGAGCTCCTTTCCCGTTCCACTTTCGCCCGTGACGAGCACCGTGCACGTCGAACGAGCCACTCGGTCGACCGTGTCGAGCACGTGACGGACGGTCGCGTGATCTCCGAGGATGGGGCCACGGCTCGTGAGACGTTGGAAAGGCGCCATTCGGCGGACGCCGGTGCTCTCTTCCGCATCTCCGAAGCCATCGACCATGATGTCGTCCACGGCTACGAACGACTGGGAACGAACCGTCGCAGGTGCACACGGGAACCTTCCGGAGCGGACCTCGTTCGCCGTCGTTTCGTTCGAGGCGTCGACGTCGCGTGCCGTCGAGCTTCTCATGCTTCCTCCTGGAGGTAGGGCATGGTTGCGAATCGAGGACTCGCAACGTGCATGTCCGGAAGGTCGTCCTCGAGCTGAGCGGGAGACTCGGGCATCGTGCTTGCGCGGCTCGTCACCGAAGTGTGAGGGACGACCGCGTAGTCTTCGGGGCGCGTGAGAAACTCCGCGGCCACGAGCGATAAAACGCGGTCCGCGAGGCGACGGGCGCGGGTGGTAGGCACCCACCCGACCCCCTGATTCGCGTCCGAGAACGGCGACACGAATCCAATCGAGAACATCGACAGGGTAAACTCCGCGACACCCGACAAGCTCTCCAAACTCTCGAGCCTCTCGACGACCTCCGCGTGTGCGTGCCAAATCACCCGTTGGAGGGTTTGCACGTCGAGGCCTTCGAGGCCTTCGAGCAGAGCATCGCGGCGCGCGGGCTCGGCGGTGGCGAGGCCATCGATCTCGATGTCGTAAGTGAGGCGTGCGTAGACATCCACGAGCCAGTTCGTAAGATCCGCTTTGCTCCAGCTCTCCGCCTCTCCGATGAACGTGTGAACGGCCTCGCGGAAGGCGTCCGCGATCCCACTGGCACTCGCCACTTCGGCCAACACGAGGAGAGGAGCGACCGTCGTGTCGCAAGAGCCAGCCGCTACGGGAGTCATCATGAAACGGCGCCTTGCAGCGACCGTGCCAGCCAAAGACATGCAAATACGGGCTGGGTTCGCCAGGTGCTGCCCAAGAACGGCGCGGGAAATTTGACACCTGCGTCATCGCCCTGCCGGCCGTACACCGCGCAAGTCGCCTTCTTTCGCGCCCCGGTGGCGGCCTCGACCGGCCGGTTTCGCACGCTTCGTTCGGCCGTCGCAAAGCACTGTCAGTCGGTTGGCACCACTGTCAGGCGACTGGCTGCCTGCACGATTCTCGGCAAAGTCTGGCACTTTTCGGAAATTTGGGACCGACATGGGCCTGACGAGGGGCCACTGTCGACGCCGTGACGGCCGGGCTTGGAGGAAAACCGTCGAAGCGGAGTACGACGAAGTCGCATCACGTGTCAGACGTGTCAGTTCGCTTGCAGATGCGTGACGAGAGTCGCCACCGCGCGCACGAGGGCGCTCCACATCGCGAACGAAGTCCCACCAACGACCACGAAGAGCACGAGGCCACGAACGAGGTCGCGGAACGTGTGGGAAGGGCCGGCGTGGTATTCCGACGCTACCTCGATAGGGTCGACGAGCCCCGAGGGGTCGGAGGGCTTCTCGGGCGGACAAGCGGGTGGCTCTTCGCTCGCCACGTCGGCCACGTGCACGATCGTGAGCACGGGCAGGGCGGGGGGATTCCGACGCGCGAGGGGTGAGAGCGGTTTCTCACGAGCGGCAGTCGAGTTTCTCATTCCTTCGGCTCTCCATATTCATCGTCCAAGAAGGCACGCGTCGCACCCATTCGATACGAACAGCCCGACTGCAGCGCTCGTGCCAAATCACACATCGAGCCACAAACACCGTTCCATCACGCCAAAAGGCGTCGGGGAGCCAGGCAAAGCGTCATTCCGTTGCCAGGCGAGCAGCAGAGACGACGCCTTTCGCAGCGTTCTGCCGCGCGCCAAGCGACCAACGTCCGTCCACGGACAGGCGCCTGTCCGGCCATGGACAGGCGCCTGCCCTTCTGACGATTCGTCTAAAATGAAGCGCTTCGAGCCGACGCCGCTCTCGAAGGACGCCCCCGTCGCGGCGAAACCGTGCCCGCCTTCTTCGACGAGGAACAGCCCCTTGTTGGGCGCCACGAGCAGCAAGGGAGTCGCGGGGACCGGCTTTTCTATGGCGAGCGACCGAAGGGAGTCATGAACGTGGCGGCTCGTGCCTGGGACGAGTGGCACGGCCACTGCAGTACGCAGACAAAAGGTCCTGACCATGAATCCACACGTTCCCGAACGCCATTCTCGATTCGGCACTACGCCACTCCTCCGAGCACTCGTCGGCATTGGAGCCCTGACCTCGACCGACTGTGCGATCGGAGTCTTCGCCGACCCTACGGGGTACGACAGTCAGGCTTGCGTAGAGCGTTCGCTGCGCTCGCGTCCGGATGCCGAAACGTCACGGGATGCCGAGGCCTTGTTCCGTGACGCGTGCGCCCACGGAGACGCCGGCGGATGCAGTGCGCTCGGCGTGATTCATGAAGTCGGGCTCACCGGCCCGAAGAATTCCGCACTGGCCGCAGCCCACTACCGACGAGCCTGCGAGCTAGGGAATCGAAGGGGGTGCCAGAACCTCGAGACCCTCGCCAACGACGCCTACCGCTCGGCCGACTACGCCACTGCGCGCGCGCTATTCACTCGGGCGTGCGAGGCAAAGAAGGGTCTCGGCTGTTCCAGCCTAATGGCTCTTCCCGAGGGTGACCCAGCCCCGAAACGCAGGGAAACCTCCGGAGCTCTGGCAGAAACCCCAACCGAATAGCCGTCGCCTCGAGACACGCGGGCGTCGAGCGGCCATGCCGTCTCGGCGCCGCTTCTTTTTGTGGCCAGGACCTGCAGCGCGGTCTCGCACGGCAAGGGCGCGCGCCTCGGTGCCATGGATCACGCCGCGTTCCGCGCAATGGACGGCAGTCCTTGGCAGGGAGAAGAGGCGCAGTCCAAAGTTGAACCGTGCCTTCACCTCGCCCGAACTGCGTGTTGCGCCAATGCGTGACCTGCGAGCTCGGCGGACGACGCAGTCGTCCGGGCGTCGCAAGGGCTCGCGCTCACCGAAGGCCGTATCGCCGCGATCGTGAGCGCACTGCCTCGCACGTGCGAAGCAGTCCTCGGTTCAGGGCAGCTCGATCTACGTAGGGCGACCTTCGGGAGGGCGCGAGGGAGGGCGCGGCACGGCGAAGCCCCCGTTCGGAAGCCGATGGGTCTCGAACCCATCGGTGCTCCGGGGGACGGCGCTCCACGGGCGACGCCGTCGGCGCTGCGCCCCTCCGAACCTCGATGACGTGACCCTGTGCGTTCGGATCAGGCCGCGTGGCACGCCGCGTTCTCGTTCGCGCATGCCGCGTGAAGCTTCCCGACCGCCGCAAGGCGAAGCTGCCCCGCGCGGGCCACGCTGACGCCTAGCACTTGCGCGATGGAATCGAGGGTCTTGTCGTGCCCGTACGAGAGCTCGATGACCTTCGCGTGACGCGGCGGAAGCCGCTCGATTTGACGCGCCAAACGATGCTTCGCTCGAGCCTCGTCGAGCCTCTCGTCGACGGGCATCGATTCGTCCGGGACGACGGTCACGTCACGTCCGGACGCGCCGTCCGACGTCGAGGCTTCGACCGTCACGTGCGTCATCCGCGCCTGAAGATCGCGATACTCGTCGATCGACAGGTTCATGGCGCCTGCCACTTCTTTGTCGTCGGGATCCCGGCCGAGGCGCGTAGCGAGGACGGCCTTTACCGATTGCGAGCGTCGTGCGAGGGACCGCCCCGCGCGGGACATCGGGTCGACGCGGCGCAGCTCATCGAGGATAGCCCCTCGTGCGTGCACCATCGCGAAGGCCTCGAACGCCGAGCCGTCGGCGCCCTCGAAGCGCCGTAGCGCCGTAGCGAGACCCAGATTTCCTGCCGCCACGAGGTCGTCGAGCTGCACGCTTGGTGGCAGTCGACGCGAGAACCCCTGGGCCATGCGGCGGACCTGGCTTAGGAGCTTGGGGAGGTGCGATTCGTGAGCAGTGCTCGAGGAGAGAAGCGACATGCGAGTCTTCCTTGCGCAG
Source organism: Myxococcales bacterium (assembly GCA_043764595.1). Taxonomy (GTDB): domain Bacteria; phylum Myxococcota_A; class Polyangia; order Polyangiales; family Polyangiaceae; genus JAAFHV01. The sequence continues at coordinate 26,657 of JAYUKI010000991.1, read as the reverse complement.
CTCGTGCCAACGAATGGAGCCACGATTGTGACGCCGCTCAGCCTGCAGCGAGCAGCGGAACGGCAGGCCGCGGCAGGTCGTGGACCGTTCCGACGCCCGCGGCGACATCGAGCCCTTTGCCGCCACGGACGCTCGCTGCGAAACGAGCCACCACCTCGACGAGGTGAGCCGTGTCGACCGGTTTCGTCACGTGGTCGTCGCACCCGACCGCCACGCAGCGCTCATGGTCCTCTTTCGTGACGCTCGCGATCAAGGCGACGATAGGCCCGCGGTAGCTTCGAGCCCGCAGGGCTACTGTGGCTTGGTAGCCGTCGAAGACCGGCATCTGCATGTCCAGCAGCACGACGTCGTACGGATCGGTGACGGCCGCGGCCGTCGCTCGCGCCACCGCCTCGGCACCCTCGCGCGCGACGTCCACGAACGCCCCGGCGCGTCGAAGAACCTTCGTGAGGCGGCGTTCGTCGTCGGGCCGATCCTCTGCCAGGAGCAACCTCACGCCCTCGAGTGGACGCGATGGAACTCCCACGAGCGCCGGCGTGCGCGCTCTAGGCATTGCCGTGAGCCAGCTCGACGTGATGCTTCGTACCGGAAGCTCCAACGTAAACGTGCTCCCGTCACCAACTTGGCTCGAGAGGACGATGTCGCCGCCCAAAAGCCTCGCCAGTTGCCGCGCTATGGCGAGCCCGAGCCCCGTTCCGCCGTACCGTCGCGTGGACGATCCGTCCGCTTGGACGAAAGGCTGGAACAGACGACGCCGGGCGCTCTCGGACAGACCGATTCCCGTATCCACCACGGCGACCCTGAGCCCACCGCACCTCGGGTCCTCGGGGTTCGGGCGGAACGAGGCTCGGACGACGACGCTGCCTTGCTCGGTGAACTTGATGGCATTTCCAACGAGGCACAGAAGAATTTGCCGAATGCGGGTCGCGTCGGTCTCGATGCGCTCTGGTATGGGAGAATCAAGCTCCACGCGAAACGCGAGCCGGCGATCGCGCGCGCGAAGGCCAAGCGCTTCAACGTCCCCCAAGAGGTCCGAGAGGCGGCAAGGACCGCGCTCGACAGCGAGCTTCCCGGCTTCGAGTTTGGCGAGATCGAGGACGTCGTTCAGAACCTCGAGCAGGTGTTCTCCATTGCGCCGTAGCGTAGTCGTGTAGTCATCACGCTCGGAGATGCTGGCCTCGGGATTGGCGAGAAGCTCCGCGTATCCGACGATGGCCGTCATCGGTGTCCGTATTTCGTGGCTCATGTTGGCAAGAAATTCACTTTTGGCGCGACTTTCCGACAGTGCCGCTGCCTCCGCACGCTCCGCGCGCATTCGGGCCTCGTCGAGCGCATGGACACGTACCTCGAGCTCGCCAGCCGCGGCGCGATCGCGCGACGCACGTCGGAGCGATTCGTGAAATTCTCGATTGGCCTCGGCGCCGACGGCAAGAAGGTACGCAAGGTAGATCGCCGTCGCGATGGCGGTGCCTATGGACTGCGCGCTACCACCCACCGCGCACGCCACGATGACGGGACCGAGCATCGCCCCGGTATAGGCTCCGTGGAGAGCTCGATCGGGAGCCAAGCTCGACATTGCCCCAGCCGCGATTCCAGCCGTGGTCACGAGCACGACGACGGCATTGGCGTCCAGACCGCGAGAGAGCGCCATGGCTGCTGCGATGCCCCAAGCGGCGCCCGCAACGAGCGCCGTGCCGCGAAACGCGACGAGCCAAGCTCTCGGCTGGTCGCGAAACCACGGCTCGAAACGCCACGAAACCCACCCTCGGAGCGCGCCGAGCGTCCACGCCAGAACGGCGACCAGGAACGCCCGCCCTCCCCTTCCCTCGCGGTACGAGGTCGAAAGAATCACCAAGACGGCGAGGACGCCGTACGCGAACGCGCCCGCCTTTGCCCGCCTCGCGAGGGCTTCACTCGACAGCGTCAGAGAAGTCTTTCGATCGTCCATTTGCCACCTCCGCCTCACCGAGCAAACCAAAGCCTGGAAGGGCATGCGAATCGGTTCCGTGCGGTCTCCAAGCTCCGAGGGAACGGCGGGTCGACCCAGAAGCTCAAGGTCCTTGGGCGGTGCGGGACTTGATTTTACAAGGCTTCATCCGTTCCCGAGGCAGTAGGCGCTCTCGACCGCGGCGGGCTCGACTCGACCACGTCCCGGATCCGCAGCCTCCTCGAATCCCTCCCTCGCAGGTGCAACATGAATCCGGTCGCTCCGCCGAACGCCCAGGCCACGGTGCTCGTCGTCGACGACACCGTTTCGATGCTCAAGCTCCACGCCACGATCTTGGCGCACGACGGCTACCGCGTGCTCACCAACACGAGCGCTGTCGACGCCATCGATCGGCTCGCGACGGACATCCCGGACGTGATCGTGCTCGACTATATGATGCCCATCATGGACGGCCCAATGTTCCTACGCCGCATGCGAGCGGACGCGCGACTGGGCGACGTCGCCGTCATCGTGCTCACCGCATCGAGCGACGAAGTGCACGTCGAGGAAGCGTTTGACGCTGGCGCAAACGAGTACCTGACGAAGCCCGTCGACCGGCGCGTGCTACTCGCCCGGGTGCGCGCCATGGTCGACGCGAGGCGCGCGCGCCAGGAGCTTCGCCTGGCTCGGGTGCCCTGATGCGTGGCACTAGTGAGGTCGCGGTCGAAAAACGAACCCCGAACCTAGAAACGCCGGCCAGGCGTCCGATTTGATCGAAGAGACGGTGCCATGAAAATCGAAACGACGACGTACACGAACGAAGCCGGATGGACCAAAGGACGCGGGACCCCCGCCCCCGAACGCGCCACGCTCGTCCTGTACTTCGGTGCACCCGCCTCGATCGCCGCCGGAGCCCTCTCGGTACTGGCAACGACGTACCCCGAGGCCACTCTCGTCGGGTGCACGAGTGGCGGTACCGTTGGCGAAGGAGCGCGCGGGCGAAGAGCGAAGACTCCGTGGGCTCGTAGTCGACGACACCCCAATTTGGGGAGGTCCTTCGCGATCTGGCCGACCTCGGAGTCGGCGAGGTGTAGGTGCGCTTCGCCGACGAGGCAAGACGCGACGCGGGTGCGCTCGAAGAGCGCCGTATCGCGCCGTGACCTCCCCCTCGGGCGCATTTCCCATCAGGTGCGTGGAGCCTCGGGCACGCTCGGACTACGCTCGATCGAAACCGCGTGCGACACGCTCGAACGCGCGTGCAAGGCCGGCTTGGACGAAGCCTTCGTTCTTGCGCGAGGCGTTGGCGCTCGCCTCCGCGAAACGGCGGACTACCTGGTGAGTGACGCGTTTCGCGAAGCCAAGTCGGCCGCAGAATCGACCATCGGCCTCGAGGCCACGGGGACGTGACCGTGATGCCCAATTCCACCCATGCGACCAACCGGATGTGTCTCGGGCGACCAACGTCCCGAACGGGCTTTCCGTACATGGGGGGACCCCGCCACCGCCAAGCTCACCTCTCGAGCGATGCGTCCACGGCCGATGAAACACGTCGTGCTCCTTCGAGCGCTACCTTCAAATTGTCGCTCGCGGAGACCCCTGTCTGCGCCATGAGGAGTCCGCACGCAGCGCCTTCTCGCCCGAGGTCGTCGCGGCTCATGAGGTGTCCTGCGGTATCCACCAGCGAGGATGCATGGCTTTGCAAAGCCTCGCCTCGTCCCCTCGCCGTCAGGAGGAGCGTGGGCAAGTTTCGCTCGAGCGCCTGGACCATCGACGCGACGCGAGGGTCGACGCCGGGGTTCGCCACGACGACGCCAAGCGCACCGCCTTCACAGGAGGCACGAGCGGCAGCGCTAGCGCTGCAACATGCCTGGCAATCCACGTCGCCGGCGCACTTTGGAGGCCCGAGATCTCCCGCGCATTTCGCAGCCTCCAGAGCTCCATCGCAACCGCCACGGCAGGTCGCGTCGCAGGTCGACGACGTGCCTTCGGCGAACGTGCAGGCGCCGCTGCACCGCCCGTTGCATCGCCCTTTGCAGACCCCGCCCGAAGCGAAGTCGCGCACGGCGGCGCCGTCTTTGGTGCAGGTACCGTCGCACGAGCCCGTGCACGTCCCGTCGCACGAGGCGGTCGCGTTTTCGGACCCCTCGCACGCTCCGGTGCAACGACCGGAACAGGCGCCGACGAGATCGGCAGGCTTGCATCGGGCGGTCCACGGGGGTTCGACGCACGCAGTGCGGTCGATGCAGCGCGCTTCGCACTGGGACAGCTCCGTCGCGTCGATCCGGCAGCCTGGCGAAGTGAACCACATCGAGACCTTGGCCCCGACCAAAACGCTCCGCTTCGATGCGATGAGCTCGGCGGCCAGATTGCACGCGTCCTTGGTGCTCGAGGCTTCGACCTTCGATCCCGAAGGCCCGACGAGTCTCGGATCGGACGGGTTCGCACCGAAACCATATGCGAGGTCCCGGCATGCGGTGTCGACCTCACCGAGCAGGGTACTGCCCATTACGGCCATGTCGGAGACCGCTTGTGCGAAAGCCACATACGGTTTCAGGGTCGAACCTTGGACTCCAAAAGTCTCCTTGGAGAAGTCCGCTCCGACGCTGAACTCATTGCAAAACACGGTCACTGGCTCCGGGTTCGTGTCGCAACCCGCTGCGAGCACGGCCACCATGAGCCCCACGGCCACGCCCGACTTTGTCACGCTTTTCATAGGAGGACTCCGACGCGAAGGATGTTCATGGTTGGGGTGGGCTGACTCAGAACGAAGCGCACCGTATCGGCAAGCGCTCCGGCGCCCTCGATGTCCGAGGTCAGTCCGTACTTCGACACGGCGAAGCGAGGCTCTGTCGTTCCGAACGGGAACGCGAGACCGATGTCCGTCCCGAGCGATAGGCGCGGAGCGCCCGGACGCGACGAGAATGGGATCGACCAAGAAAAGCCGAGCTCAGGGCCTACCCAGCCTCCGCTCGCCGACACGCTGCCCACGGCAGCCTGGTTCTGACGGTAGGCACGAACGCTGCGCTCCGCCGAACCTTTCAATCTCGCGTACGCCACGGCCACTCCGATGAAGAAGGCACCACGGAACGGATAGAAACGGAGATCGGTTCCGACCGATGCGCGTGCGATCTCGGCGTCCAAACCGGGTATCGAGAGCGAAGGAAGGTAGCCCGCCGAGACTCCCATTCCGAACCTTCCGTACCTCGCAACGACCCCGATCCCGAGGCCGTCAGGCGCAGACACTCCAATCACGGGTCCGGCACGTACGGGTCCGAAGAGCCCTGATTCTTGCACTGTCGGTGGGGCAGGAACACCCTTCTCGGCGCGCGCGGACGCAGGTATGGACAATACCACGGCCCCGAGCACGAACCCAATGCGCGCTCCGTTCATGCCCTCCTCCCTTCCGTCGGTAGGGATAGGCACTCCAGTCGCATTCGGCTCTCTTGCATGTTCATGCAAAGAGCGAACGGCCGGAGACGCGCAACCTTGAGCGCGAACCGTCAAAAAAACGACGCAGCGAATCCGGGCTTTGGAAGGTCAGCCCACGATGGTGCGGACCAAGGCGCGGAGGCTCGTGGCGTCGTAAGGCTTTTCGACGCAGTGGTTGCTACAGCGGTCCAAGAAGGCGGCCGCGCGATCGGTGAAAGCTCCTCCAGTCAAGAAGACGAATCGATTCGCTTGTTCGGCATCGAGGACGCGGACGGCCTCGTGAAGATCCATGCCACTAAGCTCGGGCATCATCAGATCGCAGAGGATCACGTCGAAGCGTTCGCCGGCTTCGCATCGTGCCAGGGCCTCGCGAGGGCTGGTGAGACAGGTCACCTCGTGCTCGCTTCCGAGTACCCGTGCGAGCCCGTTCGCGATGAGGGACTCGTCGTCCACGACGAGGACGCGTCCTCGACGCCCGATGGGGATCGACGCACGGTTCGACTTCGGCACCACGGATGCTCCCACATAGGGGGCGAGGCAAATGCGGAAAGCTACGCCGCGCTTGGGAAGGTTCTCGACGTGAATCGTCCCTCCGAGGGACTCGACCGTGGTCCGGCATATGGCAAGGCCGAGACCCGTGCCGATTCCAGCGGGCTTGGTCGTGAAGAATGGGTCGAAGATGTGCTCGAGAGCGCTCTCCGGAATGCCAGCTCCGGTGTCGCGCACTTCGACCACTGCGGAGCCGTCGTCCCCGGTGAACGTCGTGATCCGCACTTCGTTGTGCGCGGCGCGGCCCTCGGGAATGGCCTGCGCGGCGTTCACGAGCAAGTTCACGAAGACCTGACCAAGCCGCGCCTCGTTCGCGTGCACGGGGGGGACGGGACCGTAGTTTTTCACGAGTTGGGCGCGGTGCCGGATCTCGTTCGATGCCATGTTCGCCGACGAGTCGAGCAACTGGTGCAGATCGACGATGGCCGCGCGCTCAGGCTCGGCGCGGGAGAACGTCTTCAAATCGCGAACGACCTGCCGCACGCGGCTCGCGCCTTCGCGGGCGTCGGCCAGAGCATGACCCAGGTCGCCGAGGCTCGGCCGTTCGCTCTCGAGCGTCTCGCCCATGAAGTCGAGCGCGGCAATGAGGTAGGCGAGAGGGTTGTTTATCTCGTGGGCGACCCCGGCCGCCAACATGCCGACCGAAGCGAGCCTGTCCGATTGCATGAGTTGTGCACGCATCGCGCGAAGCTCGGTCAAGTCACGCACGGTGACGAGGTGTGCGCGCTGCCCTTCGAGCTCGACTTCGCGACTCGAGGAGGTTTCGAGCCGCACCGAGCGACCGTCCTTGCGCCTATGCGTCCACTCACGGCGCTCGGAGAAGGGGTCTACCGTCGCGCCGTAGACCGGAAGCGCACCGGATTGATCGGGTTCGATGACGAAGAGGTCCATCGTGTCTTTCCCGGCAAGCTCGGACGGCGCACAGCCGCAAAACCGAGCGAGCTCGGGATTGGCGTAGAGAATGGCTCCGTCGCGGCTCACGAACACACCGATCGGCAGCTTTTCGACCAAGTCAAGGAGCTCTCTGCGCGATCGCGCCAAAGCAATGCGGGCATTGCTCGCTTCGGTGACGTCCAGGATGAATCCGCTCCCCCGAACCATTCCGTCCCCTTCGAGGTGGTTTTCCCGCCACGAAAAGCGCAGACACTTGGCCGCCCCCGCGGGCGTCATGATTCGTACTTCGACCTCGGCCCGGTTGGCGTGCGCATCGATCGGGCCGCGGAGAAGGGCGGGCTCGTCCTCGGCGTGCACCATCGACCAGAATCGGGTCGGGTGGGCGAGAAGGTCCACGACCGGCACCTCGAAGATGTCTCGGGCTCCCGGACTGAGGTAGACGAACGTCGGACGGCCTTGGGAATCGACCACGTAATCGTAGAGAGCGCCTGGAAGAGTGCTCGCCGTAACTGCGAACCGTTCGGTGCTCGCACGGAGGGCACGCTCGGCACGCTTCGAGGGCGTGGTGTCGAGCGCGGTAGTGACCACCTCGGAAGGACCGAGCCGAAAGAACCGAACGAAGTAGTCCTTTTCGTCGACCAAGACCTCCATATCCTGCGACGCACCCGACGCGAGGACAGCTTCCAAGACAGGGCCCAAGCGAGCCGCGCGCTCGGGGGAAAAGCTGCCCAAGGACTGCCCTATCAGTGCCTCTTTTTTCACGCCAACCAGGCGCACGAGCGCGTCATTGGCCTCGCGGTAGAACCACTCCATTCCGTTCGGGCCCGGGACCGCTTCGAACACGGCCGATGGATCTCGAAAGCTCTCGAAGACGCCGGCACAGCGTAGCTCGCTCGCGCGCTGAGCCTCCTCGGCGAGGACGCGTTTGGTGACATCGAGAAACACCGAAACGGCGCGCCTTATTTGACCACTATCGCCGATCGGAGCGGCGCTCGACGTGATGACACGTCGACTGCCATCGGCGGCTCGAACGTGAAGCACCACGTCGCGAATCGTCTGCCCGGTCCGAGCCGCATATGGCCCGGGGAGGTCGTCGAGGGCCACGGGGGTGCCATCGGGCAAGAAGATGTTGTGGCTTCCGTCCGTAAAAGGCTGGGCGTGGTCCGCAAGACCGAGAACGCGCGAATAGGCGCGGTTGTGCGCCACGATCGTCGGAGGGTGTCCCTCTTCGATTTCGACCAGGACCACCCCGATGGGCAGCGAGTCGAGCGCGGTCGCCAAGGCTTGGCTTTCGAGCGAAGCGTGGGTCAGTCGATGCCACGATTGTTCGCTCTCGCGAGCCCCGGAGTCGGCCGAGTCGGCCGCGAGGAGCACTCGCACGCCTTGCGGGGTTCGGAGCGGCGTCGCGACCGCGACCCACGTCTTCGTGGTGTCGAAGAGGTGGGTGGATTGCCCATCGATACGGCTCGACTCTCCACCAAGAGCGGCCGAGAGGCTGGCCTTGCCCGAGGCCGTGAGGCGCTGCAACGCCGACGAGCCTTCCTCGATTCCAGTGAGCTCGGTGAACGCATCGTTAGCCTTCAGGACACCTCCCTTCGCGTCCACGAGACAAAGGGCATTCTTTGCCGCCCCAAAAAGCGCGTCGACCGTCGCGTCTGCACCCACCACATCCGTCATCGAACCTCCACTTCCTCTCGCCGAATGCGCCCACGGTCCAGTTCTCTCAATCCAACCCTTAGGTGGCCCACGACGCAAGGCTCACGATGGGCGATTCACGATCCTCCAAGTGCGACGAGTCGGCGTGCCTTTCGCTACGCGACGGACGAGCTTCCCATGGGCGAGCCGAAAAAGTGCCGCTTCTCGGGTCGAGATGGGATCGAGACGGCTCGCAATCAAGGGAGCGAATCGACTCGGCTTGCTCAGAGCGACAAACATGATGACGGACCGAGGATTTCACACGGTTAGCAAGCTGGCGCTCGTGGTACGCGCGACGACGACGGATAGTCTTCTATCTTAGGAGGAGCAACGACGCGCAGCGCCGCTGAACGTGCGAAAGCCGACGGGAGTCATGATGTTTGTCGCTCTATGGCGAGCGACCGCAGGCGAGAGGAAGAGAATCGTCATTCGGCCACGCCATGGCCATGACGGTACCGTCACGCCGCGTGACCGACGACCCGACGGCACACCAAGGAGCGATCCACGAGCACCGGCCCGAGAGGACGGGCGAAGGCGCACTCCGCGCGAACGAAGCGATTGTGTCACGAAGAAACACGCCGAGGACGCGGACAACGGCCGTGGCACGGGCTCTGCAATCTTCGGTAGCATGACGCCAAAACACATTCTGGATTCGACGGTCGATAGGATTCTCATGCTGCCCGAAGCCGTTGCCTCGACGGATGTCGCGGACGACTGCCGCGAGGCTGCGCTCAAGTTCATGAACGATGCCCCCAAATGGAATCGGTCGGGCTTCGAGGCGTGGCTCTCGGGTCCTTACGCCGAGATCTCTGCCTATCTTGGAAAGCGTGCCTCGGACTGGCGCCCCGTTCCACTCGTACGCGAGCTCGACGCTCGCATGATGACGCGCATCCTGCGTAGCACGTACGTCGAGGTTCGCGCGGCGCTCTCTCAGGTCGACTCGGACGATGGCATTCCGCCGTTCGCGCTGGCCATGAGCGCCGGTGGATTCGTGACACCGTGCGAGGACGAGTACGGGCGCCGTGGGTTCTTGCCAGCGGGCTCGGCGCGACGCCTTGCGGACATCGTTCTTTCCCTTTTTGCAGCCGACTACCTCGCGCGCGCAAGCGACTACTCGACGGCGATGGCGTTCTGCGACCAGTGCCAATCGATGTCGTTCGACGTCGGCTCCCGCATGCGCGGACACTGCGGAAGGCACGTGAGCATGTTCGCCCCGCGACGAGCCAAAGGCGCTTCGTACCTCCCCGAAGGCGCGTGACGAGCAGGGGGCCCGACGAACCCGCGCGTGGCGAGTGCACGCGCGGCGTTCGAGCGGTGGCCGAGCGCCAAACGCATGGCAGAGCACCATCGCTCCGACGCCGCTTGGGTCAACGCACTGGCTTTTCCCCGCGCTTCCCGCAAGTTTTGGGTATGGCACGGCACTCGCAGTCGTGAACGTTCATGTCTGCCCTTGGCCTTGCACGCGGGATGGCCGTACTTCTCTTGTTCGGAGCCACGTCCTGCCGACCTACCCGCCACCGCCCGAGCGCGGAGTCCGAAGTGCCGACCACAAGCTCACGTGATCGCCCCGATTTCGAGCCGCTTCGTGCCGCCAAAGCCGCGGCGCCGATTCCGTTCGTGGCCACCCCGAAGGAGCGACTTTGCGTCACGGCGGGCAGGGTCGAAGCGCTGTCGCCAGGACGTTTCCGCGTGAATCAAGGCGGGATGCGCGCCGTCGTGGCGGGCGGAAACGGATACGACGCCGAGCTCGCGTTCACCTATCGAGGCCCGAGCGCGGTCACGGCCAAGCTCGCGGACGGGACGCTGCGGCGTCAAATCGGTCTCAAGCTCCGCGCTCTCGACACGTGCAACGTGGTCTATGTCATGTGGCACATCGAGCCCACACGCGGCGTGAACGTGTCGGTGAAGAGGGCGCCTTCCCTCCACTCGCACGAAGCCTGCGGCGCGACCGGCTACGTCCAGGTGAAGCCCGCGAAAAGCCAGGCGGCCCCACGCATCGCGCCAGGGGACCGTCACACCCTTCGCGCCACGCTCGACGGTCTCGGGCTCCGTGTGGTTGCCGACGGCAAAACGGTCTGGGAGGGAGTGCTTCCGGCAGACGCCTTGGCGTTCGACGGCCCAGCGGGGATCCGGTCGGACAACGGCGACTTCGAGTTCGAGCTCTCGAGCGAGCCTCGAGACGTCCAGGCCAACTGTGCGCACGAAGGGCCCGCCGCGAAATAGGTCGACGACTCGGCACCGAGGCATCGCCAACGGCAGCGCTGAAAATTCGAAAGATACCGCAGTACGGCGGCGACTTTTTGCCTCGCTGTACGGGGCCTCGCCGCCGATTCGACCGACCTTATTCTGAGGCGGGCCCCAAGCCTTCGGGCGAGGGACCGATTTCTGTCCGTGGACGGACAGTCGCCTGTCCGCCAACGGACCGATTTCCGTCCATCCTCGGATCAGAGCTTCATGCCTGGCGCCGCCGGCTCCTCTGCAGAGTCACGCGAAGGAGGCTCCTGGCGCGCGCAGCTGGCATCTCGACCACGAGCACCCACGTACCACGCTCGAACTTCGGGCGAACCGTGACGCCGTCACCACCACGCGCGCGGAGACTGGCAAGGCAAACGCGGGCCTCGGTCTCGGCATCGGCGCGAGCACGAGCGTTGTCGCCGTGGGATCCCGCCTGCCGCCGAACCGCGGCGCGGCCCGCTTCTTCGATTCTGCGGATGGGGACCTCCGTCACGGGAGTCCGGCGCCCGCCGATGGGGAATCCCCGCGTGACCAGGTCGGCTGGGCTCTCGCCGATCTTGGTACGAGCCGCGTATCGTGCGAGCGCATAGGCCTTCTCGGGGCCGACCAGCATCGCGTGCTCGCGCTCGAACCCCCTGCGCACGGCAATGAGCTTCTTCGCTTGGGTCGGGCCGAGCAGGTCCTCTCGTTCCAAGAGCTCGACGAACGAGCCGTACCCGAGAGCGACGTAGAGCTTTTCGTCGAGGATATGGCCCAGCACTTCGCCCATTTCGTAGAACGAAGCGGTGATGTGCTCCTTCAGCTCGCGGACGCGCGAAACGGCCCCCTCCGCCTTTCCTCGAACGTTCTGGGAGAGCGCGGTCGTAGCCTTCGTCAGGGATTTCATCGGCACGTCCTTTCGTGTCGTGCGAGGGCATCGGAGCCCCCGCCCGCGGGCTCATGCAGGATACACGGGCCGGGCGAGATTCGGGCGCGCGCGCGAGACGGGAGCCCGTCGAGCTCGTTGTTAAAACCCTTCCTTGGTGCCCAGTGTCAATCCACTGGCACCTTCGCCAGCCGGTTGACATTCGCCCCTCCCAGCCCCTGCCACACCCCGGAAGATCCCGGCTCTCCCCAAAGACCAGAAGTGGCACGATCCATGCTCTGGCGGCGTCGATCGGTCCCTTCACGACCCACCACCGCGGAGAACGCCATGCGCGACGAATCTCGACCCCACACCACCATGCGGCCCTCGAGCTCACGTATGCCCGCAGCCACCTCGGCCCACACACGCCCCTCGAGCCCGCGCCTGCCCGCGGTGGCCCACACTCGGCTCGCGGCGCCCTCCGTACGCGGCCGCACCCGGGCCACGCAAAGTGCGCCAATGCCAGTCGTTCCCGAAATCCGAGCGACCGAGAGACCGCGTGTCCTGGTCGTCGACGACGAGGCGCACAACCGTACGCTCGTACGAGCCATCCTTGGCGCGACCTGCGAGGTTCTCGAAGCCTGCGACGCACGCGCAGCCTACGGGGTGCTGTCGCGTCACCCCATCGACATCGTCCTCCTCGACGTGATGATGCCTGGCGAAAACGGGATCGCGGCGTGCCGGAAGATCAAGGCCGGTGCTTCGGAGTACCTCCCCGTGCTCCTGCTCTCCGGTCTGACGGATCAGGAAGACAAAAACGCGGGCCTCGGCGCGGGCGCGGACGACTTTCTCACGAAACCGGTCGACCGGCGCGAGCTTCGCCTTCGCGTGGCCGCATTCCTCAAGCTTCGCGCTCAGGAGCGGAAGATTCGCGAACAACTCGTCTCCCTCGAGAAGCTCACGGCACTCAAAGACGATCTGGCCTCTCTTTTGGTGCACGATCTTCGCAATCCCCTCATGGGCGTCGTCGGCTGGCTCCAAGTGCTGAAGCGCGAAGGTGAGGGGTCGCAGCTCGAAGCCATCGACGCGGCGCTCTCCGCGGCGGCTCGCGTGCGCGAGGCCGTCGACGACATCCTCCAGATTCGGGCCTTGGAGTCGGGCGCGCTTCGTATCGCTCCGAAGTCCGTCGACGTGGACGCCCTCGTGAGCGACGCATTGGCCTCGATCTCGGGGGCCGCTCGGGAGCGAGGCCTCACCTGCATCCGAAACACGACCGGTGTGGTAGCCCGCATCGACGCTTCGCTCGTACGAAGATCCCTCGAGAATCTTCTGGCGAACGCCATCAAGCACGGCCCTCGGCATACGCCGCTCGAGATCGAGACGCGCAAGGACGGATTGGACCTCTGCCTTTCCGTTTCGGACCACGGACGCGGCGTGCCCGCCGCCACCAAAGACACCCTATTCACCAAATTCGGAACGCTCGACCCGGACGCCCAGCGCACACGAAAAGGGTTTGGGCTCGGCCTCTACCTCGTGCAGCTCGTGGCCGAAGCGCACGGGGGCACGGTGGCCGTAAGAGACCGCAAAGGCGGCGGTGCGGTTTTCGAGCTCACGCTCCCGGGTGTCGTCATTCCATGACGGCTCCGATCGTCGCTTCATTGGCAGCGCGCCAACACGATGACGTCCGCGTCAAACTTTCTGCGACAATTCTTCGCCGGTCGCGGTTTCCTACCACGAATGCCGCAAATTCAGCCCTCTTCGTTATGGCACGTGCCCTGCAGTCCGACTCGCCATGATGAGCCTCCTCCCCACGGACATCGACGGCGCGCACCTCGGAAAGTCCATGGCCCCGCCCGTTGCGAACGACGTCCTTTCGCACTGGCTCGGCCTCTCGGGGGAAGAATGAACGGCGCACTCGCGCGAGCGTCGAACGACACGGCGTTCGAGCCAAACCAGAGCGACAGGCGCTCAGGCATCGTACGGGCCGTCGTGCCATTCATGCGTGGACGGGAGGAGCTTTCGGCCGACTCCGAGGTGCACTCCGAAGAAGTCGCCGGGGCGCCGCGAGCCCCACTCTCCCTGCGGCTGACGAGCCGGGGAATGATCATTGGTACGCATCCCTCCATTCGGAGGATCCTCGAGACGATCGACCGCGTTGCGCGCTCGATGTGCACCGTGCTCGTGACCGGGGAAAGTGGCACTGGAAAAGAGCTGGCCGTGGCCGCGCTCCACGACGCGAGCGCACGGGCGTCGGGGCCGCTCGTGACCATCAACTGCGGAGCCATTCCGCTCGAGCTCTTGGAGAGCGAGCTCTTCGGACACGTCAAAGGCGCCTTCACCGGCGCTCAGAGCAATCGCCGCGGTCATATTGCCTCCGCCGAAGGTGGCACTCTGTTCTTGGACGAAGTCGGCGAGCTCCCAGCTTCGGCCCAGGTGAAGCTGCTTCGCGTTCTCCAGCAACGCGAATACACGCCGGTCGGCGAGTCGCGTGCCATCAAGTGCGACGTACGCATCGTCGCGGCGACGAACCGCGACCTCGCCGCAGACGTCGTGGCGGGCCGCTTTCGCGAAGACCTCTACTACCGACTCAACGTGATTCATCTCGCGCTCCCTGCGCTTCGCGAGCGCGGCGACGACGTGCGCATTCTCGCAGAGCACTTTTACCGCGGCTTCGTGGCCACCTGCGAGCGTGGCGATTTGAAAGGCCCCTCCGAGGGCGCTCTTGCGGCCATATGCGCCTATCCTTGGCCGGGCAACGTCCGCGAGCTCGAAAACGCCATCGAGCGCGGCGTGCTTCTCGCGAGGGGTCCGTACCTCGAGCCTGAAAACGTCTTCGGAACGTCACCTCCGCCGGCAGGGCCCGCGCGCAACGCCGAGCCACCTCCGCCACTCGGAGCCCCACAATCCCAGGACCTGACCTTCTTCGTGCCCCCCAAACCGCGTCCGTTCAACGACTCGGTTCCGGCCGAGGATTCGCAAAAGATCGAGACGCTTCCGGTCACGTCGTTTCCCAACGCTCTGCCCGAAGAAGGCATCGACCTCTATTCTTGCGTCGAGAGCTACCAGAACAACCTCATCGTCCAGGCCCTTCGACGGACCGCCGGGAACAAGAACAAGGCGGCTCAGCTTTTGGGTCTCAATCGAACCACGCTCGTGGAAATGATTCGCCGCCGGGGGCTCTGAAGTCGGCAAACCTCACTAAACCTCATTCTGCACAAACCGCGCCCGTGGTTGGTCGACCCGAAGGCTCCGCACGAAGAGCTCGGCGCCAGTCTTCGGAAGCCGAAGCATGCCAAATCGGCGATCTTGCTGGAGAATTTGGGGCCTACCACTTTTCCCGCGTTGCACGTGGCCGGAAATGCCAATCCTGCTACGGCGAGGGATATTCATCTATCTTGATCTTGATAAAAGGGACGCCGCGACGAAGCCAACCTCGCGAAGGCCATGGCTTTCAAACCGCTCCGTGCTCTTTTGGGGCAATCGCCACGCGGGCGTCCCGGTCCCCACGAAGGCGAATTGGCCGACGCGCAACCAATGCGCAATGCGACCGAAGGGCCATCGCCCCAGCCACGAGCTCTTCCGTCGAGCGAGTCACTGCCTCCGCTAGCGCACGGGACATTCCGCCTTCGAGCCCACCAAAGAAGAAAGAACGCTTCGGAGGGGTCGATCGAAGAAGTTTCACCTGGGCGAATGAGTTCTTTGATGTACAAATGGGGTCTCCGGTTTTGGGGGGCTCTTTTTCGATGTCCATCATTCTCTTGGTCGATGACGACGACGCGGTAAGGCTCACGCTTGGGCGAATCATGGGGCGCCAGGGCCACACGCTTTTGCACGCATGCAGCCCAGCCGAAGCCGTGGAGATCCTTCGCGATCGGCGCCCGGACTTGATCGTGACGGATATGGAGATGCCTGGAGGCTCGGGCTTCGAGGTCCTCGAGGCTGGCCTGCGTGGGAACATTCCGGTCGTCATCCTGACGGGCCACGCTTCGGTGACCATGGCCGTCGAGGCCATGCGTCGAGGGGCCGCGAACTTCCTCTCGAAGCCCTTCACGAACGAGACCGTCTGCCAGCTGCTCGAAGACGCCTTCGGGGCACCGAACGCTCAGCCGGCCGAACGTGCGCTCCCCGAGGGGTTTCCTTCCAGCCAAGATCCCGCCTTCCGCGCGGTCCTCGGTGTGGTCGATCGCGTGGCCGACACCGACGCCACCGTGCTCCTCACCGGTGAGAGCGGAACCGGAAAAGAAGTCGTCGCGCGCGCCATTCACGCCGCCAGCAAACGAAGTGCAAAGACGTTTGCCGCCATCAACTGTGGTGCCATTCCCGAAGCGCTCCTCGAAAGCGAGCTTTTCGGGCACGCGAAGGGCGCGTTCACGGGGGCCACCAACGGTCGCCGCGGAAGATTCCAGGTCGCCGAGGGCGGCACTCTCTTTCTCGACGAGATCGGCGACATGTCGCCGGTGCTTCAGGTGAAGCTCCTCCGGGTCCTTCAAGAGCGAACCTACGAGGTGCTCGGCGAGTCGGCCCCGCAGACGGCCGACGTTCGCTTCATCGCCGCGACGCACCGTGACCTAGGAAAGATGGTCTCCGAAGGGACCTTCCGCGAAGACCTCTATTACCGATTGAACGTCGTCCCGCTGCACCTGCCCCCACTCCGCGAACGCTTGCTGGATATTCCGGGTCTTGCGCGTCGCTTCATCGCAGAGGCCAACGTTGCGCACGGGCGCGCGGTCAGCGGAATATCGGATCCGGCCCTGTCCCTTCTCACGGGGCATTTTTGGCCTGGCAACGTCCGCGAGCTCTCGAACGTGGTGGAGCGCGCGGTCGTCATGAAGGGTCAGGGAATCCTGGGCCCCGAAGACCTTCCGGGGCTCCGCGTGCGCCCTCCCACACCGAGCACGGTGCCCCTTCCGTCGAGTGGGATCGATCTTGGGCAAGCCCTCGAGAAGCTCGAAGGGGGCCTCATCGAGCAAGCTCTCGAGCGCGCCAACGGGAACAAAACCGTCGCGGCGAACCTCCTCAGGATCAACCGAACCACCCTGGTGGAGAAGCTCAAGCGACGCGACGGAACGCGCTGAGCCTGACCGGTCTTCACTTTGGTGAAGACCGGCCGTTCGTAGGGGAATGTCGAGCCTCTCCCAACTGCTTGCGTTCTTCGAGCGGGTTCCCTCCGACGAGCTTCATCTCACGAGCGGCGAGAGCCCTTACGTCGTGAGTGGAGGGCAGCGTCGACCCGTTGGCTCGCAGCCGGTCAACGCCCGACTCATCCTCGCGGCCGCTTCGGAGCTCTTGTCGCAGGACGAGCTCGAGCACCTTCCCGAAGAACGGCCTCGAGTGGTTCGGCACGAGCACGAAGGCTCGACGTGGCTCGTGGAGCTCTTGCGACGTGGAAGCGGGCTCTCTCTCACCATCCGCAGAGCCAAAAGCCTTACGCGCGTCGAGCGGCGCCCTGAGTTTGACACGGCTGTCCTCGGCCCCATGCGCGTTCAAACCCCACACGACGGGATGCGCACGGGGAAAGCCGATCCGAAACCTGCGTACGAAACCGGAAAGACCCCAGCGGCCCCGACGATGGCCTGCAAGCCTACGCGCACCTCCTCTTCGGACTCGTTCCTCCACACCCTCCTTCACGACATGGTCACCACCGGAGCGTCCGACCTTCACGTCTCGGCGGGGCATCGCGCAACGCTTCGGGTGCACGGCGAGATGCGCCGAAGCACGAACGAAAGCTTGCTGTCGAACGACGAGGTGGAAGCCTTGATCCGCCCCATCATGCCGAAGCACGCCATCGCGGACTTCGACGAACGGCGCAACGCGGACTTCTCTTACGATCTCGAGGGCGTTGCGCGATTCCGCGTGAACGTGTCCGAAGATCGAACTGGAATGGGCGTGGCCATTCGGCAGATTGCCATCGACGTTCCAACCGTCGAGGACCTCGCGCTCCCGAAGGGGTGCGTCGATCTCTGTCAGCTCACGACTGGGCTCGTGGTCGTCACGGGCCCCAAAGGCTCCGGAAAGTCGACCACCCTCGCGGCCATGCTCGATCAGGTGAACCGCACTCGGAACGACCACATCGTCACGCTCGAAGATCCAGTGGAGTTTTTGCACGTCGACCGCAAGTGCATCGTGCATCAGCGGGAGATAGGCCCTCACGCAAAGTCGTTTCGCAGTGGGCTCGCTTCGGCCGTCCACTCGGATGCGGACATCGTGTTCGTGGGCGAGCTTCGGGACTTGGACACGGCGGCGATGGCGCTCGAGGCCGCCGAGAGTGGCCATCTCGTTTTCGCGACGATGCGCACCCTGACGGCGGTGAGCGCCATCGAACGCATCATCGACTACTTCCCCGGAGACAAGCAGCACCAAGCCCGTGTCATGGTGAGTCGCGCAATGAAGGGCGTCGTGGCTCAGACACTGTGCAAGAAGGTGAGCGGCGGCCGCATCGCAGCACACGAGGTGCTCCTCAGCACGCCTGCAGTGGCCGCGCTCATTCGTGAAGGAAAGACCTTCCAAATGCCTGGCATCATGCAGGTCTCGAAGGCACTAGGAATGATGACCTTGAACGAGTCGCTCACGTCGCTGGTGCAACGCCAGCTCGTGACGCCCCTCGAGGCCGCATCACGCGCCGTCGACAAGCTCGGTCTTGGCGAAATGTTGAGTCACCTCTCGCGCCACTCGAGCACGTACCGTCTACGCACCGCCGCGAACGACATCGGAGCGCGCCCCACGGACATTGGTCCGATGCAGGACGGGATGCTCGAGCGAATCGCGCGCTGAGCGACACACCGCTCGGACACCCGCAAGGAGCCCATCGGTTCATGCGACCGTCGCCTTCAGGGCCTTGGTTCGCTCATGGGCCGCACTCCGATAGTGGGACCGACGAGCCATCCAATCTTCGGACCTGCCGAAGGCCTGGAAAGAAAGTGGCCTGTCCGCGGACGGACAGTGGCCTGTCCGCGCCTCCATTCCATGTCAATCAAGGCGTACTTGTGCCGTTCGTCTACGCGCGGGCGGGCCCCCATGCCGCGCTCACTCGTTGCCGGCCTGGTCCCGAAAGCGGGGAGCGGCGATGAGACGACTGCCCGAGACTGGCGGAACCACGACTTCCCGAGCTTCCGCGATCGGAAGGCCTTCTTCACTCGAAAGCAACTGGGAGAGCTGACTGGCGAGCTCGCGGGCGCTCGGACGGTCCGCCGCAGTCTTGGCGAGTGCACGTTTGACCAAGGCGTCGAGAGCCGGAGAGAGCGGTAGGTTCGTGGTGCGGTCCAAGAGAGGGGGCGGCTCGGCGAGCACGTGCTGCATGATGATCGCAGGGAGGCCATCGCCATCGAAGGGGAGCCTTCCACTGAGCGCCTCGTAGAGCATCACGCCGACGGCGTACACGTCGGCTCCCGGGCCGACCTCGCGGTTGCTCCATTGCTCGGGAGCCATGTAGTGCGCCGTTCCGCGAAACTCCCCCGTCCCCGTAAGCCGGCCGACCCCTTCGGGTGCATCGGCCAAGTAGGCAATTCCAAAGTCGAGCACCTTGATGCGATCCGCGCCTTCGGCGGAGTCGAGCAACATGACGTTTTCGGGTTTGATGTCACGGTGAACGACGTTTTCGGCGTGGGCCAGCGCGAGTACACCGAGAATTTCGCCGAATATGGTACCGATTCGAGCGTGCGAGAGGCCGGCTTCGGACCGAATGACTCGTGAAAGCGGGTGTCCTTTCACGAGCTCCATCACCATGAAGAGCTCCTTGTCGAGCTCGCCGAAGTCCAAAATGGAAACGATGCCCGGATGACGAAGCCGCGACAGAATCGATGCCTCGCGCCGGAACCGCGCGCGGTGCTCGTTCGACCACTTCCAGACGTCGTGCAGGAACTTCACGGCGACGAGCTCGCCGAGCGTGAGGTGCATCGCGCGATAGACGGCTCCCATGCCGCCTTCGCCAATCTTCCGATCGAGAACGTAGCGGTCGAGCAGCACCCGTCCGGAACGGGAGTCGGTTTCGACTCCTGGATTTGCCACGTGATGCACGTCGTCGTTCGACGGCCGTCCATGGCTCGCACGCACGCGATCGCGACCTTCGCGCTTCGCCAAGGCCAGCCCCAATTCAGCGGCGGCCAGCAACATCGGGGCGTCGATCGAGCCGCTGTCCGAGGCCAGCGAGAGCGCTTCGGCAACGCCTACGCTCACCGTGACGACGACCTTACGACCGCGCGGCGAAAGCTCGAGGCTTCGCACGGCTTCGTGGATGGCCTTGGCGACGCCCTCGGCCTCCGGGAGCGACGTTCGGGGCAATACGATGGCCAAGTCGTCGCTCGCCAGAAGGCATGCCTCTGCCGTGGGCGTCAGCGTCTTGCCGATGACCTCCGCCACACGCTGAAGCACCAAGTCACCGAACGGGTACCCGAACGTGTCGATCAACGCACGAAAGTGGTCGACTTCGATCCGAAGCAGCGACAAGGAGCGCCGCTCGCCAAGTGCAATGGCCACCTCGGTAGGTAGGCGTTCTTCGAAGTATCCACGGGTACGAAGCCCCGTCACCACGTCGACTTGCGCCTCCCTCCCGAGCATGTCCTGCGCGCGCTTCATTCGCAGGGCGGAGCGAACACGCGCACGGAGCTCGGCGGGGTGGAATGGCTTCGTGACGTAATCGACCGCTCCGAGGTCGAAGCAATGAACCTTCGTCGTGACGTCTTCGGTGGCAGTGAGAAAGATGATGGGGATTCCGGACGTGGTGGGATCGGCCTTGAGCCTTCGGCACACGTCGAGACCGCTCTGATCGGGCATATCCACGTCGAGCAAGACGAGGTCCGGTTTCGTGCGAATCGTGAGGGCGATTCCCTCCTCGCCAGAGGTCGCCGTCATGAAGCGCAGCCCCTCGGGGCGCAACCTCACGCCGATGAGCGCAAGAACCTCCGGGGAGTCGTCGATCGCAAGTACGCACTGAGCCATCGGAGATCTCATGCTGCATCCCTTTCCGAAGCGCGTGCGCGGCGGCACAGGTCCGACAGGTCCGAGACACGTTGGTCGAGCGGAGCGCCCTCGCGGCATGCCTCCTCGAGCCTAGCGGCGGCCGTCGTGATCGACGGAAAGCCGTATCCCCCCGCAGCCCCCTTGATCTGATGGGCGAGCCTTCGAATGCCCTCGCGGTCGTTTTCCCCGAGCATAGAATGCGTGCGCATGGCGTAGTCCTGAAGAGCAGCTACGAACGGCACGACGATTTCGGCCATATCCGGATCGTCCCCGAACTCACTGAGGATGGGACCGGTGTCCGCCGAAGCTGGGTGCTTCGACACTGGACGTTCCGTCACCGCCTTCGCGGCGGCGTCCCTGCTTCGGGCATATTCGGCCACCGCGGACGTGAGCGTTTCGCGGCGGATGGGCTTCTTGAGGTAGTCGGTGCAGCCGGCCGCCAAACAGCGCTCGCGATCGCCGGTCATGGCGTGCGCGGTGAGCGCGATCACCGGTCCCGAGTACCCCTGCGCCCGCAGCAACGAGGTGGCTTCGTAGCCATCCATGACGGGCATTTGCATGTCCATTAGGATGACGTCGAAAGGCTCCTTGTCGCGATACGCCGCCATGGCGCGGTCGACGGCGATGCGGCCATTCTCGGCCACGGACACTCGAGCCCCGGCTTTTTCGAGGTAGGTGGTGATGAGCCGTTGATTGTCGGGTCCGTCCTCCGCGAGGAGCACGGAGCAGGAACCCGGAAGCGAATGGACGGCACTTCGAACCGTCGCGCTCGCCTCGCTCGGAGCTTCCGCCGCATCGACGGGAGAAGCCATGCGAACGTCCCGAAGGGACCCCGTCGTCACCGAAAACCGAAATACGCTTCCCCGCCCCGGCTGGCTCTCCACGACCAAGTCGCCACCCATCATCAGGGACAGACGTCGGCAAATGGCCAACCCAAGCCCAGTGCCGCCGAATCGACGGGTCGCCGACGAGTCGGCCTGGACGAACGGTTCGAAAACTTTCGCGACTTGAGCCTCCGACATGCCGATGCCGGTATCGACGACCTCGAGGACGAGAACGGGTGCATCGGTTCGAGTCCCTTCGCACCGTGCGACGATGCGAACGCCGCCTCTGTCGGTGAATTTTACGGCATTGGAAACCAGGTTCACCACGATTTGGCGCAACCGAGTCGGGTCGGTCCGAATCGTCTCGGGAATCGGCGTTTCGTAGAGCACCTCCAAGCAGAGCCCCTTCTCCTTCGCGCGAACCCGCATGAGGGAAGCCACTTCCCCGAGGATGGCGACTGGGGAGCACGGGGCATCCTCGATCGTCATTCTGCCGGCCTCGATCTTGGAGAGGTCCAGGATGTCGTTCAGGATGGACAAGAGGTGATCGCCATTCCTCCGAATCGTCTGGATGTGTGCACTTCGTTCGACGGCACTGGTGTCGGGGTCGAGGAGTAGGTCGGCATAACCCATGATCGCCGTCATGGGAGTTCGTATTTCGTGGCTCATGTTGGCCACGAACTCGGTCTTTGCGCGATTCGCTTCCCGAGCCTCGCGGAGTCCGAGCTCGTAGTTGGTCTGGTCCTCGAGCTTCGCGTGTCGCTCGGCGATCGCCCACATTTCGCTCTGGCCACGAACGCACGCGGCCACGAGAAACACATCCTCGAACGCTACCCAGGCAGCGTGCTCGAGCCAGCGAAACGGCTCCACACCCACCACGCCGAAGACGGACTGCGGCCACAATAGACCTCGTGCCGCGTGATCGAAAACGACGACGGAGCTCGCGACCAGCACGACGCTGTAGTCTCTGTAACAAGCCAATATCGCGAGCGAGCCGAAGATATGAAAATGGGTCTCGATGCGACCCCCGGTAAGGTGGATGAGCAGCGACCCCATCGCCATTTGAGCGACGGCGATCGCATAGCGCGTCGACGTGTCCCCCGGCCGCCACCACGCGAGCGCCGCAGGGGGTCCTGCAATCAAACCTCCCAGCCCAATGGCAAACAGGAAATGCGGATGCACCGTGCTCGACAAGCCACTCCACGCTCGGGGCGTGACCACGACCGCGACGATCACGGCAAGGGCCCACTGAACGAGAAGGAGAGTAGCGAACTTGCGGTCGTTTCGACTGCACATGGCGCGTTCGTGTGCGTCACGGAGCTTCGCAGCGCGCAGAACGACTTCGGATGGCGGTACCTTGGATCCTCGGCCTTCGGACAGGTCCATCACGGTGACTCGCCGCCTCGGGCGATCTCCGCGGGAGACAGGAGCCCACACCCGAACACGGAAGACGTACCGAGCCGAGGAGGCTCTCGAAGGGCCGCGCGCAAAATGGCTTCGCCGCCCGCGCTGGGGCCCTCGTGTCCACGCGCTTGGGTAATACCGCCATGGAACGTGAGAGTCCCATCGGCGTCGTACAGAAGAACCTGGCCTGACGTGAACACTCCGAACCTCCCGACCTCGGCCGAATCGACGACGACGTTTGCTCCAGGGACCGCACGTGCGAGCTCGAAGGCATCGAGGCCCCCGAACGGCACGTGGTCGGCCTTGGTCGGACCAGACATCAAGATGGTGACGTCGATTCGACCCTGGGCCCGCGCCATCGTTCGCGATAGCTCCCGCAGACTTGCGCGGGTGCACGGACAGCGCGGGTGCACGAAGAGGAGGAGCGTCGGCCGACCGACCGTCCGCACGAGATGCGTTTCGGATGGCCAATCGTGCGGAGCACTTGCTGCGCGACCGGGCCGAGAAGATGCGTAGGCCGCACCGCCCAACCCGAGGCCGACCGCACTGACCCAAACGGCGAGGACCCCGGCCCATGTCCATCGGCCAAGGCCCCGAGTGCTCCCGTCGGTCATCATGGGGAAGGAACGGCCGTTCGGCAATCGACTAAAGGGCTCGCGATCGCTATCGCGTAATGTCTTTGTCCACGGTCCGCAGAAGCCAAAGAAAAGCCCTGCCGGAGCGTGGGCTCCGCCAGGGCACTTCGGTTTCGGCACTCGAAAGCGGTGCGACTATGCCGCGTTTCGCTGGGGCGGAGCCACCCCTCCGATACGCGAGGGAGGCGCCACGCTCTCCTCGTTCTGTGGTGCCGGTACGAGGGAGGGAAACCTGCGAACGGTCGCCTGGGCCACGGGCGCCATAGGCTCGGCCACCGCCAAGGGTTCGACCATCGGGAGAGGTGCGGCCGCCACCTTCTCCAGAGACGCGTCGAGAGGAGCCCCTTGTGCGAACCCGAGCGTACTGCGAACCATCGAGAGGGAGGGCCACGTGAAAATGGCTCGCGGCTTCTTGCCCGTCGTCCAACCCTCGAAGCCACTCGGCGTCCACTTCGTTTCGGTCCATCCGAACCAGAACGTTCCGAGTGGAACGTCCCCGTACACGACCGACCGCAGCGACAACGTCAGGAACCTGCGAACCCGGAACATGAGCGCAACACGTTCGCAGCCACCTTTCGCGAGCGTCCACTCCGGAGCGAAGTTGGTCGAGTTCCCGAAGAGGAAGATGTCTCTCGTGACCCCGTAGACGCACCCGAACGCATTGATGCAGATCGAATAGAGCGAGGCAAACGGAAGGCACATCACGATTCGCCAATAGCGCGCGCGGTCACGTTCGAGCGCCAACGACATCAGCGTGTACGCCGTGTAGGCCACCGTCTGCGCCGCATAGCCGAGTACATACCCGAGGAGCACGTGCGAGCTTCCGACGATGTAGTAGGGGAGGATGATGTAGTACCCGACGATCTCGAACACCGTGTGAAGCAGGAGCAGGAGGTGGGCGCTCACCGGAAGGCCGATTTCCCAGTGGAACCAGAATGCGCGCCAAAAGCGTCCCGCGCACTCCACGCGCGACGAGTTCCAGCGAACACGCTGCTTCCACAACCCCTTCAGCGTCGGAGGAGTGTACGTGAAGACGCGCGCCTCGGGTTCGTAGTCGTGCGAGCGATCGTAGGTGTACGACGCGAAGAAGCGGACGAGCGCGTGGAGCGGCGTAGGCGGCACGTCGAAGTTCAGCTTGTCGCCTTTCCACGACGCGAGGCTCGCCAAGAACGCGATGCACGTGTCGTCCGACGCACCCGTAAGAGCCTCGGGCTTTGGCTCCGTGTTGCTCTCCGAGAACTTCGGGCCTCCAAGACCCATCCACCACTTGAAGCAGTCGACCGCCGTGAGGGCGTGCATGAAGCTCATGTAGCGCGGCGCCGCCAGGAGCAGGTCAGTCCACGTGCAATAGAGCGCTCCGGGAATCCCGATGCGAGGCGTGAGCTTCCAGTTGTAACGGGAAACGTTCGAGACAACGAACTCCCGGGCCGCCTGCATGTAGAGCTGCCCTTCCACCGTGAAGAAGGCTCGCCATCCGCGCCAAAGAAGGTCCGGGCGAATGCAGATCTTTCCCGCGACGACACGGCGCATTTTTCCGGTAAAGGGGCTCCGTGACGTTAGCCGATTCGCCAAACGCTCGATCGCGTGGTCCCCGAGCGTCCCATCTCCGTCGATACTAAAGTAGATCTTCGGGAACTCCGCGTGATCACCCGCCGCGACGCGCTCCTTCATGTACGAGACTCCGGCCTCGACGGCCATCATCTTGCCGAGTCGTGTCGGCGTGCCCGTGACGTAGACGAACACGTTCATCGGATAGTCGCGCGTCGCAACCCAGCGCTCCAGATCGGCATAGAGCACGGGGAACTCGGTCCGACCGTCCACGCTCGCGACGATGACGAGCTCGCTCGGGTAGCCGTTGGTGGCTGCGCTCTCGATCGTGGTCATGATGGCCGTCAGGTCGTCCTTGTCCCGCAAGAGGGACGGAATGACCACGAGACCCGAGGGCCGCTCATTGGGGCCGAGCGGCTGGAAGGGCTCGCGCGCCCCGAACGCCAACCGCGCGAATGCGACTGGGAGCAGAAATAGGTAGTCGGTCTGCGTCACCAGGAAACAGAGCGCCAAGTTCAGGAAGATTGGCGTCGCGAGCAGGAGCGGATCGAGGGTCTTCAGGCTCCAGAAGAGGGCTTCCATGGCTCACTTCACCGAAGCCATGGTGGACCCCGTGAGTCGGTTCGCGGCCACCGCGAACGGCGCGCCGCCCCCACGAACCCGCAGTGTCTTCGACTTCGCGGACTCGTGCTCGCGAAGCTCCAAAACGGCGTACTGCCCACGCGACTGGTTTCCCCAAGGATCCGGAAGGATGACTTCGCCGGGAACGAGCTCGGCAACCGTTCCGACCTGACGGCACGCGAAGATTCCCCAGATGCAGTCGTATACGTTGGCGCCCTGACGAAGTCCTTCGATTTGCGTGTAGGGCACGAAGGCCACGTCCATGCTGTGCTCGAGTGCCCGGAAGACGGGCCGGGCCTTCAGCTGTTTGTCGAGGTCGACGATCAGCGTCATCTTTTCCTCCAAGACCTTCTTTTCGGCGGTCTTGCTGCGCTGCTCCGACTCGAGCTTCATCATCTCGAGCTCGATCCGGACGAGCTGCTCGTCGCGCACGATTTGTTCCGGCATGGGCGGGCCACCATTCCCGAGGGACCTCTTCGCGAGCGCCACTTGCTGCAAGAGTACTTGGGCCTGCATCGCCGTTCGTTCGGTCTCGATCAGCGCCACTTTCCAACGCCCGGAGGCTTGCTCCTCCCGTGCGAAGTCGACCTTCGACACGAGCCCGGCGTTCATGTTGGTCCTCATCTGCTCGGTCAGCGCCGTCTGCTTCTCGAGTAGATTCGCGAGCGCGTTCTTCTGCTGCGCGAGCACGCGGAGCTCGGCCACTCCGGCGCTTGCCTGGCGCTTGTTCAGGTCGATCGTCCACGCCAAAGCCTCGCTCGTGGCGCCGTGGAGCGCGGAGAGGCGCGAAAGCGCTCGTCCGGCAGACGCCACGTCCGCATCGATCGCCTCGATCTGCGCGGCCGTCTTCGCTCGCTCCACTTGGAGCTCGCTCAGCTTCAGCTTGTTGGCCAGCACCAAGTCGTTGTCTGGCGAAAGAATGATGGGTGCCACGAAGGCGTCCGTGGCGGCTCGGTACCCCTGCTGGGACACGTAGCCCACGAGAGAGAGAAACGCGGTGAGTGCGCCGAACGCAAATAGCCGAGTGCGCGTGTGGGGAGTGGCCTTCGATTTGTCTTCATTTTCCATGACTGTGATCCTCCAAGCTCGCGAGCTCC